>JABIGQ010000045.1 GCA_018650085.1 Candidatus Magasanikiibacteriota bacterium | reverse complement strand
TTGGGATGAAGTTTATTGTTTTCGTGGTTTCTTTTTTTGCCAGCCTTCCATTTGCTGCTGTGGATGTGCGTGTTCCTTGGTGGGGAATGGTTGTGGGGTATTTAGTGATTTGGTGGTGGGTTTATAAGTCTAGTAATATTACTAAATAACCCATCATAATCAACACTATCAAAATCATTTGTATCCATAGAAAATAATGTTCCTCCTAGATCGAGCATGGTTTCTCCTTCTTCCACTTTTGTTTCCATATTATAATTTTCATGATCCACATGTCCTGCATGACGATTCCCAGATTCATTTCTTTCTATAAAACGTTTTTTTCTTATCTCTACATCTGTAATGCAATTAATTTCTATTGGGTTAAAATTATACTGTTTTTGTAATTCTAGAAATGTAGGTCTGTCTTGAACAGGGTGAAAGTATGTTTCTACTATAACGGGTGATTTTGATTTTAAAAATGTTTCTATTATATAATAAAGCAAGTGGAAGCTTGCTCCGCCTAATTTTTTAGACCATTCTCTATCATTGGTTCCTAAGGTATCAAAAAGTGATTTTTTATATCATCTCTGCAGATAAATGGAATATTAAGTTTTTTGGAAAGTTTTCTTCCTAGAGTGGTTTTTCCTGTGGCTGGGTGGCCGGTTATTATTATGAGGGAGGATTTTTTTTTCATAATCTATCATTTTATTTTTTGAGAAGAAATATGTTATAATTTATTATATATCAACAATACTCAAACCACAAGCATAATTCCCTATGAAAAAAGCAATATTATTTATCTTTTGTTTACTTATTATCATCCTTCTTATTTTGTCATATATACAAATGGGAGAAGTTGGGGCAGAAGTGGATGGTGGAGATACTGAACATGCAGGGCAGATGGAAGGAAGTGGGCAAGTGAAGATAACTTTTTTAGATATTGGGCAGGGGGATGCGACGTTTATTGAATTTCCAGATGGGCAGCAGATGCTGGTGGATTGTGCTATAGATGCTCGGATATTAGAGGCGCTTGGGCGGGTGATGCCTTTTTTTGATAATACTATTGATTATATGCTTGTGACCCATCCAGATAAGGATCATTATGGTGGGTGTATAGATGTGTTAGATCGATTTGAGGTGGAAAATATTATATATACTGGGGTAAAAAAGGATCAGTCTTTTTATGAAGCATTTGATAATGCTATGGATGGAGAGGGAGCAGAGTATCATCATATTGCAGGGGAAGATGTGTGGAATATAGCGAGCACGACGATTCATTTTCTTTATCCAGATCATGATGTTTCAGAAAATCACATCTTGCCTGGGTTTGAAAAAGATACAGGGTATAATAATGCTTCTATTGCATTTACTTTAGAGTATAATGGGAATACAGCATTATTTACAGGAGATGCAGAGGAAGAGGAGGAAGAATATTTGCTTTCAACGTATGACGGTCCTCTGGATGTAGATATATTAAAAGGAGGACATCATGGAAGTTCGGGGGCATCTATCCCAGAGTTTTTAGAAGCCGTGAGTCCGGAGCATGTTATTTTTTCTGCTGGAAGAGAAAATAGTTATGGGCATCCTTCTAGAAGAGTATTAAAGCGAGTAGAGCGTGTGGGCGGTGCAATTTGGCGGACAGATACGCAGGGGGATGTTATTGTTACTTTAGGAGAGGATATTTATGTAGAAGCTGTGGGAGTGAGGCCATAATACAATATAAGATTATAGCTCTAGATAGCTTGATAAAACAAGGGAAAAAGGGTATAGTATTAGCATAATTTACTAAAATAACACAAATATATGCGTTTACTTGTACGTTGGTTAATAAATGCTGCTACTCTTTTGGTTATTGCTAAATACATCCCTGGGGTTCTTGTGGAGGGCTGGTATGCTGCTTTTATGGTGGCACTTGTATTAGGGTTGATTAATGCTGTGATCCGTCCGTTGATTGTATTGCTTACTTTACCTGTGACAATTTTGACCTTAGGTTTATTTACTTTTGTGATTAATGCTTTGTTATTTTGGTTTGTGAGTTCATTTATGGGTGGATTTGAAGTTATAGGGTTTATGCCTGCATTTTGGGGAGCGCTTTGTATGACGATTGTGAGTTGGGTAGTTAGTTCTGTTTTAAAAAAGGATAAGTAGAAATTTTATGAAAAAAGTATTATCAGTAGGGGGATCTATTATTATCCCAAAGACAGGGTTTGATACGGAGTTTTTAAAAGAATTTCGTCAGCTTATTTTAGATCAAGTAGAAAATGGTATGGAGTTTGTGCTTGTTGCTGGTGGTGGGGCGACGTGTCGGTATTATCAGGAGGCATTAAAAGATGTGGTGGATATGAGTGATGAAGCATTAGATTGGATGGGGATTGCTTCGACAAAGATAAATGCAGAGTTTCTCAAGCATGTATTCCAAGGGTATACTTATGATCGTATTATTTCTAACCCTACAGAAGAAATTGAAACAGATAAACCAATTATCATAGGATGTGGCTGGCAACCTGGGCATTCTAGTGATGCTGATGCTGTTCTTATGGCGAAAACTCATGGGGCAGATACAGTGATGAATTTGTCTAACATTACACATGTCTATGATAAGGATCCAAATCAATTCCCAGATGCAGAAAAAATAAAAGATATGAATTGGGAGACATTTATTGCAGATATTGTAGGAACGACATGGACACCGGGGGCAAATGCTCCATTTGATCCTATCGCAAGTAATATGGCAAAGGAAATGGGATTAACTGTTCAGATTGTTCAGGGAACAAATTTAGTGGAAGTGAAAAAAGCTTTAGAAGGAGATGAGTTTGAGGGGACTATTTTACATGTATAATAGTGATGTTCTATGGAATTTAAAAAAGTACAAAAGGAATGTGTGCGTAATATGATTCGTTATGGTAAGGAGTTTGATATATGCATTGATAAAGATTATGCTTTATTAAAACTGTATGAAGAAGTTGGGGAGTTTACTCAGTCTATTTTAATCCATCGTAAAAAAAGTCGCCCAGAAAAATTTCTTCCAGAAGAAGAATCAAAAAAAGAAGTAGCAAAAGAACTTGCAGATGTTGTGGGGTTTGCATTATTAAATGCAGAGCTTTTAGATATTGATTTGGTAAAAGCATTGGAGGAAAAAGGGTGGTTTAATGGTGATGGATCTCTTTAATATAAAACTTCTAGATTATTGTACCTATCGGCAAAGGAAGGATGTGAATTGGTTACAATTTGTAACCAGTTGAAAATGAAAGCATTTGACATAGAAGTATCTACGTCATAGTATCATAATATGGAACAATCCAATTATACAATTTATTCAAAAACAGAAGATGCTTGGGATGGCATGTACGAGGCTATTGTTCAGGCGCAATTTTCTATTTACTGGGAAATGTATATTTTTGAAGATGATGTTATTGGAAAACGATTTTTTGATTTGTTTGAAAAAAAAGCACAAGCAGGAGTAACAGTAAAAGTAATCATTGATCCATTTGGGACATTGAGTTTTGGGAAAAAACGGATTGCTTCATTAAAGGCTGCTGGTGTGGATTTACATTTTTTTGCAGAGAGGAAAAAAAGATATCGTGGATGGTGGAAAAAATTAGTCGTACGTACGCATAGAAAAATTCTTATTGTAGATGAAAATGTAGGATTTATTGGTGGGGTAAATGTCGCAAAGGGCATGGGAGATTGGTTAGATATTCATGTGCGGATAGAGGGGAAAGTGGTGCATTCATTACTTCGTGCATTTGCAAAGATGTATATTATTTGTGGGGGAGATAAAAAAGAGGTAAAGCATTTACTTAAGTATACATTTCGTGTGGCAAGTGATGAAGTGTATTTTGTTTTTGATGATGCGCATAAAAAAAAATCTACTGCAAGAAAAAAGTATACAGAAGCATTGATGAAGGCCAGAGAGCGGGTTATTTTATTTTCTCCGTATTATTTCCCAGATAAGAAATTTATATATGCATTGTGGTGTGCTAGAAAACGTGGGGTGAAGGTAGATTTGCTTATTCCATTTCGTACAGATTTAAGAATTTTTACTTATTTGGCATATGCGTGGTTTTCTATTATGAAAAAGATGGGGGTAAATGTACGATTGGTAAAAAGTATGATGCATGGTAAAGGGGTGATTATGGATGATGATTGGGCTATGATAGGGAGTAGTAATTTAGAGCATACGAGTTTTCATGATAATTATGAGGCAAATGTAAAGATTTCTAATAAACATTTTGTACAAAGGATGAAAGTGATTATGGAAAAATGGATTGAGGATTCTTTTTCATTGGAGGATGTTAAGTGGAAAAAACGAGGGAGGATACATAAGTGTAAGGAGTGGGTTGCTATGAAGTTGTATCGCTTATGGCATAGGAAGTATATGTAATGTTTTTTATAATAATATATGAAAGAAAAAAAACGATTGTTATTCCACGTGTGTTGTGGGCCGTGTAGTATTGCGTTATTTGAGGAGTTGAAAGAACAATTTGATGAGGTTGTGGCGTATTTTTATAATCCAAATATTCATCCAGAGGAAGAGTATGAAAGGAGAAAAAAAGAGGTGGAGCTTTTATGTGAGGAGGCGGGTGTTTCATTTGTGGAAGGGCCTTATGATTCTGAGAATTGGTTTGCCCTTACAAAAGATTTAAAAGAAGAAAGAGAGGGAGGAAGTAGATGTGGCTTATGTTTTGATATGCGAGTAAAGCGCGCTGTGGAGTATGCTCGTGAGCATGGTTTTGATACTGTGGCGACGAGTATTACAAGTGGTAGAAATAAGCGGGCAGATGTTATTAATCCCATTGGATTGACTCATGCAATGGAACAAGGGCTTGTATTTTTGGAAGCTGATTGGAAAAAAGGTGGGAGGCAGGAAAAAGGTATTGCTATGGGGAAAGAAAAAGGTGTGTATAGGCAGGATTATTGTGGGTGTGTGTATTCGAGAATTGCTAGGGAGAAACAGAAGAACAATGATTCTTAGTTTAAGCAGTTCAGTGTATATTCATATAATTTCTCATAAACTCACGTAGCTATTCAGCTCGTTCGGCCTAGGGCGGCAGCAGCTCAAAATTATATGAATATACACTGAACTTTATTTTATCTTGAACATGTTAATAGTTAGTAAAAATTAAGATAATATGATAAATACAATAAACCCAATACTTTTAGAAATAGGCCCATTTGCTATAAGATGGTATGGATTATTTTTAGCTGTAGGAGTAGTCATAGCGTCGCTTATTATTCGGCATTTATTTATAAAAAATGACTTAAAGGAAGATGATGCATTGTCACTAGTTATGTGGTTAGTGTTTGGTGGGTTGATAGGGGCGAGGTTGGGGGAAGTGTTGTTCTATGAACCGGCATATTATCTGGCTCATCCTATGAACATATTGTTTGTTCATCACGGAGGGTTGTCTAGTCATGGTATGACAATTGGGCTTCTTATTGCATTTTTATTATTTAATAGAAAAAAACAATTGAATTGGAAAAAGTCTATGGATATAGTATCTCTGGGTTTGCCAATAGTTGCTGGGTGTATACGACTTGGGAATTTTTTTAACTCAGAAATAGTAGGACGTGTAACGAATGTTCCTTGGGCGATCCAATTTCCTAGGCATGAAATCCCTGCACTTATGCGTCATCCTAGTCAGTTGTATGAATCTATTTTAGCGTTTAGTATTTTTCTTATATTATGGATGGTCTATAAAAAGAAGAAGTTTGTTACTCCATTGTTTATCACACATCTTTTTATGTTCTTATATTTTTCTAGTAGATTTTTTATTGAATTTGTAAAAGAATATCAGACACTTACTGGCGGGCTTACTATGGGGCAGTGGTTGAGTATTCCGTTCATTATTTGGGCGGTTGGGTGGTTTGTGTATGAGAGAAAATATATCATAAAATAATTTATATTTTTTAGAAAATTATGTTATGATAGCTATATAATACTATATTAAAATAACCTAGATTATGAAGAATAAATTTTTTACTGGGAGTAGTGTAAAAATAAGCACATGTATAATATGTCTTTTTTTAATACCTTTAAGTATTTATGGGTATACTCAGGTAAATGCTGCAGTAAAAAATGATGATAAAAATCTTAACAGACCTGGTATTCGTGTTGAAGCGGAGAAAAATAGCAGGGATGTTGTATCATTAAGTACGCTAGATGAGCCGGCAATATATATTTCGGGGAGTGATAAAGATTTAAAAGAAGTACATATTAATGTATATAAGGCAGATAGTGAACATTTGCTTGATTATTTGATTTATGATGCTGGAAATTATAAAAAGGAAGTGGATCAAATTAATGTACAGGATTTTCCATTTATTGGGTCAGTGGATGTTGAGTTTGATAAAAATGATAAATCATATTATAGGAGTAAAAAAGTATTATTACCTGTAGAGATGGAGGGAATATATTTATTGAATATTATTGGAGAGGATACAAATATCTTTTCATATGTAGTACGGTCAAATTTTGGCGTTGTGGCACATGAGTCTCAAGATGAGATTATATTTTGGGCACAAGATTTATCTACAAAATATAGTAAAGAAGAGGGTGTAATTACTGTATATAATTTAGAAGATGAAAAAACAGTACTTGATAAAATCCCATTAAATCAAAAGGGGATCGCAAAAACAAAAAAAATAAGAAAAGCTGATATTGCTTTAATACAATCGGATAATCATGAGTCTATTGTTTTTCTAAATTATAGAGAAAAAATAGGGCGTTATGTTCGTTCTCCGTTTATAGAAGCTAAACCAAGGACAAGATTTTTTGCTTTTACTGATCGTCCTATATATAAACCTGGGGATGCTGTTTATTATAAAGCTATATTGCGTACTGATATGGATGCAGATTATACTGTGGTTGCTGGTGCAGTAGATATTGAGGTTTCTACTGGATGGGGGAATGATCGTACTGTGGTATATACTGATAAAAAAACAATGAATCAATATGGGGCAATTGATGGAGAATTTGTTTTGCCTAAATATGGAGATACAGGAGGATATACGATAAATATAAAAAAAAGTAATGCAGAATCCGTAGTTTCAAATTGGTCTGGGCGGAGTTATATACCTTCAGCAAATGTTAGTTTTAGAGTAGAACAGTATAGGAAACCAGAATATACATTGGATGTAGGTGTAAAACAGGATAATATAGTGGCTGGGGATGATGTGCTGTTTACTGTAAATGGACGATATTTTTCTGGTCAACCACTAAATAACAAGACAGTTTCATATAAAATTAGCAAAAGATCTTTTAATGAACCGCAAATGTTTGCTTGGATGAAACCATATCAGTCATTTTATGGATATTATTATGGAGGGTCTAAAAGTATTGTGAAGGAAGGCACTGCGATACTAGATAAAGATGGAGATGCAGAAATTATATTAGAAGATGTAGAAAAAGAGAACATGTCTATAGATAATGATTATATATATAATATTGAAGTTACTTATAGGGATAATACTCAAAATAACGTATCTGCTGCGAGTAGCATCAGAGTATTTCGTTCTGATTATGGAATTTTTAAGAAAAATAATTATTATAGTATTCGTGCGGGTAATGATGTTAATCTTGAGTTTGAAATTATTCCATATCAATATGGTGTTAGTGTAGAAGATAAAAATGTTACGATAGAAATTTATCGTACAGAGTGGGTGTGTAGTGATAGAAAATATTGGAATTGTAAGAAAACAGAAGAAACACTTCCTGCACAAGAAGAGAGAACAAATATAGATGGAGATTTTTTTGTGAATTTGAATGATGTGAAAAAAGGGTCATACAAGATTATTGCTCGTGTACAGGACATGCATGGTAGGAGTACTAAGAAAGTGTTTAATTTTTGGGTAGGGAATTATAGATCTTATAGTAATACGGAGGATAAAGGTATTGTAATTGAAATAGATAAAGAGGCTTATGTCCTTGGAGATAACATAAATATTGAATTATCTTCAACTGTGGATAATCAAGATGTTTTGGTATCTGTAGAAAGAGATTGGGTGAAAAAATTTGAAATTGTATCAATAAAAGATGGAAAAGGAATAGTTTCATTCCCTATAGATGTTTATGATATCCCTAACATAAACATTGGAGTTAGTAGTTTTTCTGATCTATATTTTAGAAAAAAAGTAAAAGGCGTAAAGGTATCTGCGGAAATATTTCAACTTGATGTAGATGTACAGACAGATAAAGAAACATATGGTCCTGGAGATACTGTAATGCTTGATATAACGACACGTGATAGTACAGGAAAAGGTGTTCCCTCCGAATCTACTATTTGGTTAGTAGATAAAGCTTTATATGAGTTGGTGGGGGATAAAACCGGAGATATTTTTAATAAATTTTGGTCAAAGCAGTATGCATATACATCCATGACTCATTCTCTTGAGAAATATAGTGATGCGGATGGGTTTGGAGGGTGTTTTTCTGGAGATACAAAGATTCTCATGGAAGATGGAAGCGAAAAAAAGATAGAAGAAATACAGTCAGGAGATACTGTCTTAACTTTTTTAGATGAAAAAGAAAATTTGTTAGTTCGAGGGAAAGTGACCAGTGTTCATAATGTAAAAGTTGCTGGTTATCTTATTCTTAATGAAAATTTAAAGATTACGCCAAATCATATTTTATATGTTAATGATGAGTGGAAAGAAGCTGGATTGATACAGATTGGTGATATATTACGAAATAGAGATGGAAATGAAGAAAAGGTATATTCAATTGAATGGCAAAAAGGTGAATTTGATGTGTATAATTTAGAAATAGATACATATCATACATTTATTGCTGAAGGTATTTGGGTACATAATGATAAAGGTGGGGGAGGTGTTCGTTCCAATTTTGAAGATGCTGCATATTGGAATCCTAGTGTACGAACAAATGCGCAAGGGAAAGCACGAGTTACATTTATCTTACCAGATAATTTAACGACATGGGTTATTTCAGCTGTCTCAGTTACTAAGGATACAAGAGTTGGGCAAGTAAAAGATGAAATTATAGCTACAAAAGATGTATTTGTGCAGCCTGTATTACCTAATATTCTTCGTGTTGGTGATGAACTTGTCGTTTCTGGTATTGTAAATAATTATAGTGATGTAGATAGAACATTTGATATTTCATTGGAATTTGATTCAGGAGAAGTTGTGAGTAGTACACAAAAAGTATTTATTCCATCGGGAGATTTTAAGCAGATTGATTGGTTTATTTTTCCAGAAGTAGAAAAAGAAGATGCTGTTTTCACTTTTTTTGCATTAGATGAAAAAAATGATAATGTAGGTGATATAATAGAAACAAAAATTCCTGTAAAAACATTTGGTTTTTGGGAGAAGCGTGCTTTTACTGCTCATGGAAACCATACGTATGAAATTAGCCCATTTGCTACATCTACTAAACATATTGATATTGATTTAAACATGTCGCTCAATGCTATGGGGCCTATAGTATCTGCGATGGAATATTTAGTAAAATATCCATATGGATGTATGGAGCAAACTACTAGTCGTTTTGTCCCAAACGTTATCGCAAAAGAGTATCAATATATGTTTAAAGAAGCATTGAAAGATAAGAAGCTCGATGATATGATTTATAAGGGGATTGAACGATTAACTTTATTTCAAAATAAAGATGGTGGATGGGCTTGGTGGAATTCTTCACAATCAGAATTGCCTCTTTCTACATATATTTTTGAATATATTATTCGAGCAAAACAAGTAGGGATTGATGTGGATGATGCATTGTTTGAAAAAGGTGTTAAGTTTTTTGAACAAATGAATAGTAGTACAACTCCGTATGTGTATAAAGAAAATACCAAGCAAGAAGTGCTGGCATATCGTAATTATATGTTAGCGATGCTTGGGAAGAAAACTAATGAAATTACAGTATATGATGGGTTGGATGTAGAAGCATTGTCATATGCCATTATAGCAAATCAAAAAGCTGGTTTCATGGATGCTGCAAATGAAGGGATTGAAATATTATTACAAAAAGCAAATGGAGATGATAAGTATTTGTATTGGGATGCTGCAGCTGTAAGAAAATATGGGTCAAAAAGTGCCTCAAATGCTTTAGCTTTGCGTGCATTACTTGCTGTGAATTATTCACGAGCTACTGTAGATAAGGTGGTTGCAAATTTATTGGATAATAGAAAAGGAAGTTATTGGGCAAATACATACGGTACAGCTCGTGTTATTCAACCATTAGTAGAGTATCTAGATAGATATCAATTACAAAATAATAATAGGTATAGTTTATATTTAGATAATAAAAAGATTGAAGAGGGAGTTATTGATCAGTATCATCCGTATGTAGCTGTTTCTATTTCGCAAAAAGATATTCTTTCAGAAGGATCTTCACTAAGATTAGTCCAAGAAGGAACTTCTCGTATATATTCCACACTTGTTATAGAAGATTTTAATTTAGATACTAATGCTGAAGCAATACGCAGTGCTTTATCGGTTGAGAGAAGTTATAAAAATGAAAAAGGAGAAAATCATTCTATAGGTATAGGAGATGTTGTGGAAGTTAGTTTAAAGGTAACTGGATTAGATAGTTCAAAACGATATCTTATTATTGAAGATTTTTTGCCAGCAGGTATGATTCCTATTAATACTAATTTAAAGAATGAAAAGCCTGGGAATTATTATGATCATTGGTATTGGTATGGAAATAAAGATTATACATTGGATGGTGTGCAGATTTATCTTAAATATTTAGGAAATAATGCAGAAAAAATAATTACATATAAAGCAAGAGTGGTAAATGAAGGGGTGTTTCATGTGCCACCAGCAAATGTTGCTTATATGTATGAGCCAGAATCTTTTGCTATGACAAGTGCTGATGTTATGACCATTGAAAAGGAATCAAAAAAATTATATGAATTAAAGGATAAGACATTTTATGATGGGATGATGTCTATGTTTGTAGGGAAACAAGAACCTGTGGAAAGTGATAATAAATATACTCTTAAATATTTATTATTTCTAATACCAGTAATAATCATTTTATCATTGGTTGGTTTTTTTGTGAGGAAAAGAGATAGTAGCAATATGAAAAAAAAGAAAAATAAATAAGTTAATAAAGAAACTGCCAACTAGGCAGTTTCTTTTATGACTCTTCCATTCTCTCCATGCGATAACTCCAGAGTGATTACTTTTTTATCTTTTATAAGCACATCTAATTTCTCAGGCCATTCTATTAGACACAGTGTTTCACTGTCTCCCATATAATCTTCTAAACCAATATCAATCAATTCCTCTTCACTATCCATTCTATATGTGTCTACATGAACAAATTGTTTTATACCATGTACTGGAGAATCTAGCTCATATACATTCATAAGGGTAAAGGTAGGGCTTGTGATTTCTTTTTTTATCCCAAGCCCAAGTGCAATACCTTTTGCAAGCGTAGTTTTTCCTGCGCCTAAGTCGCCTTTTAGTAATACAATATCTCCGCCGTTCCATTTGGTGGCAAGTTTTTCACCTAGGGTGATTTGTTCTTGTTTAGTTTTTGGGGTGTAGTTAGTCATAGGTATTTATATATTATTTGTATGTGAAGTTATTTTAGCATAAATAACTGTATAAACAAAAAAACTTTCTATTTGAAAGTTTTTTCTATCCTGATAAATATTCTTTTTTATCAAAAATACTTATTGGGTTAGACACTCTATTGTTGTAGACGGAGTGTCCTGTACGTCTTTGAAAATATAAAGAACCGATTAGTTCAAGAAAAATATATATTTATCTTGCGCTTCTACAAGAAGGGACGCGATTTCGGAGGGAGTTATCTCTACAGTATGACATGTTTGGGTTGCTATGAAGTCCCCTTACACTATCTAGTTGTAGTTTTGTGTCATCGTTGCAGACATGTTTTCCTCTACTAAGTCCATATTCGGTCGGACAGCACATCCATTGATTGGGATGGTCATCTCTTGAACTTCTGCCACATTCTCCATAATGTGGAAGATATCGGTATCTGTTTAGGGATTGTTCTATACACCTAAACCGCATACGTGATGATCTTGCACAGGTCCCATGGTTACAAGTTTCACTTGCACTATATCTACTATTCCCACGGGAAGAGTAAATATATGTGGAGCTGTGGTGGGCACGAGAGCTACCAAATATATATTTGTATTTAACTTCTACATTATGTATATATCCACCAGATTTAAGAAGAACTTCCTCTGGGTATTGAGAAAGTTCTTCTTCATGCTCATATGCTTCTGGTTCTCCTATTTCACCATGTAATCCCATGGGATTGTAAGATCCCATTTCAATAAGAGTATCAACCTCAAAGTGGATGAACTCTGGGAGATCTTTCTTAATGGTGTCAAGATTTTTTGCAATATATCTTGTAATTGCGAATTCCTTATCACGGAAATCTTGAGGAACCCCTTTACATTCATTGAAAAAACAGTCAGCAGTTTTTTCTCGCCAAAGTTGTTTTTCTAAATTATGACCACCAGCTCGAACATCAAAATGTTCTCCGCTTACCTTGGAAATAAATCTAGCATCAGCAATGAATCTAGGAGAATCTGGATCATACATCAATGCCGCAGAAGAGTTTTTCCCAATTCGAATAACTTCGAATTGGACAGTGATATCTTCTTTGGAAGTAAACTCCCCAGCAATATGCCCTTTCTCTACGGTGACAAGGGTCATATGTCCTTCTGGAAAGTCATATTCCATCTGAAGATGAGTCACTTGCTCTACTGCTTCTTCTTCTGAAAGCATGTTGTACTTTTGTACTTCCATGCATCCAGGTAGGTAAAGAAGTAATAGACCTAAAATAGGGATGAGTAGCACGAGCAATATGTTTTTTCGCATATGCTCCTTTCTTGTGAATGAACAACAGCGTAAATGCTGTGTTGCTGACATATTATAGCATAAATAACTATATAAACAAAAAAACAACCAGATTTTATAATTTCAGTTGTTTTTTATAGTAAATATATATATTATATCGCCAAAGGAAACGCTCCACACATTTCAGTAACTTCTCCATGAATACGATCAAGTGTCGCCTCATCATCCATATGTGTAATAGCTTCATTTATATAGTCTGCAATTTGTTTCATCTCAGCTTTTTTCATACCACGTGTCGTAATGGCAGGAGTTCCCATACGAATCCCACTAGGATCAAATGGTTTTCTAGGATCATGTGGTACTGTATTTTTATTTACAGTAATTCCAGCACGACCAAGTGCTTTTTCTGCTTGCGCTCCTGTGACTTGTTTATTTCCTAGATTAATCAGTAATAAATGAGTATCTGTACCACCAGTTACTAGCTCATATCCTTTACTCATAAGTTCATCTGCAAGTGTTTTTGCATTTACCACTACTTGCTTTGCATAGTCTTTAAACTCTGGTTGCATAGCTTCTTTTAATGCTACTGCTATAGCTGCAGTCTGATGATTATGTGGTCCACCTTGAATTCCTGGAATGATTGCTCTGTCAATGAGTGTTGGGATATTTTCTTTTGTGCGGGGTACTTTTTTTAGTGGAGTAGATGGATTTCCTTTTGATAAAATCATAGCCCCTCTTGGGCCTCTTAGTGTTTTATGCGTTGTAGTCGTTACTACATCTGCGATTCCTACAGGATTTGGATGCACACTACCAGCGACTAGCCCTGCTACATGGCTCATATCTGCTAGGTGGAATGCTCCTACTTCATCTGCAATTTCTTGATATTTCGCCCATTCATATTGTCTGGCATATGCACTTCCTCCAGACACTATTAATTTAGGTTTATGTTCATGTGCAAGTTTACGCATTTCATCTATATCAATATATCCATCTGCACGACATCCATATTGAACACTATTAAAAAATGTTCCAGAAAAATTAACTTTTAGTCCATGCGTCATATGTCCTCCGTGGAATAATTTTAATCCCATTATGGTATCACCAGGATCAAGTAGTGCGAAGTATACTGCAATATTTGCAGGGCATCCTGAATGTGGTTGAACATTTGCATGGTCTGCGCCAAATAGTTTACATGCACGATCACGAGCAAGGTTTTCTACTTGATCTACGATATCGCATCCACCATAATAACGCATTCCTGGGTAGCCTTCTGAATATTTGTCAGTAAGCCTACTTCCTAGTGCTTCAAGTACTGCACCAGATGTATGATTTTCAGAGGGAATCATTTCAAGTCCTGTGTTTTGTCTATTTGCTTCTTTGTCAATAAGATTTGCAATATCTGGATCTTGATTTTTTAAAAGTATATTGTTCATAGGTATATAATTATAAATTATGAATTATCTTTTACACAATTTATCTATTACACATGCTCTAGTGATTTGAAAATCATAAGGCTTTATTTATTATTGATTGTGTTTTTATATGTAGAAACAACGGCATGAACATTTGGAGTAACATTGTCTGGGATATTATCTATATCAAACCAACCCCATTCTATAGTTTGTTCTCCTGGTAGAACATCATTTAGTCGTTTTGCTAAATAGTGAATGAGGATAACGACTCCAGATGTTTTAGGGTGGGGGATCATAATTGTATCTAGCGGTTGAAGTATTTCAATATCTAAT
>JABIGQ010000004.1 GCA_018650085.1 Candidatus Magasanikiibacteriota bacterium | reverse complement strand
TGAAATCACACAAGAAAATCCAAATGAACCAAAACTAGAACCTGGACTATATGCATGTGATGGAGATAGTAATTCTCACGATACAACTTGTCTTGTGACAGATGAAAATAAATCATGGTGCCTAAAAAATAAAGAAATGATAGAGGCACTTAACTTACCTACACAAAAAGTTCCATGTGCGACAATGAAATTTTTGAGAGATTTACCAAGATTTAAGGGAATGATAGATGAAAATGGAGCTCTATTTAAAACCACCAACAATAAATCATATATGATACAAGAACATTACTCATTAGGAGAAACACAACTTCATGAAATTACACCTGAAGCTGCTGAATGTTTTTCTCTTGAAGATGAACAAATGTGTGAAGTAAGTCCTGATTTTATAGAAAGAATGAATAGTGCAGGCGTTCCCACAGGTGTCACATATGAAGCGACTGATTCAAAGTGTTCAGGCATGGTAGATGATCCTGTCTATTGTCAACCTCAAACAGAATGGCAAGATCCATTATGTTCTGATGGCACTGATAATGATTGTGATGGAAAAGTTGATGGAGATGATTCAGAATGTGCACATTTAAATGAAGAAAAAAAATAAGATAATAAAAAAAGACATCCAAATAAACGGATGTCTTTTTTATTTCTATAAATCAATTTACATCATTCCCATACCAGGCATTCCTCCACCCATTGGTGGCATAGCTGCGGCATCATCTTTACTTGGCAAGTCAGCAACTACTGCTTCTGTCGTTAGGATCATTCCTGCTACAGACACAGCATTTTGTAGTGCTGATCTCGTAACCTTTGTAGGATCAATAACTCCAGCAACTACCATATCTTCATATTGACCAGTCGCCGCATTGAACCCAAAGTTTCCTGAACCTTTCTTTACTTCGTCTACCACTACCGCACCTTCAAATCCTGCATTTTTTGCAATAGTTCGAATAGGTTCCTCTAGTGCACGACGTAAAATATTTACCGCAATCATTTCTTCATCAGACATATTTACTGTATCTAATGCTTTTACCGCACGAAGAAGTGCCACTCCACCACCAGGGACTACTCCTTCTTCCACCGCTGATTTCGTCGCACCCACAGCATCTTCGATTCTATGTTTTATTTCTTTCATTTCAATTTCTGTTGCAGCTCCTACTTTTATTACCGCTACTCCGCCAGCAAGTTTTGCCAAACGTTCTGCCAATTTATCACGATCAAATTCTGAATCACTTTTTTCTATCATTGTTTTAATTTGTACCACACGCGCTTCTACACGAGTAGTATCTCCTTTTCCTTCTATAACTGTTGTATATTCTTTTGTAGCAACCACTTTTCTTGCTCGTCCCAAATTTTCTAAAGTTGCTGTATCTAATTTCAATCCTACTTCTTCTGTAATTAATGTTCCGCCAGTAAGAATAGCAATGTCTTTCAACATTTCTTTTCTTCTATCACCAAATCCAGGCGCCTTTACCGCAAGGACACTAAACGTCCCACGTATTTTATTTACCACAAGAGTAGCAAGCGCTTGCCCATCTACATCTTCTGCAATAATTACTAATTCTTTTCTACCAGTTTCAGAAACTTTTTCCAAAATTGGTAAAATTTCCTCTACAGAAGAAATCTTCTTATCTGTAATTAAAATATATGGATCTTCATATTCTGCTTCCATACGATCTGAATTTGTAATCATGTATGGAGAAATATATCCTTTATCAAAGCGCATTCCTTTTACCGTTTCTATATCCATACCAAATGATTGTGATTCCTCTACAGTAATCACACCATCTTGTCCTACTTCATGCATTGCTTGAGCAATTTTTTCACCAATTTCTCTATCATTTGCAGAAATGGCTGCCACATTTGCTATTTCATCTGCTTCTACTTTTTTTGAAATAGTATTAAGTAATTCTTTTACTATAACTTCTGACGCTTTATGAAGACCACGATTTAGTGCCACAGGATTTGACCCTGCAACTACATTTTTCATTCCTTCTCGTACTATTGCTTGGGCAAGTACAGTCGCAGTAGTTGTCCCATCTCCTACCACATCATTTGTTTTACTTGCAACTTCTTTTACAAGTTCAACTCCTAAATTTTCTACTCTATCTTCTAATTCAATTTCTCTAGCCACAGATACACCATCTTTTGTAATCGTTGGAGCACCATACCCTTTATCCAATACAACGTTTCGTCCTTTTGGGCCCAGAGTTACTTTTACTGTATTTGCAAGTATATTTACTCCACGGACGAGTGCTTGTCTTGCATCCTCATCATATATAATTTGTTTTGCCATATTAAAATAAATTTATTTAATAACGTTATCCTCTACTCAATAACAGCTAAAATATCATCTGCATCAAATATTTTATACTCTTTCCCGTCTACTTTCACATCTTCTCCACCCCATGATTTTACTATAACCATGTCTCCTACTCTTACAGTCATAGCAATTGGTGTGCCTGTATCAGATACTTTTCCAGTACCTACAGCAATTATTTCCCCTTCTGTTTTCTTATCTTTATCTGCATTATCTGGTAATACAATCCCAGATTTAGTTACTTCCTCTTCCTTTGCAAGTGCAATAAGCACACGGTTCCCCAATGGTCGAATAGCCATAAGATTTATATTAAAAATAATGTATAAAACAAGTCTATAGTTATCACTCTAAATTCATGAGTGATAACTTGTATAGCATATTGTATATAAAATAGTAGTAGAATGTCAAGTGCCAATTTTATAGCAATACAAATATTTCTAAAACTATTACTGAGAGTACAGTATATTTATTTTTGAACGGATATGCTTCATCTCGAAAAAGAAACGTTTCAAGAAGGAGTCATACAGAGAAAAAATAAATATAAAAAAACATCCTCTACAACCCCATCCACTCTTCTTCAAGCGCAGAAATTTTATCCTCCACTTTCTGCAAGTCTAAAATCTTCTTCATATTATGCTTATCATGATTTTTTTCAAACCACTGCAGCAACCTGTCCCTTTGTCTATTATATTTTCCAATACTCTCTTCAATCTCTTTTTGTTTTTTTTCAACTTCTTTTTTATCTTGCTTTTCTTCTTCTGGCATATGCACCTTTTCTTTTTTCTCATGCACCGGCTCTTTTTGTTCTTGAATTTCTTGCCTAAGATGATACACATAATTATCATAATCATGTAGATATCGCTTTATCTTTCCATTCTTTACTTCTATAATTCCATCTGCAAGAAGACTAACAAATGTACGATTATGGCTAATAAATATAACCGTCATATTTGTTTTTTCAAGTGCCCTAGCCAGAGACTCCACTGTTTCAAAATCCAAATGATTTGTAGGTTCATCTAAAAGAAGAATGTCTTTCTTTTGTAAAAACAGTCCTGCCAGACAGAGACGAGACTTTTCTCCCCCACTCAATACTGAAATATTTTTCTTCAATCCATCTGCATCAAATAAAAAATTAGAAGCCATTCTTAAAATATCTTCATCAGACACATCCATATGAGCCATGTATGCCAAATACTTTTCTACAGTTTCCCTTGGGTCAAGCATTTCTTGTAAATGCTGCGCATAATAAGCAATTTCAAGTCCCCTGCGCCATGTAAATTTTCCTGTCAATGCTGGGATCTCCCCAACCAATGTTCTTAAAAATGTTGTTTTCCCCTGTCCATTATCCCCCACTATTGCTATGTGTTCTCCTTTTTGGATATCAAAAGAAATATCTTGCGCAAGAATTTTCTCCCCATACCCTATAGATAAATTTTCTACAGAAAGAGCGATTCCATCTCTTTGGACAACATTTGGAATATGAATACTTGCTGTTTTTAATGGGTCGACAATTTCTATGGTATTTATCTTTTCTATCTGCTTCATCTTTGATTGTGCTTGAGAAGCTTTCGTAGCCTTTGCTCGAAAACGATCCACAAAATCTTGTAAATGCCGTTTTTCTCTTTCTTGTTTTTTATTATATCTCAGTTGCCACTCGTGCTGTTCTTTTTTATATGCAAAATATTCTTCTATAGGACGTGGATAATAATTCAACTTTCCTCTTTCTATCTCCAACGTTTGCCTACAAGTCCTTTTCAAAAATTCTCTGTCATGAGAAATAAGTAAAAAGGCACCATTATAATCTTGCAGAAAATATTCTAATAATAATTGCGTTGATAAATCCAAATAATTCGTTGGCTCATCTAAAAGCAATATATTTGGTTCAAATAATAACATGGCAATCAACTTTATACGCATTTGATATCCACCAGAAAAAGACGAAATGATTTTTTCTAACATATCGTTTTTTATATCAAACCTTGCTGCCATTTGTGCACATTTCCACTGAGGTTTCCCTGTATGCTCCATGAGAAAATCTATAACAATTTCATCTCCTGTAAATGGATCATTTTGGGCGACATATCCTATATGTGTGTGTTCGTGAATATATATTCTACCTGAATCTAATGATTCTTTTTTATTGATAAGGTGAAATAAAGTAGATTTCCCAGCTCCATTTCTTCCTATCACGGCAACCTTTTGTTTTTTATTCACTACAAAATTAGCCCGATCAAAAATGCATTGTCCACTGTATTCTTTTGATATATTTTCTATTTGTAAGAGGGACATAGTTTTATAACCAAAAAAAACCCAAGGCTGGCATATGCTCATAAAGCCGTCCATTATGAGATATCGTGATGCCTGTCGTTCCACGGTATCAAATGGCGAGCGATGTGTGCAATATGCCAGCACTAGGTTCTTTATATACCTATTATCTCATGCATTTGTTTTTATGTCAAGAATGTGACTTTTCAGCTCCCATACGCACTAATACCCCCATCACAAAGGCAAAGAGAAATATCCCAACCATACTTGTATACATATAATGATCAACAAGTAATATAGGGACAAATGCCAATATAAGTAATAGATACCTTTTTTGTTCACGTATATATAGAGAATAAAAAAACCAAAATAATGCACAACTCAGTACAATCCCAAATACTCCATATTCAATAAGCAAAACTCCAGGAGCTACATGTAATGGTTGTAATAAATATCCTGGCAATCTAGAGTCATACGCCATAAGCGCAGCAGTATAATTCCCTACTCCCACTCCAGAAAACCATGCCGATTTGAATAAATCAATAGCAACAGAAACACCATCTACCCGCTCTACCAAAGACCGCACCTCGTGCATACTTTCCCCAGATATACGTGTAGATACGAGAGGGGCGTATATGATAGCAAAGGCAGATAAAGAAATTATGATTGGCATATGAAAAACAAAAAATATGTATTTCTTATGGCGCCAAGCATATACCCCACTAATAAAAAGAAGCAATACCAAGCCAAGCAATGCTGATCTACTCCAAGTCATAAACAATGCAACACTATGAAGTATTGTCACAAACAACAATACATATTTCCATGACGATGTCCTTAGATATTTATTATATACCCAGCCCAGAATAAAAACACTCAGTAATCCTACAAGCAAATATCCACCTAATATATTTGGATGCGGAAATGCACCGTATGCACGCAACCATCTTTCTGTATCTGAGACAATAACAGAAGTTCCACCAATAGCAGAGACATGTTCTGTCAGCCCAAGCAGTGTAGAGGATGCCCCAGTTGATTGGGATAAAAACTGCCATATAGCAAATATAGATTGGACAGCACTCCCTGCAATAAACGGGATAAGTATATCCCATAACCGAATATGTTTCCATGACAATAAAAAAAATAATAAAAATCCTTGCATGATCCATCTGGTGTGCTGTAGTACCAATTCATTATCTGGTGCCCAGAGCATGCTAAGATAACTGTATAAAAAAAATGCAATTATAGAAAAAAATAACCACGTACTCCTACGCATGCTAGAAAAAGTAATTGTTTGCTTTTTTACATATAAAAAAATAAAGGAAGCCACCACGCCCCAAAAGATAATTTCGACGCCATAAAATCCCAATGTACCGTATGGCCACAGAAAATCATTGACCTTCACCTGACGAAATATAAATATAGTCTGCCAAGGCAAGAGAAATAAAAACATCCACATCAAGGAGCGAATATATGTAATAAAAGAAGATTTCATAATTTATGCAATATCTAAACAGGCTTCCTGCCAACGTGATAAAAAAAGATGTCGTCTATCATTTTCATGAAACTTTAACATGTCATCAGAAATAATCACCCGAGAATCTGGCGCATGCTGTAGGCTTGTTTTGTTTTTTTTCATTTTCTGTTGTTGGACTTGCTTTGCCATATCATTAACCATATTTCCATATCCACCATTCCATGCTATTTCAAAAAAACGCTTTACCATACGAGTATACCACTTATCAGAAACTCCCCACATAGTATTTAACTTATATTCATATTGCATACGAACATACTCATCTGTCCAATTATTTGCCAACTGCACTTCACGATATACATTTCCAGAATCATAAATAGGTAATAATGTTTGTAGCCAATACGCCAAATAAATATCTGGAGACTCTTCTATACAAATCCCAGAAAAATTAAGCGCGGTATCCACGCCATAAAAACTAAGACAAATCCTATTTTCTACATTACGATTTGATCTGCGAATTCCACGAAATGCAGTAATAATTGTCACTAAAAATCTTGTAATCCAAATACGCCCATTTTTTACAACAATAAATACATCAATGTCACTATCCTCTTCTACCCCAACTGGTAGTTGATTACACACAAACATAGCACGCACAAATGGAATAAACCTATACAATCGTGCAGCCTTTTTTGCAATGTGCATTTTCTTCTTTATAAACCATTGTCGTTTTTCACGCACTGCTATAATTCCCTCTCTCCCCTTTAGCATATAATATCCTCCTGTAGAGATAATACGTGCATCCTCCAATTTTTCTAGCGCATTGAAAAAATCAATATATGGCAGTTCATCTTTATACTCCCATAAATAATGATACAGTTCCTCCCGAGTAAGCGGATAAGAAAATAAATCAAAATATACAAGCGTTTTATATATAGATTTTTTTAATGTTTCATTCATACCATAGACTTGTTGCAAAATATGGGACTTGCAGCAAAAGCTTATTATGCAACAAGTCTATTACTAGTGTATCATATTATTAGGAGAAATAAAAAAGGATCTGTAATTCAGATCCTTTTTTTTATGTTTATTCCTCTCTCATAGCTACTGGCTCTGGATGAACCGGTATATCCAATCTTTCTTTCTTCTTCTTTTCTTGTGGTGCAGCGGTATCATATACTCGCATAACATATTCTTCAAATCCAGACACTTGATCTCTATGAATCAAATACTCTTTTTCAAAAAACCCATGCTTCACCTCATACTGAACGACAGACTGTCCATCTGTATCAAAAATAATATCAGTCACAGAACCAAGCACCATGTCAGACATAGTCTTTACTGTCATCTTTTTTAATTGTTTTAGTGATAAACGCATATATAGATATAAAGATTATTTCACAATATCCCCTTCTATAACACCATCTGGTAATTCATTCTTTTTACTTTTGTTGAACATGAATTTTTGTTGTAATGCTGTCGCTAAAGTAGATAAAAACCAGTACAACGCTAACCCACCAGGAAGCTGTGTACTAATAAACACAGTCATAAACGGCATAAAATATAACATCTGTTTATTCATCATTGCCATCATATTTTCATCCTTTCCACCCTCACCAGCTTTCTTTGGTGCTTTTTTCAGAGATAACATCTTTGCTTGCCAATACTGCGCCAACCCAGCAAATATTCCCAATACAATATTTGGTTTAGATAAATCAAATACAGTTAAAGATACCGCATTGATATGCCCTGGATTTGGAATAAATGAATATAGCATTTCAAAATTATCACTTGTCAATCCATCTCGAAGTACCCAGTACAATGCCAAAAATATTGGTAATTGAATAAGCAAAGGAAGACAAGACCCAAATGGATTTACCTTATGCTCTTTATATAATTTCATTGTTTCTTGTGCAAGTGTTTGCTGCTCATCTTTATACTTCACCTTCAATGCTTCCATCTTTGGTTGAAGATCTGTCATTGATTTTTGTGCTGAAATTGATTTACTTGTCAGTGGATACAACACAAGCTTCAATAAAATAGTGATCATAAGAATCGCTACCCCAACATCTGGGATAACATCATATAACCCTACAAAAAGATTAAAAATTGGTTGATATAAAATGGTCTGAAATAGTTCTGTCATAAAAGTATATTTAAGTTCTTACTAAAAAAGTATAGCAAATAATGCTCTAAAAATCAATACTTTCCCTCATACACCACCAATGTCTGCTTCGCCAATGTCTCCCAACGATATCTACCCAATTCCCGCTTTCCATTCTCAATCAAAGCATTACGAATATGCTCATCTGTTAATCCTGTATACATCACAGAAGCCAATTGTTCTGGATTTTCAGGATCAGTATATAAAGCAGCTTCTCCTAATACCTCTGGCAAACATGTTTTATCAGAAGAAACCACAGGAATACCATACTGCATAGCCTCTAGCGGAGGAAGCCCAAACCCCTCGTATAAACTTGGAATAACAGACAATGACGCAGTCTCATATAATACACGCAATACACTGTCAGACACAAAACCAGTATATACCACCTGCTTACAAGCTTTCATTTCATCACTGTTCATTATAGTATCATAAAATGCACTTTTCTTCCCAACCAAGACCAACTGATAATCCGATCCATATGTTTCTTCAAATATTTTCCATGCACGCAACAATCCTAATAAATTTTTATGAGGATACGCTGCCCCCACACAAATAACATGCGGCTTAAATATTTGATATTTTTCTAATATCTCCAATGCAGATTCTTCTTTATCTGGCATAATCATAGAAGGAGCCTCATACGTTACCGTCATCTTTTCTTCTGGGATACGCAATGTCGTATGAACATCATGCTTTGTAAACTCGGTAGGAACAAGAATATGTTCTGCCTTTTTTACTGCTCGCCGTAAAATAAGTCTATGTATTTTATCTTTTATAAAAAATTTCAAAGGCCCAAGTGTCGTAGCAGAAGGTCTAGGAAAATGATACATAATCAAATCATGCACCGTCACTACAAATGGTCCGCCATATGCATACGGCACATTCCAATGTGGGAAATGCATAAGATCTATATCATACCCCCGAATAATCTTTGGTAATTCTCTTTGTTCCTTCCATGTATACCAATGCACATCTGCCTCCACAAATTTCACATGCGAATATTGTTCTTGTAGCATACGATAAATAGGGAGCTGATTTTTTTTTACAAATAACACAAAAGTATGCTCTTTACTTTCAGGCAATGCCAAAATATGTACGACTAATTGTTCTATATACCGCCCAATCCCACATCCAGGATTCATCATACGGGCATCAATACCTATGTTCATATATTTTTTAATAATGTTTGTAATTGTTTCGCCATATCCTCCCAAGTATATTTCTCCACTTGTTTTTTTCCCAGTTCAGCATACTTCATCCGTAAAGATGCATTGGTAAGCATACGAGAAATTCCCGTTGCCATATCTGTAATATTATATGGATCCACATAATACGCAGCATCACCCATAATTTCTGGCAATGATGAACGATTACTCACTATCACAGGACATCCATATACCGCAGCTTCCAATGGAGGAAATCCAAATCCTTCATAAAAACTTGGGAAAATAAAAAGGCTTGCTTTTTCATACATCCCACGTTTTTCTTCCTCAGAAATATAGTCATATGACACGATCCCTTTTGTACATTGTATCATATTTCGGACCAAACGGCACTTCCACCCAGGGGCTCCTGCAATGACCAGAGAGTACCCCATATCATATGCATTACTTTTTTTATACGCTTCTATAAGCCCAGCAATATTTTTTCTTGGTTCTTTTGTTCCTATAAATAATACAT
>JABIGQ010000044.1 GCA_018650085.1 Candidatus Magasanikiibacteriota bacterium | reverse complement strand
TTATGACGAGCTTCTGCTTTTTCATAACGCTCTGTCATAAGAGTTTTCCATCCTTCATAATTATTATCATTCATGACTTCTTGCATAGAAGCTCTATGTGCATCTCTATCTTCACTTGGACGGTTCTCTTGTCCCTGAAAAGCAAATGTAGTTCCTGCAAGTGCAACTCCACCTAATACAAGGCCCGTCACTAAAAGTTTATTGTTCATATACTTGTCTGCTAAAAATAAATAACATTGTTGTGCGCACATATATATATACGCAGACTACCTCTATTTTCTTTCATTTTTATTATATATTCCTTTTGCGCTCATCATCCATGGCCGGATAGTTGTTGCTGAAAATATATGTACATCTAACATTTCTCCTATCATTTTTATGCGCATCCCTACTCGAATAAGATGATATTTTTCCAAATCTTCTATATGCACTGTCCAAATAGTATTTGTCATGTCTTCCAAGATAATAACATTCTCTTCTTGTATAGAAATAATTTTCCCTGCAAGAAATCCACGCTCTGGTTGATGCCACATACGCATACGCTTTATATGCATATCATGATATGCAGGAATATGTGCTTTTATAAATGTATCTGTTTTTTCTCCTCCCCCAAAAAAATGAATCACTCCCCCAACAGACATAATGATAAAAACTATTGGTAAAATAAGAAACAATGCACGATATTTATATCCAGAACAGGTCTGTCGAATAGAAATATAGATAAGACAAGCTAATACAATAATAAATACTGCCAAAAAAAATGGAAATATTTGAAAAAGAAAATTCCACCATCCCTGAGCTAATTGTGACCCAACATCCCAATCTTGACTAAATAATACAAAAACAAACGTTGCGCTTCCTATAATCGCAGCAATAAGCCCGCCAAACAGTGCCCCCCAGAAAAAACCTTCTTTCCCAAGAAACCATATCTTTGGTATTGGGTGTATGTGTTTTTTTTGGAGATTATCCAATATTTTTTTTCCTAAATCATTCTTCTTTTCCATATAATATATCATAATATTTTTGAAATTGTTTTTTTGCACGGTTTATCCATGTTGCTACAGTCCCCATTGGTTTTTTTATAATATCTGAAATCTCTTCATAACTTTTTTCTTCTAGAAATTTCAATATAAGTATATCCCTATATTTTTCATCCATTTTATTTAACACTGGAGCAATAATATCATTTTTAATCACAAATTCTTTCATACAATGAGAGGCCAGACGCTCCAAATCCATACTTTCCAAAGATATTACTGGTTTACGTTTACGAAAATGGCTAATAGTTGTATTTCTTGTAATCCTATAAATCCATGAAGAAAATGGTAGTGTCTCATTATAATTATGCAAATGTGTATATACTTTTATACACACTTCTTGAAACACATCCTCCGCATCCTCATAGGGCACACCAGAAATACGCCGAATATAGCGTAATAAGGGCTGTTGATATTTTCTAATAATACATAAAAAATACTCCTGATCCTCTAAAGAGAGTGCAACAAGTTCTGCATCTGTTTTTTTTTCACAATTTCTGACCATACATATATATTATACGCAAACAATCTTGTTTTTCTTTCAATATACTATAATACCCTCGCTAAGTGACGAGGGTATTACTATTTATTTTCTGATATTACTTTTCCTTATCTAGTTCAATAATTCTATCATCACGATAATCGTATCTATTCACCTTATAAGCTCCGCTTCCCTCTACATTCTGACGTTCTTTTATAATATATTTGCTTTCATCCCCTTTATATTTGATAATAGTATCAACCGGATGAGTTTCAAAAGTATCAATTGGCTCCCCTTCTTCATACACATCTAATAATTCTTGAGACACCCCTTCTACCCAATTCCACATATATTTTAATCCTTCAAAAATTTTACTTGTCATTATCCAATGCCTTTGTGTTCCTAATATAAGATATATCCTTGAATCAGTAATAATTTTTACTAAAGACCCCGAACGAAGTTCTACCAGAGGACCACGTAACATATACGGATAACTATCATGAGGAATACTTGCTATAATTTCTTTTGTAGTCAATTCTACAAATTCCCAACTTGTATAATGTGAAAAATATAATGCTGGATTTAAAAATAACTTTTTTCTACATTCTGGTGTCACATAATAAACTGCGGCAGAATAAAGATGCTTATATGATTTACCTTCCTTTACAGGGCACCCACCAGAAGCAATAACATCTGCTATTGACTCAACTTTCTTTTCTTCTTCTATTATTGTATCTACACCATTTAGGCTATATAAAATACTTTCTTTTATATCTATAGTTCTTCCACTTGTTGCACGAAGACGTACATATATCATTTTTTCTCCAGCACCCTCAGATAACGTCCACATATAATTATCTTCAAATGGAATATAATTTACTGAAGAAAAATCATCTGTTTCAGAAATTGCCATTTCTGAGGCACTTCCTATATTAAACGCCAATCGTACATCTCGGACTTCTGTCATAGAAGCCCCACCATTTATAGTAAACCCAATAGGTTCTCCTTCAAAGAGTACTTCTTCTACAATATCTTTCTCATCACCATTTGGAATATAATTGATTTTTTCTTTTACATCTATAGTACGTCCATTTTCTAAACGAAAAAATACATATATTGTTTTTTCTCCAGCACCCTCAGATAACGTCCACATATAATTATCTTCAAATGGAATATAATTTACTGAAGAAAAATCATCTGTTTCAGAAATTGCCATTTCTTTTATATCCTCTTCATTTGATAAATGAAATGCCAAATTTACTTCTCTTTTATCTGTTGAAACATCTCCTCCATTAATAAGAAAATTAGCAGGTTCTGGTATAGGCAATAAATGCATAATAGATCCTCCACCACCACTTTGAACCAATACAGCATAAGAATCTAGTTGAGGTACTGTAAAAGTAAATGAAGATCCAGAATAAGACACGCTCGTACATGCTGGAGTTGTACTTTCATTACACACTTGTCCATTTGAAATAATTTCACTCGCAGAAGAATAAAAACTAGAAGCATAATAAATACTTCGACTCGATCCCCCATCATCCAATGTCAGTGTCAAAGTAGCATTTGCATCTAAACTACTATCTGCACTAGCAGTATCCACACTTACATACTCAGATCCTATACGAACTAAACTATTATAATCTTCTCCATTTGCATTTACATCAGTGTTCCAATAAATACGTCCATTGGCTGTAGCAAGTACCATGTTTTCTACTGCAGTAAGATCTGATACTGAACTAAAATCAGTAGTCCCAGAACCAGTAAATGAAGAGGACGTAGGAGTTGCTCTAGTAGTAAATGTCAATTCACTGGCAGATGAAGTACTATTTTCATAACTATCATATGCCCAAATATTAAATACATAAGCAGTCCCCTCTGATAATCCAGAAATAGTAGTAGTGGTTGCTCCTGCATAAGTAGAAGATGCTAAATTACTATCTGAAGAAGAAGTAAATGCCGTATCTGTAATAGCAACACTAGAAGTGCCTGCTTTATAAAATATTTTATATTCACTAAAATTTGTATCTGTAGACGTCGTTGTAGGAAGTGTTAAAATAACAGAAGTAGTATTAATTGTTGTCGTCGCAAGAGCAGAAGGTGCACTAGGGTCTGCGGTATCAATAGCAAATGCAGAAGAAGAAACAGTTGTTCCATCTACAGTTCCATCATTTGGAATTACACGAAGATATACGGTAGTGTCATCTGTATCTGCGAGATCTACCCCCACATTCCAAGTAAATGTTAAGGCAATCGATCCATCATTATCTGTATCTATATCTGCAATATTTCCTGTAGATGTAGTCGTTCCATCTCCTTCACTATTTTCTGTTGCTATACCAATAGTAGATGAAGACCAACTTATATTATCTGTAGAATATTCTACAGTCAGACTGGTAACATCACTATCTGCATCTGCTATTGTTGTCTCAACAGAAACAGTTGTAGCGTCTGTTTGACTTGTAATTATAGCTGTTGCAACTGGTGCAGTATTTGAGACATATTCACGAAGAGATATTTGAGAAACATTTACAGGTCCTTTACAACCTGTATCACAAGAATTTATACGCACATAATATGCAGTAACACTATTTACAGATGTAGTAGCCCAATTTTCAGGAGTAGAAAATTCAAAATAATTGGTCCCAATATTTGAAAAAGGATGTGTTGTATATGTTTCATCAATATCAGTCCAAGATGACCCATTCCAATATTCTAAATCAAAACTAACATCATCCCCCCCATTTAAACTATCAACTTTTATATACACTCTATCAAACTTCGTTGTAGCATGTCCAAAATAAACAGTAGGAGTCATTGTTTCAGGCCAATCCACATCACCATAACCTCCTGTACCACTAGTATTTGCAATATCTTCATCATTTGCATCAATAGTATCATCTGACAAACCCCATCCAGCATCATATCCATATAATGTAAGATCTAAATCAGCCCCAGTAAGTGGAGCTGCGCTACTCCTTTCAACATCTTGAAAAAGAAAAGAAACTGCAAATACAATAAGAAGAACTGGAACAACTAAAAGCACTCCATATAAAAAACGATTATATTTCACTGGATATGACATACGAAAATAAATACGAAAATAAATACAAATATAATAGATGTATTATACCATTATTTTTGTATAAAAAAAACCCCGATATTATCGGGATTCCTTAGTATTATACACTTTTTATATCAACACGAGTTTTGTGTTGTCTGTGTCCACGGACACGTTTATAACGAACTTTTCGTTTAAATTTGACCACGCGGATTTTTTTATCACGCTTTTGGTCTAGAACAGTAGCTGTAATACTGACTCCTTCTAGGTATGGAGTACCTATTTTTACGTCATTACCATCTTCATCTGCAATGAGTAATACTTTATCAAATACAACTTCTTCTCCAACTTGTCCTTCAATTTTCTCAATATCAAGTTGTTGACCGCCTTGGATAAGGACTTGCTTTCCACCAGTTTCGATAACAGCAAACATATAAAATAATAATTTAATTTAAATTTCTCTCCTTTGGCTAAGATAAGAAGATACGCGAGTATTATAGCAAATAATAGAAATTTGTCAAGGTACATTAATTTGATTCATACACAGGGATAAACTCATCCCCTAGGGATATCCCATATGTCTCTATAGCCCCAGAAGAGAACTCCAAGATAATATCCACCTCAGCACGTGGATAATATGGAATTAACTCCCATTCAGACTTCCCTGGCTCTAGTGGAACATTTGCTACCATATCAATGACTCTATTATCTTTTAACCACACCACATCAATAGGAAATCTCATATCACGCATAACAATACCATGCCTATCATCCTTTTTATATGAAAATAACATCCCATGATATGGCTCCAATTCATCCCGTTTCCCCAACCCTAGATATTTCTGTTTTGGAGTTTCTGCTACCAATAGGTCCAATGTATGCTCATGAATCTTTACCTGCACTACATCATATTTCTTATTTGAAAAAAACAAAAAAACTAAACCAAAAACAAATATAACTAAAAAAATAATCTGTAATTTACTTACTATGTTCTTTTTTTTCATATATATGGATAAAAAAATTATAAAACGAAATAGGTTTATCAATGAGTTAACATAGTTACTAACTAATTAATAAGAACAATATATATTTATTTAATTTTGAACTGCTGCCGCCCAAGGCCAAACAAGCGACAACTATTTCTTTTGTCCATTAAACCACGCCGCTATAAGCAACATTAACACAAAAAGAAAACTCAATGCCGCCAACTGCTCACTCTTTTGTAAAAAAAATGTAGACATCCCAAACAAACAAGATATACCATATAATAACAATACTGCTTGTCGCTGAGATGCACCAGAAGCCAGTAATTGAAAATGTATATGCTCCGAATCTCCTACAAAAATAGATCGTTTTCCCTTTAATCTCCTTACAATTACACGCATCATATCAAGCATAGGAATTCCCATAACGAGAAGAGTTGTCGCTATTTTACTTCCAGAAATTATAGCTAATCCACCTAAAATAAATCCTATAAGTAAACTGCCCCCTTCTCCCAAAAATATTTTTGCAGGATGAAAATTCCAATAGAGGAATCCCAAACACACCCCAAAAAATATAAGAGAAATTAATCCCACTTCTGGTTGCCACCACTCCTGTTGTTGCGTGACTAAAAACATAATTCCAGCCCCAATAGCCACTATTCCTGTAGCAAGCCCATCTAATCCATCCAATAACTTTGTGGTAAACATCATTGCCATGAGCCAGAAGAATACTACAATATCTGCAAATAACATCCACTGCCCTAAGCCATATATAGAAATATGATAGATATCCAAATATAATACTCCCCCAGTTGGATTTGTAAGGCTTTCTATACCAATACCACTCACAATAGCAATAATCGCTGCAGCAAGTGGAAATATAATTTGTTGCCATGGCCTGAGTGTTTTTATATCATCCCACAACCCACCAATCATAAGTATAAGTCCACCTATAGCCAATCCAATAATAGGTGCTCCTTTTATGTCTTCTCCTATATGTCCTAATAGAAAAGCAATACCCACAATACTAAAAAACGTAATAAAAATACCAACTCCTCCTCCCAGAGGCATTGGCTTTTTATGGATTTTTCTTGTAGCTGCTTTTGGGTCATCGATTACGTTATAGCGCATCATGAGCAATCGAACAATCCCAGTTATACCTATAGATAAGACTACTGATATAATAAAATAAATTGCATACTGCATATATATAATAAGTCTATTACTCAACTCGTAAACCCTGTTCATTAAATACTACCGTATCTCTTCGTCTAAGTCCACCCCGCACTAATAAAGTTGCCAATGGATTTTCTATTAACTCTACAATTGCACGTCTCATAGGTCTGGCACCAAATTCTTGATCATATCCATCTCGTATCAATGCTTCCATACCAGTATCTTCCACACGAAAAGCAATACCTCTGGTATCTAATTCTTTTTCAATACGACGTAACATAAGTACTGCAATTTCCTGTACTTCTTTTTTTGTAAGTGGCTTAAATAAAACAACTCCATCAAATCTATTTAATAACTCTGGACGAAAATATTCTTGTAAAACATTTTTTGTCATATCTTGTTGCATTTCTTCCATAGTATGTCCTGCGCGAATATGCTCTTGTAGTCGTTTTGTTCCTGCATTTGAGGTAGTAATAATAATTGTATTTGTAAAATCAATCACCCTTCCTATACTATCTGTCAAACGTCCATCATCAAACACTTGTAAAAACAAATCAAATAATGCTGGATTTGCCTTTTCAAATTCATCTAACAAAATAAGAGAAAATGGTTTTTTTCTTACCGCCTCTGTAAGAAGTCCACTTCCCTGCACTCCCGGGCGACCAATTAATCTATACACAGAATCTGGTGTTTGATACTCACTCATATCCACACGAATCATACGATCTTCCCCACCAAAATATACAGAAGAAATTGTTTTTGCTAATTCTGTCTTTCCCACACCAGTTGGTCCCATAAATAAAAATGAAGCTATAGGACGATTTGTTTGGCGAACACCAGCACGAGCACGACGAAGAGCATTTGCTACTTGCTGCACAGCACTATCTTGTCCTATTACTCGCAGATGCATTTCTTTTTCTAATGCTAGAAGTGCTGTAGACTCATCGTGAGAAATACTTGTAATAGGAATACCTGTCTTATCATGAATGACTGCCGCTACATCTTCTTTTGTGACAAATTGATGATTCCCAGCACGCCTACGTACAGCACTTGCCACCTCTCCTGAGAGAGATATAGCACTTTTTGGTAATGGTATATCATGAAGAAACTGTTTTGATAATGTTACTGCAGCATCTAGTGCGTGATATGAAAAAAACACATTATGCTTATATTCTATTCCACCCACATGCGCTTCCAGCGCTTGTATTGCCTGGTCATGATCCATTTCTTTTACTTGGATAACACGCATACCTTGAGAAAGTTGTGAATTGGAAATATATGCACTTTGACCCTGTGGAGTCGTTGTTGCAAATGCCATCACTTGCCCACTTCCAATATACTCTGCCAATGTTTCTGAAACATCTAGCCCCTCACTATCTCCAGCGCCTGCCATAAGATCATGAATATTTTTCATAAACAATACAATATTCCCTGCACGACGAACTTCTGACATCATACGAAGTAATCGCTCTTGCGCTCCAGAAGTCGTTGTTCCTGCTAACAATGCACTAGACGATACTTGTACAACTCGTTTTTCTTGTAAATATTTTGGCACATCTCCCTTTATAATTCTTTCAACCATTCCTTCTATAATACTCATCTTCCCTACTCCATGCCCACCAACTAATAATATTCCCGCCGCCCCACTTTCTACTATACGAAATATTTCATCTAATTCTTTTTCACGCCCTACACATGGAGACACATGTCCCAATACTGCTTGCGTAGTAAGATCTATACTAAATTGATTTAAAAATGGTGTCGCAATAGCTGTCATAGCTCTATCCATACCTTTTTTACTCGTATGACCTGCGGCTCTACGAAATGCACTATATTTTCTCCGTAGCTGTTCACGAATTCGCACCCAAGCAATCACTTGTTGTAATTGTTTTTCTTCTATAGTGATATCATAGAGTGCTTCACGAATAGGAGAAGAAGATGCAATAACGCCCTGAAGTAATGCAGTAATATATACATGCTCCTCTCTATCTTTTCTAGCATATTCATATGCCCCAAGTAATACTTCTGTCACTTCTTTTGATAATAATGGATCTGTTTTTTTATTTTCTTTTTTTGTTAAATCTTGTATTTTTGCATACACTAATTTAGGAGAAACTCCTAAACGTAAAAACATGCTTTTTACAGAAACAAGATCAAGAAGAGCTAAAAAAATATGTGCAGGCTCTACATGAGAAGCACCACTATTTCTAGCACGCAAATATCCATGTTCTACCACACGCCATACTTCATCTGTATATGTTTTTGTAATGTCTATTTTTTTATTTCTTTTATATACAGTAGGATCATCTATTATTTCTATAGAAACATCTTCTTCTTTATCATATTTTTTTGTTTCCACAAAAGCGATCTTTTTACTATTTGACCAAATACGATATAATAAAAAACTTAATGATATAATTCCCGCCCAAAAAAGTGTCTGAGTATTATGAGAATTCATCTTCCAAAATACAGGAGTACCAAACAATGGGAATAATCCATATTCATACATACGCTGTCCCAGTAATCCAAAAAATGCAACACTAGCTACTACTGCTCCAATTATTTCAAATCCATGAAGTACACGCTTCCATTTTCTATACGTAATCTGATAAGTAGTCAAAGCAGTACCAATATAATACAGATTACTACGCATCCCATACCAAACATGAGAACCCTTGCAAGTAGGACATCTGGCAATATTTACTCCTCCACGTCCATGACAGGTTCCACAAATAGATACCTGGGGTAATACAGGTTGTTCTAATTTATCTGACATAACCAAGAGTGATTGATCTAATAAAAAAATAGGATACAACTACTGGAAGGACAAACCAAGATATAAGTGGAATCATAGCAAGTACCATCCAAATAGTTAAAAATATTGTACGAATAATAACATTCATCACACGCATAAAAAAACTTACCAGTCTTCCCTGAAAGTCATATTGCCCAAACATGGGAACAAATAAGTTTTTTAACCATACCCCCGGTGCAAATGTAGCATTACCTTCTGCGACTACACGTAAAGTCCATTTCCACACATGCACTACTCCGCTGGTATACCACCAAAATGGAAAATACACCACATCTAAAAATGCCGTGAGTAATAATCGTTGTGCAATTAATAAAAACATAGTACGTATATTGTACCATAAATTACCGCTGCGCCATAGTGCTTCCTACCAATGTCACATACTCTGGTGTTTGTGCATTTACTAATCCAAGTGGTGATAATCTTTCTTGAATACTAACCATGGAACGGTGCTTTGCAATTTGCACATCTAATTTTCTATTTTCTTGTTCAAGTTTTAAAATTTGTTTTTCATATGTGTTTATATCATACCCTTTTGTGGATACCACTGCTGTTTGCATTACATTTAATACCAAAACACACATAATCATTCCTACCAACCCAATACGAAAACTAGTACTAAAAACAAGACGCTTGATTGCTTGTTTTTTTTCACGAATTGTTAGGCTTTTTTGTTTCATATTTTTTCTACTACCCGCAACTTTGCAGAACGAGATCTTGGGTTTTCCCTTGATTCCTCATCACTTGCAATGACAGGTTTTTTTGTAATAATACGTATTTGTTTTTGTTGTGATTTAAAAAAATGTTTTACCAATCTATCTTCTAAAGAATGAAACGATATAACCGCTAACCTTCCGCCCGGTGCAAGTACTTCTAGTGCATCTGGTAATACACGCTTTATGACATCCAATTCTTCATTTACTGCTATACGCAATGCCTGAAATACTTTTGTGGCAGGGTGTAATCCACCTACCCACGGCACTTCTTTTTCCGTTCGTAATTTTTTTCTATATACCGCTAAAACTATATCTACTAAATGTTTTACTGTTTCAATTGCTTCTTCTTTTCTCTTTTCTATAATCGCCTCTGCAATATCTTTACTTAATTTTTCTTCACCATATGTTGCAAAGATGTCTATTAATTCTTCTTTTTCTATTTCTGCAAGAATCATTGCGGCTGTCTTTTGATCTGAATCTTTGCTATACCGCATGTCTAGTGGCTCATCTTCATTTGAGAAACTAAATCCTCTTCCTCTTTGTTCAAACTGTGGAGTAGACCACCCAAAATCCATAAGTATTCCATTCACCGGCCCAAATCCTGTATTTTTTACTATGTCTATAATATGTACAAAGTTACTTCGTGCAAATACGGTTCTATCTTCAGATGAATATAAAAACTGTTTTGCGCTAAGTAATGCTTCTGGATCTGTGTCTATCCCCAGTAACTTTCCATCTGGTGCATTTTTTTTTAGTACTGCTTCTGCATGCCCTGCATCTCCCAGTGTACAATCAATAACATTATCTCCTGGATGAATATTTAATCCTTCTAATACTTCCGCCATTAATACTGGTACATGTCGCATATCTTAATACAGTTACTCTTAAATCCCCAATTCTCCCAACTGTTCAGCAATTTCATTTCGAGCTGCTTCTGTTTTACTTGTATATTCACTCCACGTATGCTGATCCCAAATTTCTAGCCGGTTATACAGACCAGCTATTATAATTTCTTTTTTTAGATCAGCATACGTACGTAAATATTCTGGTAACACCACACGTCCTTGTTTATCTAGAGAGACATCCATAGCTCCTGCAAGCATGAGTCGGGCAAAGGCACGAGCATTTGCTTGTGAAAAAGGAAGCTCTGATAATTTCTTTGCTAATACGTTCCATTCTTCTTTTGTATATAAAAACAAACAATCATCTAGCCCACGGGTGATTACTGCACCTTCTGCTAGTGTTGCTCTAAATTTCTTTGGGACAGCAAGTCGTCCTTTCTCATCTAAATTGTGATTATATTCTCCAATAAACATAAGAAGAAGTTAAAGTGGGGAATTAATACCACTCTCAAATAACCTCTCCCCACCAAGTCTTGCTAATTTCAATGTATACTGGCTCTAAAAAAGCACCGATACGATGGTATCGCTTTATTTTTTAGAACTGCGTATACATTAAAATTTTCTGCGACTTTTGGGTAGGAGTTATTTGAAAATGGTATAAATGAATAGACAAGCACGGTATTCATCGGAGTTCCCCACTTCTCCCCATATACTTCCATTTTACACCACTTCTCTACCATTTACAACTAAAACAGGGTGATATTATCCACAGGTAGACAAAATAAAAAAGACATCTTGTTTTTTAGATGTCTTTTTATTATAAAATAAATTTTTAATTACTCATTATCTTCACACTCCATCAACAATCTTTTTTCTTTCACAACCAATTCACGAGGTGGTAAATATAATATAGATTCATATTCTTCTACAGCCATATCTATACTATATAATTCATCTCTGGACCAATAAGCAGAACACTCATCTACTATTTCTTTACTCTCCAATAATGTAAATACTATTTGTGCACCTTCTGATCCAACAAGCATTACCCGTCTATCTTCAGATACATATATCACTGTGGTAAATCCATCCACATCTATTTCATCAGAATCTTTAAACTGAATATCTTTCTCTGGATCATACATGTGTATTCCTTCTTCATCTACAAAGAAAAACTGCTTTGTTTGTTCATTATATAAAAATGCATCATCTATCCCTTTTTCTTTCATAGCCAATGCCCATTGAGTATGTAATAATTTTTCTTTTGCTTGTGCTAATTGTTCTTCTATATTCTTTTGTGTTTCTTCAACATCTTTTCGCTCTTGCTCAATTGATTGCACATGAGACTGAGAATCTGCACGCTCTTCTTGTGTACGCATTAATTCATCAGAAAGCATATTCACACTTTCTTTTAAATCATTTCGTACATTTGCCTGCCAAAAAAACATAATTCCACCCACAAATAATGCAACGATGAGCATGATTAACGCGGTATTCATTGTATGATGATGATTTGCCATAATAAAAATAAATAACTTATATCTTGTAACTTACATTATACACGATACATTACAAGATACAAACTATACTAAAATAATTCCCTTTTCTTTTAACTCCATTTTATACTTCGCCATACCTAATCGTATTTTTCCATAATCAATCTTTCCATCCAACTTATTATATACTTTTTTTAGCCGTGCATCTACTCCACAAGTTTCAATAGCGGCCATTAATATTTTTATTTCTGATTTATCTAAAAATTGAGAAATATTAATATCATGTCCCTTTTCATATAGCTCTGCCAAATGCGAATAAATAGTCGTTCCCTTTAATTTACGTTCCCGTGCAATAGTTGGAACTGCCATTCCCTTTCTAAACATTTCATACGTTACCATTTGCGTACTTCCCTTTATATTCTTTCCAATCTTACGTTGGTCTGCCATGACATGAATAATTTTATCAATAAATAATTCTCCATACCGTTCTAATTTTTTATCCCCGACTCCAGAAATCATACGAAATTCTTTTTTTGTTTTTGGCAAAGATTGTACCATATTATCTAGTGAAGCATCTGTAAATACAAGATATGGCGGAATATCTTCTTTATTTGCAATATCAGACCGAAGCGTCCGCAACTCTTGAAACAATATTTCACCAAACTCTTCTCTATGTGTTTTTACTTTTGCTTGCTTTTCTCGTTCTGCTTGTTTTTCGTTAATAGAAGAAAGATGTACTAGAGATACATTTCCATCCCCACGCAATACTTTTTTCCCTTGCTCTGTAATTGTTAAGGCATATTGTCTTTCATATGCTACATCTATTAATCCCAGGTTTAGCATTTGTAATAAATACTGTCTCCAATCTTCGCTCGCCACATCGCTTCCTGCACCAAATGTAGGAATTTGATCATAGCCACGTGATAAAACATCATGCCGTTTTGATCCACGTAATACATCTATTAATATATTTACTGCAACTTCTTGTTTCAAGCGAACTATTGCAGAAAGTGCTTTTTGAGCCAATACTGTTCCATCAAATACTTTTGGTGGACTTTTACAAACATCACAATTTCCACAATCTTCTGCTAATGATTCATTAAAATAATGTAATAATATTTTTCTTCTACAGGTAAATGCATCTGCATACTGTTGCATGCGTTCCAGCTTTGCCATTTGCAAACTCTTTTGTCCACTTTGTTCTACAAATCTGCGTAATAAAATGACATCACTAAAGGTATAAAATAATATAGTATCACTTGGCAATCCATCTCTTCCTGCTCGCCCAATTTCCTGATAATACGCTTCTATATTTTTTGGGAGATTATAATGTATCACATAACGAACATTTGATTTATCTATTCCCATACCAAATGCAATAGTGGCACAAATAACAGGTGTCTCCCCTTTTATAAATGCTGTTTGTGCTTTTTCTCTATCGTGCGCATGCATACCTGCATGATAATGCATCGCCTTTACTCCACTACTCCGCAAAGATGCTGCCACTCGTTCTGTAGATTTTCTACTTAGGCAATAGATAATACCAGACTCCTGTGGTTTTTTTTCTACGTATGACACAATTTTTTTCATTCTATTTTTTCCTGGCAATACTGTTAATTTTAAATTTGGTCTATCAAAGGATGCTAGAGAAACCTTTGGATTTTCTAATTTTAATTGTGCTGTAATATCTAATCTTGTTAATCTATCTGCTGTGGCAGTAAGTGCAATAATAGGTACTTCTGGGAATTGTTGTTTTAATAATGCAAGACGAGTATACTCTGGACGAAAATCATGCCCCCAACTAGAAATACAATGCGCTTCATCTACCGCAAACAAATTTACAGGAATTGAATGTAGAAAATATAAAAAATCTTGAGAAACTAATTTTTCTGGCGACACATATAATAATGATATCTCTCCCCTTTGTACTGCATCTTTTACATCCTGCTGTTCATCATAAGACAGCGTGCTGTTTAGATAATCTGCCGCCACACCATTTGCTACTAATCCCTCTACCTGATCTTTCATTAATGCAATGAGCGGAGATACCACAATACAAACTCCCGGCATAACAATTGCTGGAATTTGATAACAAAGAGACTTCCCTCCACCAGTTGGCATTAGGACTACTGTATCTTTTTTTGCAAGGACTGATTCTATAATATTTTGCTGCATTGGGCGAAATGTATGATACCCAAAGTATGTTTTTAGTGCTTCTTGAATGGTCATGTTTTTATTTTTCTATATATAAACCATCCTGTCCATATAACACCACAAGAAAATACAATAAGAACTATTGCTATTATCCCAAATATATTTGTATATGCAGACAATGTTGATGTATGAAAGAAATGTTTTTTTATTTTTGGTAATGTCGTAAATGTCTCCCAACTATCATTTAAAAAAAATGGATCTTTTCCACCTATTACCAAAACATATGGCCCTAAATTATCTGGAGCAGATACTGTAATAGTATATGTACCTATTGGCATAAATTCTTTAAACGTTGGCCCATACAGATACATGTCATTTGTAAATGATTCTCTATAGGGTGTCCATGTATGTGTATTCCCTTGCAATTGCCTTGAAAACATTACTTTTGTACTGGTAACCTGTATAAATGCAGAGATGTCCGTGCGTGCCTCTACCATATCTGGGATAAACAAAGAAACAGATAAATCAAAAGGTCTTTTTGATTCAAAAGTATACACATGCGGTTCATTATCTAATATGCCATAAAATACCTGCTGTGCATATGTATCTTCAATAGCAATAGCATTAGTCTCTACATACTGCGGTACATGCGCAAAGGCAATCTGTGGTAAAAGACAACTGATACAAGCAATACAGTAAAGCAAATATTTCATAATATAATATACATAGATATAACTCCCCTATCATAACAAAAAACAAAAGACAGGTAAATACTTACCTGTCTTTTATTTATGTATGTGCTTATGCACGTTTTACGTTCACAGCGTTTAGTCCTTTATCAGTTTCAACGACATCGAATACTAAAGCATCACCTTCTTGCAAATCATTGAATTCACCATCGAATTCTTTTGCATGAAAGAAGATATCTGTATCTTGTCCTTCAACAGCGATAAAACCAAATCCACGATCTGTAATACGTTTAATTGTTCCTTGTTGCATAGGAAAATTTATCATCTAATTTATATATAGCCCACAGGAATCTCGACGACTTTTCCCTATGCGGGTTATTTGTTTGCCCATATTATACCTAAATTTCACAAAAAGTCAAGTGGATAAATGGATTTATCCACTTATACTTCCAATACACTAAATCCATTCTTTTCTATATATTTATCATCTACAGTATAGAGTACTGGAGCAAAATTAGTCGTAATATTCTCTGTTTTTATAATTTCCCCCTCTACACGCTCTTCTTTATAGATTTCATTATATCTAAAATATGTTTCATCTTTTTTTACAAAAAGGTGATTTTTTTCACGTATATGAAATTTAGAGGATGCACGCTCTGGGGATACAATTTGTCCTTTCAAATGCTTATCTGTTACCCATATCTTTAATTGTAGTGGGTGTTCCGATACATTCTTCACTTTCAGATCTACAAAATTATAAAGAATTGTCGCTCCACTCCCAAATGGCAATGTTCTTCCAGAATCTGGGAATACATCACGAGAATGATGATACCGCTCTACAATTTCAATGTTTGTATGTAAAAAAATCCAAAATAAAAAGTTTGACAACTGACACATACCGCCACCTAATCCTTCTACTACCTTTCCATTTGATAATAGCATGCCATCTACATATCCAGCACGATAACTTGGTTTTCCTACTATATGCCATAGTGAAAATATTTCACCTGGTTTTATAACAATACCATCTAATTTTTTTACTGCTTGTTGTAAATTTACAATTTTTTGCTCTTGTAGACGTGGGCTACTATCTCCTAGTCTACGTCTAAGTAATGATTGATGACGAGCCAACACGCAGGTATAATATTCTTTTATTATTCTTTTACGAATACGTGGATTGAAGATATTTTCTATATTTCGTAACGTTCTACGCACAAATAAAACAATACCTTTTATTTGTGGATATCTTCTAGATATGGCTATACGCCTAGGGTATTCATACTCATACACCAGTTTTTGAATTTTTTCTTTTATTTGTGACATATACTCAATTTAAAACGACTGAGTATAGCAAAAAATGAATGTTTTGTCAATGAGCAAAGCACCTGGCCAAATTCAAGTATTAAAAAGCTTTATTTACATAATAATCTACTGGAGCGTAATCATCTGTTAATATAAGCTTATCTGTTATAATTTCTTTTTTCCAAAGATGTTGTAAATACTGCTGTAATTGTTCATCATCACTTTCAAATGTATATTCTTTTTCAGTTTTAAGTGCAATAAGCATTATATTTTGTCGATTTTCTGCATTCTCTAGATCTTTTACAGGAAATACATATACTTGCGGAAATATACTTGCATATGTAGCATATTCTGCTTGAAAAAACCAACTTTTTTCTCCTTCTAATGCAGAAATAATATTTAATATAACTATTCCATCATCTTCTAAAATATCATATATCCTCTCTGTAGCCTCTTTTGTGGTTAATTGATATGGCACAGAATAATGCGCTCCAAATGCATCCCCAAAAATGACATCATATTTTTTGTCTGTTTTATTTAAATATACTCGTCCATCTTTATGATAAATATTTAACCTAGGATCTTCTTTTAATCGAAAATACTTTTTTGCAAGCTGGGTAATCTCTGGATCAATTTCTACAACATCCATGGTTGCTTCTGGGTACGTACGTAAAAAATTCTTTGGGTAAGAATACCCTGCACCACCTAGCATAAGTGCCGTCTCTAAATCTGGATGAAAATATCTTGCAAGATGATAATATTTGGAATACTCGCTCACTAACTCATCACTATCTAAAAACATAGATGAATGATTTTCATTATTTATTCCCATCATTTTTGCCATTTTACCTGTTTCCACATCTGTATAATCATAAATCCAAATACGATTATACGCAGTATCTACATCTATAAATCCATTTTTTGCATTTACATAACTAAACCCACTAATCATAACCCATCCAAATATTAAAAAAATTAATGCATAAGATTTTATTTTTTTAAATTCTTTTGTGTATAAAGCCAAAGAAACGAGAACCAATATTATTGAAATAATAATCAATAACTTATTTGTCCCAAAATGTGGAATAAGAAAAAAACCTGCTAAAAATGTTCCACAGATACTTCCTGCAGTGGAGAGTGCATATAGATTCCCAATGGTCGCTCCAGAATTATCTAAATCATCCAATGTTAATTTTGCTGCATATGGGGCAATCATTCCAAGTAATACACTTGCTGGTAAAAATAAAAGAAATGACGCAATGACTGAAGAAATTCGTACGTCTAAAATATTAAATTGTAAAAAAACAAGTAATACTCCCTTTACAGCAGTAGTAATACCAATAAAAATTGCTGCGAAAAAAATAATAAGTGATAAATTTTTCACATCTGGTTTTTTATCTGCAATTTTTCCACCTAGATAATATCCCAAGCTTAAACTTCCTAATATAATTCCTATTAAACTGGTCCAAACAAAAATTGAAGTACCAAAATATGGTCCAAGGACTCTAGATCCAACAAGCTCAAATATCATAATCACTGCCCCACAAATAAACACTGTTAACTCTAAGATATATTTAGACATGTATTATCAATTAGCTAATAAAGTTCTAATATTTCAATTGTTGGTGGAATACCTAAACGCATAGGTAAACCAATTTCCCCTACTCCTGCAGTAACAAATACATTGTTTTCTCCTACATCATAAAGACCTGCATCAAAATCTCCTACACAAGGGATCACCTTTTTATACAAATATGGTATCCTAATTTGCCCGCCATGCGTATGCCCAGAAACGGTAAGATCTGGAATTGAATTTGTATACTCCAATGTAGTATCTGGGTTATGCGTAATAACCACAACATTATCTTCTATAGTAAATTTATCTATTTTAGAAATATCATCTTCATCTGTCCACTTATCCCCTAACCCCAATATTCTAATATTTTTTTGTTCAATATATGCACTTGAATTACTTAAAAAAATCACACCATTTTCTTCCAATGCTTTTTGTAATTCTTCATCAATATATTGACGAGATTCTTCTGTATCATGATTTCCGAGTACTGCATATACTGGAAATTTAATCTGTTTTAATGAAGAAAACAATACTTCCAAATCTTCTTGTGGATAATAAATAAAATCTCCTGGAATTAATACTGCATCCACTTGTTCAATTGTATTTATCTTCTCTACTATTCTTTCTAAAAAATGAGTCCCCTTATACACTCCTAAATGTATATCAGATATGACAACAAACTTAGCAGAAAATCCTGTTTCTATTTGTGTATTTTTTATTAATATAATCTGTGGTTCTATAAATCTGGCGTATAAAAATGATACCGTAGTTATCAATGCTAAAATAATCAATACAAATAATACCTTGTTTTTATAAACTTTTTCTTTTTTCTTTACTAAAAGAAATATCAAGTATATAAAAAATGGAATTGCAAGATATGAACCGTAGAAT
>JABIGQ010000043.1 GCA_018650085.1 Candidatus Magasanikiibacteriota bacterium | reverse complement strand
AGTTTGTATAACTGCTTCCATAAATTCATCCCATGTAGTAGGAGGAACTGCAATTCCAGCACGATCTAGCAAATCTTTATTATAATAAAGTGCCAAAGTATCTACTGCCAAAGGGATACCATATATTTCATTATTTATAATTGCGTCTTCTGCCACTGCCCCTACAAAACTAGACTTAAGCGTATTTACACTTGGCAATGCATGCGTTTCAAATGTGACTACTTGCTCTTTTGCGTACTTCCCCTCTATAGTCATGCGCGCTACTTGCACTTGTGCTGGCATAGTAGAAAGTCTAGGAGCATATTGCCTAACTTGTCTATTATGTACAGATATAATATCTGGGGCTACATCATCTGCAAGTGCATTGACAAATAATTCCCCAAACTCACTGTAACGAACTTGACGAATATTTACGGTCACATGTGGATACCGTGCTTTATATTCTGCTGCAAACCTACGAAGTTGTGAAACATTATTATATACTGTCCAATAATTAATAGTCACAGGACGAACTGCCCTGATCTGTTCATCTGACAATCCTTTACATCCTATCCCCATAGACATAAGCATAAGAGGTAAAATACAAATTGTTATTATTTTTTTTAACATATATTAAGAAAGATTTTTTAAAACAAAATTAATAATGCCATATGAACTAAATATAACAATAAGCCCAAGCGCTGCCCAAATCATAATATCTTGTGATTTTTTTGTTCTCTCTGCATTTCCTGCCGCTGTCATCCATAACACTCCTGCATATATAAGCAACACCAATGCTATTGACCCCAGCATCCCCATAGCCCATTGAACAAACAAACCAATTGCTCGTGGAAGATCTGTAGCTTTTAGTCTATTTAATCCAGAAATTTCTGTTAATACTTTAGAATTAAACCCTATCTTTTGTTCTACTTCTGCACTCGCTGTAGTGGTAGCAGATGCTGATACCACTGGTGATGGAGGACTCGTGAGCCATGCACATTCCCCTAATAATTTTCCACTAGGCAATTGAGTCCCTTTTTTATTAGAACATTCAGTCTTCATTGCCATTGTTTCAGAAAATCCTATTATCAATCCTTGTTCTTTTGTTTTTTCATCAATAACACAATAACACCCTTCACCTTTTAGTGGTGGTGGAGAGGGTTTTTCTTTATATCCAATTCTTATTATAGATTTTGAAGGTTTTGTATTATAACCACCATACCCCCAAAATTTAACATCATTTGAAAAAGCCCCTGTCGTGCTCTTCCAAGGATCACTACCTCGGCATGATGAAATAGATTCTGTAAATTGACAATCTGTCCAAATAGGCCTACGACAAACTTTCATACAATATTCTCCTGGAGTTTTCAAAATTTCCCCAATATCAGTAGAAGGCATATCCCCTAAAAATATACAATAATCAAGTCCTTTAGATATATCTTCAAATGAACAAACCCTAGCCTCTACCCCACTCACCATAAAAAACGACGCCCCAAAGAGAGCGAGAAATAGCATGACGCGGATAGTGAATTTCATAATATATATATTTAGATATCAGTAGTATACCAAAAAATTTGTGTTTTTGCTATGTATTTATTATCTCTATATAATTAACTAAAACATCTCAGAAATTTGCTCTCTAATTTCCGGATCTTTCATAGCAAAATGAATGGCAGTCTTTAGTAAAGCTACTTTGTTTCCTGTATCAAAATAAGTTCCTTCATATTCATAGGCAAGAAACTTTTTCTTTTTTGCTAATTCATTTGCTGCATCTGCTACCCAGATTTCTCCATCTTTTCCACTCCCCTGTGCTTCTAAAAATTTCCAAATGTCTTTATCAAAGATATAGCGCATTCCTCCCACAATTAACCCATGCGGGGATACTTTTTTTATAGATGGCTTTTCTACAAACTCGGTAACACGAAATGTCCTGTCATGACGCAATGGTTTAGCGTACACATTCCCGTATTTTGTCATGGCTTTTTTATCCTCTATCCGCTGCACTCCTATAATAGGATTACCGTGTGTATTATACGCATCTATCAATTGTTTTATAACAGGAGTTTCCGCGTCTATAATACTATCTCCATCTGAAAACGCAAACGGTTCGTCTCCTATAAATTCTTTTGCACAAAGCATGGCGTGTCCATTCCCCAATGGTTGGGATTGTCTGGTATAAAAAAAACGGACTTTTTTTGAAAGCTCCATGAGAGAAGATAGTCTATCTAATTTTCCTTTTTCTTCTAAAAATTTTTCAAAATCAAAATCACGATCAAAATGATTTTCTATAGCTTCCTTCTGCGCACTGGTAACGAAAATTATCTCTTCAATACCACTTGCTGCCATCTCTTCCACTATATACTGCACCACTGGCTTATCTAATACAGGCAACATTTCCTTTGGCATAGCCTTTGTAGCTGGTAAAAAACGTGTTCCCATTCCCGCAACAGTAATAATCCCCTTTTTTACTTTTTTTGGCATACAGTAGGTTATAAAATAAGTAAATTTAGTATAGCAAATTTTTCACGTCATTGCGAGCGTAGCGCGGCAATCCCAAGCTTTTTCGCACTAAACTCTGGGATTGCCGCGCTGTCCTATCGGCAGCTCGCAATGACGTATCTAATTTTACATAATGTATCATGTATCGTGATCAAAGTTCTTCCCAACTAATCAACTCATATGTATCTCCTACAGGAAATCCAGGTGGCGGATTATACCGAAGGTTACCATCATAGCTATGATTTGTATTCACAAACCCAGATATCACATTCCCCCATCCATTCACATATTTCCACCCACCCGATTCATAGTCAATTTGAGCCCCTACAATAGTAAGGGTGTCTTTTAAATCATCATAATAATATTCTCTCCCAATTTTTCCAAACTGAGATAACATGGCAGCGTGAATTTCCATAACATCTGGCACATCATGTGGCACAAGGATATCTCCTTGGGATAATAAACCTAAAATATCATCTGCATTATTTTCATGATAAGTAATATCATCTTGAATAATAATATGCTTATATGGACTCTGCACAGGAAATCTCCCAGCACCTATAGTGACTCTTCCATCTACTACACCATCTACCCATACATCATCTTCTACAAAGATAGCTCCATTATCTGGAATTGCTTTTGTCTCTACAAATTCTTCTGCAGCAATATCATAACAATATGTTTCTCCATCCCAATACCACCCTCGCCATCCACGATGTCTCCACCGTCCTTCTCCATAATAACAATTTCTACTCGTCACACGATAAATATCTATAACAGCATCACGAAATACCAGGTGCCAGCCTTCCTCTCCAGAAGAAAATAAATGTATGCCTTCATCATCAGCAACATCACGCAATGCAGATAAATCTCCTGTGATAGAAAAAAAATCAATAGGAGGGACAGGAGAACGCCAAAAAGATTTTGGTCCACCACCACCTTGGATATCTTCTGCACTATCTACCCAAGAATCTGTTGTTCCATCAAATCGTATTTCTCCATTGGAATGCACAGGACCATGTACAACAGTAGTAAAACTAAAATTGGTAGCCTCATTGGTAAGAAATGTATAATCTGTGAGTGAAGGAAATCCTACACGTACTTGTATGGTTCTTTTTGAATTTGGATAAGTATCTACCCAACCTGTAGAACGGACCAATACCACACTACTCCCAGAAAGTGGTTCATCTATTTCTAAAGAAAAATGCCCTATGACAACTCCATCTTTATTTGTATACTCATGCACATACGGCCCTACCTCTCCTGTTCCATCGGTAAAATCACTTGGAGCATGTGCTAGATGCCAACGGTAATAATTAATCCCTGCTTCTGCCACATGAAGAGCACTATCTCGTGCATGCACTCTTTGGGAGGCACGATGTTCAAAAATACCATATGTTGCAGCCCCACTCAAGATGAGAAAAGAAGCAATAGAACCAAATATTAAAATATATAATAATATAGATCCTTGCTTGTTTTGTTTTAATTGAGAAAAAACTTGTAGTAATCTCATATTATTAATTTTCTTTTACATTTCGAATATGTATTTTTGAACTGGCTGTTAAAATAATTGGTGTAGATTCTGGGTCCTCATCTATTTTTAATATTACTCCTACCAGATGTATATCTGGCACATCTATAGGGGCTTCCAATGGATCTTCTGTCCCTGTATATTGATCATCATAATAAGAAAACAATGGTACACTTTCTCCTATATTCACCACATCTCGAGCAATAATAGTAACGACTTCCTGCAAAGGGTCGTAAGACAATGGACTACCAGATGATTGTATAATTCCCTTTTTTAATGTAGTTCCATCCAACCAAAAACGTATACGTTCCCGTGAGGCATCATCATCAATATTGGCAAAAAATATGAAAGAAGTTTCACTGGCACTTTCAATAGGAAATGACCCAATATCTGATTGCTCTGCCTTTCTGACATCTTCTACAATATGTTGCATGGCACGCCGGATATCTTGTTGTCCTGTAAGCTGTGTCCATATAATATCATTTGATCTAAATGCTTGTATAAAAAAAGTAGAAATAGCTATAGCAAGTAATGCAAAAATAGTGACATATACCGTCACTTCCATTAGTGTCATTCCTTGTTTATTTTTTATCATGATCTTCATATTATTGCGCAGTAACCATATTAACTGTAAACACCATGTCACCACTTACCTGTATCGTTTCTTCTCGTGCTTGATACCCACTCTTTGTAATATTAATTGTATATTCACCTTCTGTAATATCCCCAAAGTATACTTGCCCAGGTGGAGTACAACTTGTGGTATATGTAATACCGATATCTGAAACAACGGGAGTACTAGTAGCTGCATCTGTATGTAAAGACACTTGATATCGTACATACTGATCACCATCATGCCCATCTTGGATCGTCATGTTTTCTTCATTATAATATGTGCCACTTGTCCCATCTGGCCCAAGATAATTCCATAACTCTGGTGTGGACGTATTGCTTGATGCAACTTGAAATTGTACCGCATGTGCACCTACTGCTTCTGGTTGTCCTAGTGGCTCCCAATATATTTCAACTAAATTTACCCCTGTTTGCAAATCAATAATTGAGGACTCTAAACTTCCATTACTCAGATAATTTTCTCCAACTAATTGCAACTGTATATTCCCTGGGTTTCCACTCACATCCACAGTCCCAGAATCAGTAAAATATTTACTTTCATCACTAAATAATAATTGCCCATCTCCTCCTGCCCAATCTGTTTGGGTAAACGTTCCCAATCCAGTAACTTTTGTTTGATTTTCTGCTCCATTAATAGATGCAGTCGCATCTGACAAAGGTTGTTCTGAAATACTATCTAACACTTGAACAATTAATGAATGATCAGTATTTGGTCCAAGTACTAATGTAGCTGACTGTTCTGCCCCAGGCAAAAGAGATAATGGTAAATGTGGAATAGCTCCTATTAAATCATAGCTTGTAAACCATGGCGCATAATTATCCCAAACCAATGAAGCAAACGCATAAGCACCATCTCCCCCACTCACCTGACTCTGATCAAATAATAAAACATCTGGATTTGTTCCTATTGTTTTTGTCCCCAATAAAGTAAATGGGACCGCCCCAATGGGAGTACACACCGTATCTAAAGTCACAATATCTAAGGTAGAAATAATATCTATAGAAAAACTTACCGCAGTAACTGACTGTGCAATTACTGAAGCAAAAGGTTTTACAGGATTTTCTACTGTGACAGAAGAAGCAACTGTTTGATCTGTAGTATATCCATCTTTTGAGACAGTAATCTGATACGCTTTTAACCCTTCTGCCAAGTCCACTAAGCGTAACATGCCATCATTATCAGTCGTATCAGTAAGGTCAATAGCGGGATCTGTGCTGGTAGACACGATATGAACAGTTGCCTGTGGCACTGCATGTCCATTTGCGTCAAATACTTCTATAAACAATGCCCCATGCGTAGGATCTCCTTCTAAATATTTTGGCGCCACAAATGTAGTAGCCTCTACAGGAACTTTTTGGTCACATGTAGTGCACATGACTTCAATAGTTACTAACTTATAATCCGCAGGAGATAAATCATTTGGGTCCCCACCAATAGTTCCATCAAAAGGATCGTCAATATTTCTAATGGTTCTGGTAATAGTAAAATCAATATTATTTCTGGTAGTGGTCACAACTCGCTGCAAAACTCCTGCTGGGCTTCCATTTTCTATACCCACATCATAAAAAGAAAGATTTCTCATTAATTCTATTTGTTCATTCACGATTGCGTTTTCTACAATACGTAAACGGGATTGAAAAACTACTTTATAAATAAACTGAATGGAACCATAAATTCCTATAACAAATAAAATAAAAATTCCAATCGCTACAATAATTTCAACCAAGCCAAATCCTTTTTTATTTTTATAAAACATAATACAAAGAGAGTTAGTCTTTGTATTATAACATATATTTGATTGTGTTACTCGTTTATAAAAACATGTCATTGCGAGTTGCCAATAAGACAACGCGGCAATCCCATACTTTTATGCACCATGATCTACATCTTCCGTCATCTGCACCATCTTTTCTACCGCCTCTTTTGCCAGACGCGTTGCATCATTTGGCAGCATGTTTGGATGTTTACTCAAGATATCTTGAGCATGCGCAGAAATAAGCTCTCCTTGCATTGCTATCAATTCATCTTTATATGTAACTATTTGTTTTTGCAATTGGGCAACTCTTTGTTTATCTTGCTCTACAGAAGAATCATCTCCATTCATCTGTATATTCAATTGCTGACGAATTTGTTTTATTGCTTTTTGTACCTGCCCCATATGTAATAAAATACCTTTCATCTGCTGACTACTGGTTTTTACGCCCTCTACCAGATAATCTGCACGCTCCATTCTTGCAGCCGCCAATAATTCTGGATCCATTTCTTTTGATTCCTTTGATTCATGATCACGCTCTTTTTCTGCAGTTGGTATTTTTTTTTCAAATGTATCTGTCATATGTATGCAATTAATCAAATGATATGTGTAATGCAGAATTAAGAGCCTTTGCTGTTTTTTTTAAAAATAACATACTAGGATTATATGTTCCTGATTCTAATCGAGCAATAGCTGGTTGTTTTGTTCCAATTTTTTCTGCCAATTCCTTTTGGGACAATCCTTGTTTAATCCTTTTTTCTATAATCATTTTAGCCAATATAAATTCAGGCTCTAAATCATCATAAGCTTTTTTTATTTCTTTATCCTCAAGCAATTGTTTTTTTAATGTTTTGTATGATTTCATACACTATATATAACACATAAGTTATACCTTGTCAAGTTCATTCATTTTATTTAAAGCATATCTTAATTCTTTTTTAGGAATCTTTTGTGATTTCTTTATAAATCCATGAAGTAAGATTATCTTTGATTTATTAAACATATAAAATATACGTACTTCTATTTTTCCTAAAATACGTAACTCAAATAATTTATCTTTTATTTTTTTTGAATGAGGCAATCCAAGTTTATATCCAAATTGTTCAAGCAAATCTAAATTACGTAATACTTTTGCCAAAACATCTTTTCTTAAATTTGATATAAATTTTTCTATGTTGTCATCTAAAAATACAATATTCATATTCTCAGTATAACAAAAAAGCACTCCCAGTAAAAGAGAGTGCTTTTTTATATAATCTTTTTATTTTTGTACAAATGCCATCAATCCTGCAATCCGTGCTTGCTTAATTGCACGAGAAACTTGTCGTTGATGTTTGGCACAAAGTCCAGAACGACGACGAGGCGCAATCTTCAAAAATGAAGAAACGAATCTTCGAAGTGTGTTTACATCTTTGTAGTCAACTGCGATAAGGTTATGTGCACAGTAATGACATACTTTTGTTTTATGTGTTTTCTTTACCATAGTACTATATTAGAATGGGATATCTTCCACTTTTATTTCATCATCACTTACAGGAGCAGCTGGTGGTGGAGTAGGAAGTGGAACACCGCCACTTGCAGGAACATTCCCACTATTACCTTGTCCGCTACCTAACATGATTAAATTATCTAAAACGATTTCTGTGCGATATTTCTTTACACCATCTTGACCATCCCAACTACGAGTTTCAATACGACCTTCTACAAATACTTGTTTTCCTTTTGTAAGGTATTGCTGTATAATATCAGCCAATTTTCCCCAAGCAACACAATTATGGAATTCAGTTCTTTCTTGTTTTACTCCATTTTGGTCTTTCCAAGTACGACCAGTTGCTATAGCAAAAGAAACAACATTTTGTCCAGTATTAGTAGTCCGCATTTCTGGGTCACGTGTTAGGCGCCCTATGAGGGTAGCACGATTGAGATCCATAGTGATAAAGGATTATAGTATAAATAATTTAGATATTTGCAATACTTTGATCTAAGATTTCATCGAGTTTTTTATCAATGTCATCCATATCTACTTTTGAGGTATCTTTTTTCTTTTCTTCTTTTTTCAAAACAACTTCTGGTTCTGGTGTAGGTTTTTCTTCTTTTACCTCTACCTTTGGTTCAGCTGCTTTTTCTTCTACAACTGGCGCTTCTTCCTTTTTTGGCGCAACCGTAGTAGAAACTGGCTTGTCAGGCGCAACTGTAGTGGAGACTGGCTTGTCAGATGCAACTTTTGCAGAGACAGGGCTCTTTACTTCAACTTTTTTCACCTCTTTTACTTCTTTTTTCTCAAATGCTTTCTTTGGCGCTACTTTTTGTTGGGTAGCTAACTCTTTTAGCTCTTTCATTTGTACTTGTCTTTCCTCTAGAGTTACCTTTGTTCTTGGATTATACAAATGTATAATACCACGAAGAAGATCTGGGATAAGACGAAGCTTTTGTTGGATGCTTACTACTGATTCTGGCTCTACAGAAAATGTAACCAAATAGAAATATCCATAACGGATATGTTTCATAGGATAAGCTAATCTGCTTTTTCCCATGTCTTCTATAGATACATTCGTTGCACCAGCATCGGCAACTGCTTGTTCTACTAATGCTACTTTTCCTGGAAGTTCGTCTTCTCCAAACGTTCCTGGGAAAGTGCAGAGTAACTCATACTGTTTACTCATAATAAAATATTGGTTATATATTGGATAAATATCCAAAGGCGATAGATGCGCTTATCATAGCAATGTTTTCTACAAATGTCAAGAGAAAAACACCTCTATATATATAAAATATAAAAATATGGTATACTTACCCTAATATAAGCAAAGGAAAGGATAAAAGCACCTCTCTACGTAATAAAAAACCCTCTATATGCATAAAATCCTATTTAGTACTATTTTCATGTTATTTATTTCTATTCCCCTCACATTATCTGCAGAAATGACTGGTGGAGACTTTACTATATATGCAGATGTCTTTTCTACCATAGAAGATCATGTTTCTAGTGGTGGAGATTATGGTCTATATGGAACCTCTGGAGAATTTGGTGCAAATATGCCTACTGGTGGAGATTATACTCTCCGAGCAGGATTTCAAGCAATGGATAGAGAAAACATATCTCTTACCCTTAGTACAGACGCGCTAGATCTAGGAACCATTGCTCCAGCGGCTATTTCTAGTAGTACACTTACCGCAACCGCATCTACTGATTATCTCTATGGATATAATATCACTCTTATAGAAGATACCGATTTCCAAATCGCAACAGGACATACTATAGATGATGTAGCAGACGGATCTGTTACTGCAGGAAGTGAAGAATACGGTATTATGACTAGTGGAGCTGCAGGACAATATAATGCTGCTGATACAGCTATTACTGCCACAGAAAAAACTATTGCAGAGCATGCTAGCTCTATAGCAAGCCAAGAAACAAATATATTATTTCGTGCATCTGCTGACCAAACAAAAACACGGGCAGGGGCATATAGTCATACTGTCACATTTACTGCTACTATTAATTTATAATTTTGTGAAACGTTTCTTTTTTTATATACTACTCTTACATCTCATTATAACTGGGACGTTCTTTTTTTCTATACAACAAACACAAGCAGTAAGTATTTCCCCTGTAAAGCAAACCATTATCATTGATGCAGGCGGCACTGGGACCGTACCGCTTTTTGTGACAAATGACACAAATTCCCCTCTAATGATTATGCCAAACGCAGATGCCTTCACACTTAGAGAAAATGATCAAACTATATTATGGAATCAACCAGACCCAGCAGTATATTGGGTAGAACTTCCAAAGGTAACAGATAACATTTTACCAGGAGAAACACGACAAATAAACTTTTCCATTTCTATACCAGAACACACTCCCCCTGGTGCACATTATCTTGGATTATTTGCAGAACAAACAGATGGAGCAGGGCAAATACATGTAAAAAATCGTGTAGGCTCACTTCTTTTTTTACATGTGGCGGGAACTGTATCGGAGTCGATAACTCTTTCTCAGATAGAAACTCCTTCATTTATATGGTGGGGAGATACACAGATAGATTTCACACTTACAAACACAGGAAATATCCATGTCTTCCCTACATTTCATGTCATACATACATCATTTGGAAAACAAACTGAAGAAATTAAAGATGGACATGATTATTCCCCACTACTCGCAGTGGCCCAGCAAACAGAAACACTGTTTTTTCCATTAACTTGGAATGATGTAGGAAAACATACTGTAGCAATAGATATCACCTATGGTGCTACACAAAAACATCTCACACGTACAGTGACATTTTGGTACATTCCTATTCCAATTATTTTAGGTAGTATTATTATCCTACTATTTATACTCTGGATTATCATAAAAAAACGTCCTAAACTTGTTGCTTAATTTACAATAATATGAAACTTTCTCGCATACAAATATTTCTTGCAGGCTTACTTATAAGTATAGGTCTTTTTTTTGGACTTCATACCACCATTGCTGCTGATGTAGATATTACAGGAACAGTAGATGCACTCTGTGGAAACGGGGCGCAAGAAGGTGCCGAAGCCTGTGATGGATCTGACTTTGGCTCTGAAACATGTATTACCCAAGGATTTGCCCAAGGCAGTCTTACTTGTGAAGCGTTATGTACCATTAGTACTACAAACTGTTCTCATGGTGGCGTAGGCCCTCCACAAGATAATACTCCGCCAGTTATTTCAAATATCACAACATCTACAGAACAAACTACTGCAGATATTGGCTGGGAAGCCACTGATAATAGTGGTGTCGTACAAGTATGCACTTTCAGTTATGGAGAAACTCCAGCGCTTGGATCTGACGCAGTGGTAAACCGTCTTTTACATGAATTTTCTACACAGATAAAACTCCTTGACCCAGCAACACCATATAACTTTGAAATTACTTGTCGTGATGGCTCTGGAAATACAGCTACAGAAACAGGGTTATTTACTACAGAAGGAGTTGCACCACCACAATGTGGGAATGGCATACTTAATGTAGGTGAAACCTGCGATGACGGGAACTTAGTAGACAATGATGGATGTAGTGCTATCTGCCAAGATGAAGGTGGGCCTCCTGGTGGGGGTGCTGTTTGTGGAAATAATGTAGTCGAAGCTGGTGAAACTTGCGATGATGGAAACTTAGTAGATAATGATGGATGTAGTGCTGTCTGCCAAGATGAAGGTGGCCCTCCTGGTGGTGGTGCTGTTTGTGGAAATAATGTAGTCGAAGCTGGTGAAACTTGCGATGATGGAAACTTAGTAGATAATGATGGATGTAGTGCTGTCTGCCAAGATGAAGGTGGCCCTCCTGGTGGTGGTGCTGTTTGTGGAAATGGGCTACTAGAAAGCGGAGAAGAATGTGATGATAAAAACATAATTAATGAAGATGGATGTAGTGCCATCTGCCAAATAGAAGGAACGCTTCCACCTGGTGGAGGAGAAGGAATATCTCTAGGAGATTTATCTTTTTGGCTTGCACAAAGAACCATTCCAACAACATTAGAAGACGATACTGTTACCAGCCTTGGTGGCGATATTATGACTATTGGGATTGCAGAACAAGACTTGTCATTTCGTGTAGTAGAACACATGCATGTAACAATAAACATGGTTGAATATCCTTTTTTCTTTAATCCCACAGATAACAACTATTATGCAGATACATTCATACCATTAGACACTCGTATACACCCAGCAGTCATGACTATAGATTATGAAGGTGGCGTACATGATGTTCTCCGATTTTCTGTAGAAAGTTTACCATTTGGAAAAACACTAGACAGATCAACTGGTGCTATATTACCAAATGTAGATATTGAAATATATGACATAACAGATATTCTCTGGGATGCACACAACTATGGTCAAAATAATCCTATACAAGTGCGTGTAGATGGAACATATGGATTTGTCGTTCCAAATGGGATATATAAAATACAAGCCACACAAGAAGGATACAATATTCGAAATACTGCATTTTTTAGAATTGACAATCATGTCATTAACAAAGACATTGCATTATTACTCTTACTTGAACAAGACGCCCCACTTACTGGCATCATAGAACAAGGAATTGATAAAGGAGAAGAAATCCTTGAAGATGTAGGACTCATTACAGAAAGATTTGCAGATAATCCACAAATAGAAGGGTTTACAGAAAATATAATCGCCCCTGCGACTGCCCTAGCAGTTGCCGCAGCTCTACTCCCATCATTATGGGGATTGCTTGCAAATTTGCTTCGCTATCTATTTTTACAACCATTCTTATTATTTGGAAGAAAAAAACGAAAAGCTTGGGGTGTGGTCTACAATAGTTTAGATAAACTCCCTGTAGACTTGGCAACACTCCGTTTACTAGAGGCAAAGACGAAACGCCTTATCCAATCTCGTGTAACAGATCTAGCGGGACGATTTACTTTTATTGTTTCTGCAGGAACCTATACATTGGAAGTTAGAAAACCTGGATTTACATTTCCTACACAACTAGTAAAAGTAGACACTGATGGTGACTTTTTAGATGTATATCATGGAGAAGAAATAACTATAACAGAAGAGGAAGCAAGTATTACTCCAAATATACCGCTTGATCCAATAGGTCGTCTAGAAACTCCAGCACGCCTGATGTGGACGAAACGTATACGCATATTACAACATGCATTATCTATCTTTGGCATTACTGCATCTATCGTATCATTTTTTATAACTCCTAGTTGGATAACTGGTCTATTTATTGTCATTCATATAACATTATATATCTTATTTATCATATTCCTCCATCCAAGAAAACCAAAAAGTTGGGGTATTATCTATGACAAAAATACTAAAAAACCAATTAAAAAAGCAGTGCTCCGCTTATTTAATCATGAATATAACCGTCTTGTATCTACAAAGATGACGGATAGACGCGGACGGTATGCATTTTTACTTGGGAATACTACGTACTACTTTACTATTGAAAAAAAAGGATATAAAACATTTACCAGCAAACCCATAAAGATTGAGGATATTAATAGAAAAGGTATTTTAGCTGAGAATGTAGAGATGGAGCAATAGAAAAAATTACAAAAAAAAGAATCATGAATATTATCATGATTCTTTTTTTCTCGAACGAGTCGTGGGGCACATATCCCACATAAACCCAAACCATGTTTTATAACTCGTTGCAAGTGGGCGAGAAATATTGACAAAGATAGTCATCTCATCGGAAATTTTCCCAAGCCCTGCTCCAGTAAATGACACTACATGATCTCCAAAGATATCTACCATTGCAGGAGTTGAATATTTTTTTGGTAAAAATTTATATGGCTTCCCTACTGAAGCAACTACCTCTGGGAGTTGCTTTTTTATTTCAAAATCAAACAGATGATGAAATTTAATTTTTTTTCTTTCTGCTTCTTTTAAAAATTGTGGTAAAAATGTTTTTAATCTAGGATCAAACCAGCATCCTTTTGCGCCTATAAGATATACATCTTCTTCTGCAATCAAAATATCTCGCAAGTAATTTTTAAACCCTTCAATTCCTTTATAAATATAGGTTGCTTCAAACTGTGGTTCTTTTTTATACGTTGCCTGAAGCTCTGGCATTATTTTTTTTAATTGCTGTCTTTTTTCTTCTACTAATTCCATGAGTTTATCTGGGGAAACAGGACGATACAGATTGTCCCCTTCTCCTAAAACCTGAAAAACCAAGCCTTTTTCTATAAGCCGGTTTACGGAGTCATATATATTTCTTCTGTGAATCTTACTATGGGTTGCAACGGTTCCTATGGTTGCATCATGAAACATGAGTAATGTTTCATATATTTTTGCTTCGTTTTTTGACAGGCCCAATGATTCTAATATTGCTTGATGCATAAGTTAAACAACATAGTTTATCCACAGTTGTGGATAAAATGGTGATAACTATCACCACATGGTGTTATTGACCACCATAGCATGTATTATATATAATTTTTATGAACATGTCAATAAGGAGAACGTCGTGTTAACAAAGTCAGAAGAAGAAATTCTTCAAGATTTCCTCTATGAAAAAAGAGAATTAACCTATGAGTTTCACAGGGAGAAACTCATAGATCTTTTTAAACGAGGAGGATGGAAAGTAATTTTCTACAACGAGCTTCTAATTAGTAAAGAAAAAGCAGATTATCACTTCCTAGGACATCATATGCGCCTAGGAAACACGCCCCCAACAACTTTTCTCTACTACCTACCGCGAGGAGGTAGAATATTAGCTACAAAGAAATAAGGAGAACATGACAGAAGCAGCCCTGAAAGCACAGATCCGCCGCCTTCAGAGCAAGAACAAGCGCCTCAAAAGAAAGCTTATCCTTGCTAAAAAAAACACTCAGATCGCCATGGATATGGCCCAATACTTTTGGCAAGAATTGCGAACTATACAAGCTCGCAATCGCCACAAATGGGAGTCCTATCTAGTAGTAGAGGTCCCAAAAAATCTCAACTGATATTTCTCCCCCGTACTAAAAACGTGGTGAAATAGTGAGAACATGACAAAAGAAGAACTACAAACAGAGAATCTTCGACTCCAAGAAGAGCTTGAGCAACTCAAGGAAACGAATAAACAGTTAAATTCCCTAGTCGATGCCCTAAGCCAGCAACAAGGAAGAATGGCCGCTCTGTTCATAGGAGCACAGCCTACACCGGAGGGAATCAAAGCTTATTACGACCTTGAGGTCTTGAACTATTCTCGCCTCATAGACTAAACTCCTCCCCCGTGCTAAAAACTCGGGGGAACTAACTTTTATCAAAAATACATGCCTTTCATCTCACAAACAATGGGATACATATTCCTCACCATTTTTGGAATCAGCATGATACTTATTACATACTTTTTTTCAAAATGGAAAAACCACCAGACAAAAGAACAATTTTTAGTTGCAAATAGACAAGTGGGTTGGTTTATGGGCGGATCAAGTATTGCTGCATCCTGGCTGTGGGCACCTGCACTTTTTATTTCTGTACAGCTTGCATATGAAAAAGGATTGGCAGGTATTTTTTGGTTTACACTCCCAAATATTATTGCACTCGCCATTTTTGCATTACTTGCTCCACGCATAAGAACTTTATTTCCAGATGGCTACACACTTCCGCAATATATTAATAAAAAATTGCAAAGTAAAAAAGTACACAATGTATATTTATTCCCATACTTTTTTTACCAAATAATGGCAATCACTGTACAACTTTTTGCTGGTGGAAGTTTAGTTTCTTTACTCACTGGAATTCCACTTGTAGCTGTCATGCCCATGCTTGCAATTATTGCTTTAATATATACGCTTATCTCAGGATTAAAAGCATCTATCATTACAGACTTTGTACAACTCGCCATGATCTTTATTATTGGCGCTATTATACTGCCCATGACTTGGAAAGTTGGCGGAGGTTTTTCTACTATCCGTGCTGGATTTATGGGAATAGAAAATATAAAACATATCTTTGATCCAGGTGTTGCATTTTCATTTGGTATTGTCACGGCCATAGGACTTATTGCTGGTGCTATTTCTGATCAACAATATTGGCAAAGAACATTTGCAATAAAAAAAAATCAGCTTGTAAAAGCCTTTTTATTTGGAGCACTATTATTTGGGATTGTTCCTATAGCACTCTCTACGCTAGGATTTCTTGCAGTTAATCCTGAATTAAATATCACACTTCCCACAGGTATCGATGCTTCAATGATTGGTGTACAAACAGTGGCCACACTATTACCATCTTGGGCAGTATTTTTATTTGTCATAATGCTTCTTTCTGGCCTAAGCTCTACACTTGATTCTGGATTATCTGCAGCAAGTTCTCTATGGGTTACAGATATAAAAAAATTAAAAGACGATGAAAAAGCAATCAAATCAGCAAGATATGCAATGATAAGTGTTACACTTCTTGGCCTCGTTATTGCGTATGCGGTGTACTTGATCCCGCAATTTGGATTATTTCACCTCTGGTGGATATTTAATACTATTGCAGCGTGTGTCGTAGTACCTACCATACTAAGCCTATACTGGGAAAGGCTAGATGCCAGAGGAGTATTCTGGGGAGTTCTTACTGCTTTTATTGTTGGCTTGCCATTGTTTATTTATGGCAATATTATTGAAAAACCTGTGTGGATTGTTTCCTCATCACTTTTTATTATTGCGATAAGTACTGTTTTTTGTCTTGCAATGCCACAAAAAAACACGCTCACAGCTATAGAATAAATCCTAATAATCGAAGACACTCCAAGGTTTAATCCAGATATAAAGACTTGCAATAATTGTATTAATATGTTTTACTTTATTCTCTTCATGGATAGATAAAAGGAGAGAGATGCTTATCTCAGGAATAATATTGATGCTATTAGGAGTAGCACCGATAATTAAACCACAGCACGAACTTCATCGACCCGTAGGGATCCTGCTTGAGATCATAGGAGCAGGACTACTTATTTATGTAGCCTGCCCTTAAATTCATGGCGAAAAGCAAGCGCCGCTTTCATAGCGCTTCTCACGCAAGATATTCTTTCTTGCGTGTCCATTCTACAGAATTGTGTTTAATAAAAAACATTTGTGTAGAAAAAAGAATCTCGATAATATCGTGATTCTTTTTTATCTTTAATAATATATCTCCTACTTCCCCATCTGCTGATACGCACAAAGTCCCCCCTGTAAATTCTTAACGTGTTTATATCCTAATTGTAAAAGCATTTTTACAGCAGCTCGTGATCGCCCACCGCTAGCACAACACAGTACTATCTCTTTATTTTTATCTGGCACTACATGTTCAATTTCTTTTTTAATACTCATAAGTGGCGCATGTACAGCAGAATCTAAATGCCCAGTATTCCATTCATCTAATTCACGCACATCTATTATGATAGGTGGTGTTTCTGTTTTTTGCGCTTCTTTTAGTTCTTTGCACGTTATTGTTGGTACAGCAGAGAAAGGGTTTATCATATACATATATTATTAACGAATGAAAGTCTATTATAATAGATATACAATAAAATAACACCTGTGTACAACTTGATCTAGTAAAAAATATTAATGTACGTTATAATGTACATATATAATTCACAAAATAGGAGGGCTTATGTACTGTACAATTCAACGCACATACTTTATCTCATCTCGAGTCGCAGATAATCATAATCTAACATATGACTCACAGAAACCTTTTGAACCATTTACCATGGTTTCTGACCCACACCACAAGGATTTTATTCCACAAATTGCAAAAAACACAGAACTCCCCCAGCACCTAAAAGACCAATTCCTTCACCTAGCGTCGCTGATACATTATACAAAAAACACGTCTGTAGAAACTCCATTTCTTCATATGCAAAATATGCAGAAACTTTGGCAGCACATGCACGACATTGGTTTGGTGGCACTTGTGGGGAATGATCCGGATGTTATTAGCAGCCTGCTTCAGTATTATTGCTGTATGACAAAACGAGTTTTTTTTGATTATTCTTATCTAAAAAAACAGATAAAAGAAAAACAATATCCTGTGTCACTTCCAGATGATACTGGGCTGATTGTTTCCAATATACTTCTTACTGCACTGTCCTATACAGACGGGGTGCTCTTTATTAGTAAAATAAATGATCTCACTGTAGATGAATTGTTATTTTTACAAGCAACAGTACTTACAACTGAACCTATCATTGTAAATGGGCAAGCATTGGAATATGAAAAAAATCCGTTTATTTGTCGGTACATTTATTCCAATACTGTAAACTATGACAAAAAAAAGAAAGTTATTGCAGGAAGTGGATGGCAAGAAGCTATGACCAATATCATTTACTTCTAGTCCTATGATCACTGCAAAAAAAACAATGAAAGAATTTGCGCGCGTAGATAGACCACGAGAAAAACTCATGGAATACGGGCCAAACAAATTATCAAACAGCGAATTGCTTGCTATACTACTGCGGACAGGACACAAGGGGGAAAATGTTTTGGAAATGTCACGGCGAATATTAAGAAAATTTGGAAATGGAAAACTGGCAGAAGCTACATTTCATGATTTAAAAAAAACACATGGAATAGGTCCCGCAAGTGCGTGCCAATTGATAGCAACGTTTGAGCTAGGAAAACGTCTGTTAAAAGGAAAACCTGCAAAACTCTACTTGGCCCCAAAAGATGTATGGAAATCATTACAAGATATACGAAGCAATAAAAAAGAGTACACTGTTATTTTTTATCTCAACAGTCGTCACCAAGAAATTACACGAGAAACAATTGCTATAGGGACACTTACAGAAAGCTTGGTTCACCCGCGAGAAGTGTTTGAACCAGCTATCCGCCACAATGCAGCACAAATTATCATTGCCCATAATCACCCATCTGATGATCCAAATCCGTCAGAAGAAGATCTGGCACTTACTGCCCGCCTTGTCTACGCAGGACAAATTTTAGGAATTGATGTGCTTGACCATATTATTGTCACAAAAAAAGAATATGTAAGCTTGAGAGAACGTAATATTATCCCAAAACCTACAAATATATGACTATAGAAACTACATCTATTACTGATGCCAGAAAACGCATCTTTGATCTAGCAGAACAAGTCTGCGAAGAAAAAACACATGTAATACTCACAGAACGAGGGAAACCAAAAGTCGTACTTATCTCTGCAACAGAATTTGAATCTTTGCAACAAACAGTTCAGGCATTGGAAAAAGATCATAAACTTCCTGAAAAGAAAAAGAAAGCTATCACGCATATTCGCGCAAAAAGCTATATGGATTTAGAGAGTGCACTGACAAAACAAGGATTTATAGTCGCAGATAAAACAAAACAACAATATGATCCCTATTAGTCTTCTTCCACACGCCAAAAAAGATCTTAATATTGTACGTCCACATGCACATGCGTATGTGATATTGGGGCTACTATCTCTTAGACAACCGTCAAAAACAGGCGTACCGCTAAAGGGCGCACTTGAGGGACTTTTTTCATTACCTGTGGCTGGATACACTATTATTTATATGCCGTATGGGCGGAAGAAAGCTAGATATGTGGTGAGAATTTTAGGATGATGGAAATTTTTTACTATTGACAATAGTCTTTTTTATAAGATAAACTGATCCAGCACACAAAAACAAGACCTTTAGGGGGGGCATGACAGAGACACAGAAAAAAGAAGATGTACAATGTCCTCATTGCGGAGGGTTTTATAAATCTTCCGAGGTCACTTGGAAGATAAGAGCGTTTAGTCTAGGCTTACTAAGAATCAACATTTGTAAAAAATGTTTTTTTATGGGCAAAAGACTCATAGATATAGGGCTTTAATCCATACGCCCTGGTTTTTCCAAAAGGATTTTTTGTTTTTTTAAAAAAGAGTTTGTCACCACTTCACTACCTAAACCTCACCGGCACAACCACCTTCTCTACTTCACTCTCTGACAAATCTCCAGAATTGTCCTCTGAAAAAGTAAGAGTACCTGTAGCTGTGCTTGGCGTGTCAAAAGATATATTTCCTTCAAATGGTACAAATTCATAACTCATCCAGTCATCCAATGCTCTGGCATATGACTGTGCAATAATATTTCCATTACTATCATAAAGTGTCACAGGGAAACTCCCTTCAAAATACCATGCTACCGCTTCTCCAGAAAATGTAAGTGGGCTTTCTATATATGTATCATCATCTGGTGAAAATAATCTAAAGCTTGGTGCTTTTTGTCCCACGTCAAATTGAACTGGCTGTGTAAACACCAACTGCTCCCCCGTGAGTTCATGTTTTTTTTCTATACGAATAAGCCCTAGAGAATCCGAAGGACGATCAAATGTAAAAACAACAGAAAATGAAGCTTCTTCTCCTTCCACTAGAGACCGTTCAACATCCAATATTCCTGTAGTTATAAGCACCCCACCAGAAGTCTGAAGCAATATAGTAGGTGGTGAACCAAAAAACCAATCAGAATGTGCTGCCCCCACTAGAGTGGTAGAGCTATGGAGAAACTCTGGCATGTGATCAAATGATAATGCTGGCATTTCTACATCTGTATTCCCAAATATAACCCGTGTTGTAGTAGTGACAACATCTCCATTAATTATTTCTTCCTCTTGTGAGTAATCAACTATGCTATCTACTATAGCAAGAGGTTCTTCTATCACTTCTTCTGGTGATACACCAAAGAGTGAATAAAACGTAAACACAGCCAGTGCACAAGCAGAAAAAAAGGAGAGCAAAACAATTGTAATAAATAGTTTTTTCATATGTTTGTATTGTAGCATACAAAAAACACCTACGATAGGTGTTTTTTGTTTTTGTCGGAGTGAAAGGACTCGAACCTTCGACCCCTGCGTCCCAAACGCAGTGCTCTAGCCAACTGAGCTACACTCCGGGGCTCTGCTTCGCTGCGCCCCGTAAACTATTAAAAATAGTGGAACGCCGCCAAACAATACATTATTTGTCTTCAAATTTCTACAGGGTGAAGACGAGTGCCGAGGGGGAGATTTGAACTCCCGACACGAGGATTTTCAGTCCACTGCTCTACCCCTGAGCTACCTCGGCATGTCTTTGTATGCAAATTATTGCTAGTTGAAACCCCGCTTATAGGCGGGGCAACAAAGACTAGTGGACCAGACAGGACTTGAACCCGCTACATCCGCCGTGCAAGGGCGGCGCTCTACCAGATGAGCTACTGGCCCATTTACATGTGTAATAATATACCATGTATGGACGAAGAAAATTATATCAATAATAGCAAGATATGTCAAGCTAAAATACTGGGCAGTTGTGCACTCTTTTACATATCCGCCCCCACAGTATAGCGCAAACGCATTTCACTTTGTTGTAACTTCTTCATATCACCAAATGTTTTTTTTGTCCATGGTTTTTCTTTTATTACACCAGCAATCCAATTTCCCCCAAGCAAATGGGGCATCATAACATAATCTGCACCAGCGGCGTACATTTCATCTCTACTTTCTATATGATATAGATTTACAATAATTCTTGTTTTTTTCGTATGAGAACGAATATATTTTGTTAACGTAATTTGGTCATCCACTTCTGGCAATGTTGAAATAACCATTTTTGCCTTTTCCAATGGCAATTGCATGAGGAATTCTACATCAGCAGCATCCCCAAAATATGCTGGAATACCACGCCGTTTTAACTTTGCAATTGATTCTGGATTAAAATCAATAACTGCATATGATATTTTTTTCTCTGCAAGTGCTTCGCAAACTTTCCATCCAATTCTGTGATATCCAAACACCAATACATCGTACTGTGGAATTTTTTCTTTTTTTTGACTATATTTATCTTTTCCAAATAATGCAAAAAATGGCATCATAAAACGATACACCTGCTCATTGTATGTAATAACATATGATGAAATGATAATAGTTGTCAGTGCTACCACAGTAAATATTTGCACTTCAAATCCCGTTACATACCCAAATTGCATACCGGTAAATAATAAGATAAAACCAAACTCACTTACCTGTGCCGCAGTGGTTCCCGCTAGAAAACTTGTTCTTCTAGTAAATTTAAACATTCGAAACAGCACAAACAAAATCAATGGATTCCCTATGAGGATAAACAATGATAAGACCATGGCAGGAAGCGCAACATCTCCTATACTTGCTAAACTCATCTCACTTCCCAAAATGATAAAGAAAATAATAATGAAAAAATCACGCAGAGGCTTTATTCTACTACTAATTTCTGGCTGATAATCCGAGGAGCCCAGACTTAGTCCAGCAATAATTGCTCCAATTTCTACAGAAAAACCTAACCAATAAAGAAAGCTGGCAACACCAAAACACCATGCAAGAGTGAAAATAAATAAAAATTCTCCTGACTTTGCAACACTGTCTAAAATACGTGGCAACACAAACCGTGCCAAGAAAAAGACAAGGGCAATTAACAATACAATCTTCATGATAAACAAATTCAATATCCCCCACCCAAATCCAGCAGTCCCCATTTGATTTAATACTATCATGATGGTCACAGCAACAATATCTTGAACAATCATAAGCCCAAAGACATTTCTACCATATACAGATGCAGTGTCTTTTTTATCACTTAATAACTTTACAATAACAATGGTACTAGAAAATGTAATTGCAATGGCTAAATATATAGCACTAAATAGACTAAAATGAAAAAATTGTAAAATAAGAAAACCTATTCCTGCAGTAAAAGTAACTTGCGATATTCCTACAATAAGTGATGTCTTTCCTATTTTTTTAATATGAGAAAAATTCAAGCTTAGCCCCACTACAAATAAAAGAAGCACTATACCAAATTCGGCAAATGCATGAAATAATTCTTTATCTCCCTGAAGTATATCTAAAACAAATGGACCGGCCACAATACCCGCAATAATATAAGCAACCAAAAGTGGTTGGCGAAGCAAGCGCATAAAAAATGCAATGGTCACGGTGAGTCCAAGCAATACACTTACTTGAAGAAAAATAGTATCTAACATGAAAAAAATATATAAAAAATATTTGTGCAACTCAAGTTACAAACACATTATACCACATTTTATTTTTTTCTTCTTGCCACAAGCATAATTCCACTACCCAAACGCTTGGCAAAACGGACAACACTGCTCCCATGAATCTTTGCAAGCAATCCAAATAATAAAGAAGTAAGCCCGCCAGCAGTTGCGGTTAAATATTTTTCTGCAACTTCTTTATCTCCTTCTAAATCACTCTGTTCAATAATACTTATAGCATCTTCTGCTACTCCTGTTTTTATTAAATCAGATTGCATACGTGGTAGAAGCTGAAACCCACTACGCTTCTGCGATACAATGCCCACAATTGTCATAAGGTCTCCGGCCATGATATGTTGTTTTGTTATTCCAGTCCCTCTCTTTATATACGCCTTTACTTCATCTGTACCATCATCAATATAAAAATAAGATGTCTTTACCTCTGTCACCTCTCCACTAATGGACACTAATTGCCCTTCTGTATTCTCGCCTATGTCTGCGATATCTAATAGTGCTGGATCTGGGTCACCGGGATGATCTCTCTTTTGTATATCTGTTTTTTCTTTTGTCTTTATACGTGTTTCTCCATATGCTTCAGATAATTCCCCTAAAATATCTACCCTATCTCCTACAGAAAGTGAAGGAAAATCTTTACTATGCATATATACTTGTGCTCCACCAGATGCTTCACTATCTGATGCAATATAAAAATATTGTGTCCCAAAAATCCCAGGGAGCGCGCTAACCACTCCTGCAACAGAGACACGATCCCCTTTATCTTCATTGCGGATAAGATCTAAAGTGGTGTAGATAATTTGTTTTACTTGTTTTTTTGTTTTCTTTTTTTTATCTACAGAAATAATTGATGCTACAAAAACATTTTCTGCTCCCGGAGTAATAACCGTACTCCACTTCCACGCCCCATCAATCCAAAGAGCACTTGCCCCCTCCACTGGATCTTCATATTGAATTTCTATAATCACTTTCTTATTTACATCTAATATACGAACGGCATCCACAGTATTATTCAATGCCAACTTTGTATCTTCTCTATCAAACACCACATATGTTTCCGCAGAAATAATAGTATCATCTGGAAATGCATATGCCCTAGAACCACCTTCCATATCATCTAAATAATACCCAGCAAGTGAAATATCTTGCGGAGTGGGATTATATAATTCTATAAATTCAGCCATGTCTGATCCTTCTGGATCTGGCATATATTCTGAGATAATGAGATCTTTTACTTCTCCCTCTGTTTGTATTTCAATGCTTACATTTGGATCATATACATAAAAAGAAATCGTATCTATCGCTATTTCTCCTCCAGAAGCAGTGACGATAAGTTCTATGGAATATTCTCCCACAGCCCCAAAATCATAGCGCAACTGATCTTCATGCCCAACAGTTTTTCCAAATAATTTCCACGTAAATGACAGATCCTCCCCCCGCGGATGTGTAGAGTCAGAAGCATCAAATACTATTACTTCATGTTGTGCTACCTGTGCAGGTGCATTGATAACAATAACTGGAGCAGCTGCAATTCCTGTAATACTATTTTCTTTCTCTGGTGTAGAAGTCTGTGTCCACACCCAAGCATCATCATCTTTTACATAACTACTATCCTCTTCTACTTTTCCGCTATATTGCACGCTATCTACTATTTGTTCTTTATTAGTATATAACACCACTTTTTCTTCACCAGTATTATTTAAGGCAATCTTTGTCACAGATCGTTTAAATATAATATATGTATCTGGCTCTACAATCCCCTGCGTAATAGTATATTTCCTAGATGTAGCATCTCCCAGTTTCCAACCTACCAGATCAATAGTCGTACTCCCTGTATTATATAACTCAATAAATTCATCTTCACTATCACTCCCAGATGGATTAGGAAAAATTTCTGACAAGATCATATCATAAGATTTGATAGATGTGGCAACGGTATCACCTTCTGGTGTAAATTGACTTATTACATTTGAACGATCTTTTGTAATAGTTGCAGTAACAATAAAATCTTTTGCATCATTGCCCGTATCATGCCCATCTGTTATACGTGCCAGACTATACGGATCTGTCGGCGCCTTTGCATTATTATCTACACGCCCATCATCCCATGCTCCATAAGTTACTTCGTCCACAAGTGTTTCATTTTTTGCAAATAATACCACATAATCCCCACTATTATTTAATCTACCTTTTGGGGTATCTATGATAAAGAAATCATGAGATGAAATAGAACCTTCCAATATTGTTTTTGCCTCACTCCCATCTTCTATCCACCAGCCTGTTAAGTCAATAGCATGATCTGTTGTATTATATAATTCTATAAACTCCTCATAATCATCTGACGGATCACTAACCAACTCATTTATCACCACATCTCCTGCGTGAATGGTTATACTTGGTTCTGCAGTGGGAACTGAAGCACCTCCGCCTCCACCACTGCTGGACTCTGGCTGTTCAACTACTCGTGGAGTTATATTATTTTGCTCCCCTTTTGTAGGAGTTATTGTTAATTGCCATGTACTATAAAATGCAATACTTTCTCCACGTTCTGGTGCCAGAGAAACACAAGCGTCTCCATCCCAATCTCCATAACACATCATGTCAACGATATCATCACCATATTTCAAAACTACCGCGTCTCCACCATTATTTAATTTTGAACTAGATAATTCAATGATAAAAAATGCTCCCCCAGCAATTGTTCCAGTAGGTGTGGAAATCAAACCAATTCCATCTGACAAAGTATAGCCACTTAAATCCACAGAAGAACTTGATACATTATATAACTCAATCCACTCCAGTGTATCTGGATCCTGATTTGAATATATTTCTGACAATATAATACTATGGGCTGTAGATGTGACAACCTCTTCAATCTCCCCATCTTCTTCTGGAAAGATGTCCAATGTAATAATAGTCGAAGTGCTAGACTCTAAAAGACTTGCATCAGTCACAATCAACTCAACAGTAGTCGTAGAAATAGTATATGTATGCGTAGTCGTAACACCCTCTTCACTTTCTCCATCACCAAAATTCCAAGCATAAAAAATAATATCACCGTCTTCATCTGTAGAATATGAGGCGTCAAAAAAAACTGTGCTCGATGACACAGTATATGAAAATAAAGCAACAGGCTCATGCTCTTCTTCTATAGAAATACTCCCTTGCCAATAATTCGCCTGACCAATAGTATTCCCATCTGGATGCTCTGTCCAATTTTCTGCCGTATATATATTTGATAAAATATCTCGACGTTCTAGTGAAAAATCTTCTGTAGCTAAATAAACAAATGATTCAACAATATTATCACCACTATCTTTTAATCCAATTTCTTCACCATCATTATTTAAAGCTCCCCAAGAACTATCAAACACAGCACAATCAAGATCATATGTACTTGTTACCGCACTTGCATCTTTTGCAATAACTGCATATCCGCCCGCTGGAATTGTACTTGTACCAGACACAAGAGTGAGTTTATGATTTGCACCATCTTCAAAAAATTTCCAACCTTCCATATCCACAGCTTCTCCACTCCTGTTTACAATTTCAATCCACTCCATATCAGATACTTCAGATGCCCCAATTTCCGATATAACAATTGGTGAAAAATCCCCCTGTGCAGTGCGAACAAATAAAAAAATGCCCAAAAGGCAAATCACAATAATAAAAAAATAAAATTCTCGAATGTAATAATTCATATCCCCCCAAATACATAATTAATGTGGAATAAGTATAACATAAAAAACACCCTCTTAAAAGATGCCCTATAAAAAATCTATTTAGCTTCAGCATGAAACCAAATAGATTTCATGCTGAAGCTGTTGTCTCCTTACCAGTCGAGAAAATAAAATGAATTATCTTCTACTGTTTCCTTTATTTTTTCTCTATCTACGAACTCAGATATGGTTAAAAACTCTACATGAGCCCCCTCAGAAATTAATAAACATAACCTCCAAGATTCGTGCCCCTGCCCAAGTAAAAGTGAATACCTTCCGCGTCTCAAAAAATCCCTCCGCACAAAAAAACGATTTTTATCACTTAAACACCCTACTCCTAGGACAGCGCCATTCCAGACCTTAAACTGAACTAGGACTCCCTTTTCCCATATACTAGGGTCTGTCCACATTCTTGTTTCTGGTGTGTCTGAATTTCCTTGCACAGATATGAAGGCTGTTTTATTGCTGGCATTATATTTTTCAAACGCCCAACCCGTGCACGCCCGTGACACCCAAGCAAACGGTGAAAACCGTATAGCAACCCAATGCAAAGGTTTCACAATTAAAACCTCCACAAAGATGTAATAAAGTAGGTCACGAATAGTCATCTATTCTACTCCTTGTTGGTTTATATCAACCTAGCACTAATAAAGAAACATGTCAATCCACCCTAACCTTCCATCTCCCCCCACTTTCATGCTATACTATTTTCATCTTATAATAATAAAAATATGTTTCTCGAAACAATCTTTCCAGTACTCCCAATAACTGGATATGCGTGGTTTGTGCACATTGCTGCCATTGCTGGATCAATCTGCCTAGCATATGCAGTATTTATAGAAAAAGAATATAGACAAGATATCATCCGTGGTCTTGGAAGTCTTGGGCTCATGGTCTACGCTATATTTATTGAAAATAAAATTTTTGCCTACGGTATGGGGCTTGTTGCGCTAGCATCATTTGTGGAATTTGGAGAAATAATGCTGGGGATGCATACGCATGATAAAGAAAATTTAAAAAAATATAAAAAACTTTGGCGTACTAGAAAAAAATAAAAAATATTATGTTTGATCTTATTACCATTGGTGACACTACGCTTGATACATTCATTATTATAAATAATGATTCCAAACAAGTAAATTTAAATGCTGCAGAAAAATTGCTTTGTCTTAATTTTGCAGACAAAATTTGTCTAAACCACATTGATCAATCTATGGGTGGAAATGCAGCAAACGT
>JABIGQ010000042.1 GCA_018650085.1 Candidatus Magasanikiibacteriota bacterium | reverse complement strand
TTGATGATTAATACTGACCTACATGACATATCTGAACTGGAAACAAAAAACGATTGAAGATTTTTCTCCTAAACACATAGATACCATGTATAACAATGGGTATTATTTTGGGCGCCTAGGAAAAGGTGTCATGACACAAACTCGTCTCGTGCGAATAGATCTATCTCAATTTGAACTAAGCAGTGAAAATAAAAGAATACTTAGAAAAACAGAAGAGATAGGACACATAGTAGAGACTATCCCATATAAAAAGTATCACTGGAGCCTAGGAAAATTGGCAAAAGATTTTTATGATAAAAAATTCAGCAAAGGTACATTTAGTGCACAAAAAGTAAAAGAAATAATGACAGATGAAGAGCAAACAAATTTCAATACATTATTTGTATATACTGTAGATGAAGATGGTCTGGGAAAAGAATACTGCAATTGCCACATAGATGAAGACGAACATACAGAACCATCATCACAATTAAAAAAAACACTTCCAATTGGATATGCTATTTGTTATGAGAATGAAAACATAATGCACTATTCTTATCCATTTTATCATTTAGAATTCCCAAATAAAAACATCGGCATGGGTATGATGATACGTGCAATAGAATACGCAAAAAAACAAGGCAAACAATACCTGTATCTAGGCTCTGCCCAAAGATCTGGGGATAGTTATAAATTACAATTCAAAGGAATGGAATGGTTTGACGGTGAAACATGGAGTAATGATTTGGAGGAATTGAAAGAGGTGTTAAAAGTTATAAGATAAAAGCTATGAAACACATACACTTTATAGGAATCTGCGGGGTGGCAATGTCTGCGCTCGCTATTGCATGTCATAAAAAAGGATGGAAAGTCACTGGTTCTGATAAAGGATTTTATCCCCCAGTATCTACACATTTAAAACAAGCCGGAATTGCATATTATCCCGGATGGCACCCAGAAAAAATGGGAACTCCAGATTTAGTAGTGGTAGGAAATGTAGCTGGATCAAAAAATCCAGAGTGGTTGACTATAAAAGAAAAAAACATTCCATACATGTCATATCCTGAGTTTATAAAAAAACACATGATAAAAGATACGTCTGTGGTATGCGCCGGGACCTATGGAAAAACCACAAGTACTACACTACTATCATGGATACTTACTTATGCAAAAAAAGATCCAAATTATATGTTTGGTGGCATTGCATCAAATAATATAGACGCAGCAAAATTAAGTGAGAGTAATATAAGTATTCTAGAAGGAGACGAGTATAAAACTGCACGATGGGACATGAGTCCTAAATTTACTCATTACTCCCCCACCCATGTACTACTCACTTCTGTAGAATGGGATCACGCAGATATTTACCCCAGAGAAGTAAATTATATAGATGCATTTAAAGGGCTTCTAACTTCCATGCCGCCAAGTGGTTTTCTTGTATTGTCCCAAAAAGTTCGTGAGGCTGTCACTTCTGTAGCGCATACAGATACTTGGATTTATGGCCGTGGTGATGATGCACACTTTATATATAAAAATGTTGTACCCTCAAAAACAAATATTGCTTTTGATATTGTGCATGAAGGAAAAACATATCATATAGAAATCCCAATGCTAGGAGAATATATGGCAGATAATGCGACAGGATGCTTTGCAATGGCGTATAGATTAGGCATAGCACCAGAAACAATTATTTCTGCAATGAAAGAATTCAAAGGATTAAAACGACGTTCAGAAAAAAGACAAGAAGGAGACATTACTATTATAGATGATATTGCGCATTCACCTGCAAAAGCAACAGCAATGCTTTCTAGTATAAAAAAAGTGTATGATGGAAAAGTGATTGCAATATTTGAACCAAATACAGGAAATAGACAAAAAGAATCTGCACCTCAATATGATGATGCATTTCTTCATGCAGATGAAGTTATTATTCCACGATTAACTAATGTAAAAAAAGCAGTTGGGAAGCCAGAACCATTTAACGGAGAAACACTTGCAAACATTATAAAGAAGACACATGACAATGTCTTACATATTTCAGATGATGAGGCTCTCATACATCACCTAGAAAAAAACACCACCAAAGGTGATGTTATAGTATTTCTAGGTTCTCACAGTTTTCGTGGTATGATAGAAGAGTTGTGCGTAAGCTAACGTTTACTTCCCTTCATCAACAATCTCCACAGCTACAGTATCATCTTTTACATCTGTAACCTGCAAAGTAATACCACAGTGATTACATTCTATGACATGATCTACTTCTACAGTAGGAGCCTTACTCATGTCAACATCATTTTTACATTCTGGACAAACAAGTTTCATATATGGTATATAGTTAAGTATTAAGTCTATTATAAGTGTAACATAATTATGAAAACTATTCAAAAACCATACCCTATTTTAGCTCGAGCTCTTGGTATAAAAGAACTCTGGTTAAAAAGAGAAGATACACACATCTATGGTTCTCATAAAGGAAG
>JABIGQ010000041.1 GCA_018650085.1 Candidatus Magasanikiibacteriota bacterium | reverse complement strand
TATTATTTTATGTATACTAGTTATTAAGATATTTATTATTTATTTTTAATATAAGATATATGGGGGAATTAGGACCGACACCAGAACCAACACCAGAATCACCACTAGAATTGACTCCTGATCAAGAAGCACTTTTAGCAACATTGGCTGAGGAGATCCCTACAGCAAAACAAGAAGCTAAACAAAAAATTGAACGAGAGGCGCGAGAAAGAGTTGAAACTATAGAGCCTATTTCAAGCATTGTGGACGAAAGTATTAGTAGAATAGAAAGAAATCTTGAAATCACAGAATTTACAGGAGAAATTTTAACTGAATTATCTAAGAGTTTCCGGAGTGATATTAGAATGCTTGAAGATTTAAATATTCCTGAGGGAAAAACAAAATTAAGAGAGTTACGACATAATTTATGTGGTGGTTATGCCACTCCTCTCGCATTTATTGATTTGGCAGGGTTTGATATAGGGAATTTTGATTTAGAATCTTTTAGGAATGACCTTAATGAATCTATAGATATTTTACGAAAAATGATTTCTGATTATGAAAGTAAATAGATAAAAACACTTATAAATCAAAAAACACCTTTATTTTTAAATAATGGTGTTTTTTTATTGTGGAGGGTCTATTAATTTGTCTAGATATAAAGAAAACATCTATGTAAAATAGTATACAATAGACTTGATTTTTCCTTGTAATATAGGGTATGATACTCATGAGTATCAAAGATAGAAATTATTTTTTCAAATAAACATATTATATGACTATAAACACAGATAAACAAAAGATCGAAGAGCTTCTTACTCGTGGGGTAGAAGAAATTATTGGAAAAGATGATCTTGAAAATAAATTAAAATTAGGAGTACCGCTTCGTGTGAAACTTGGCATTGATCCAACAAGCCCTAATATTCATTTGGGGCGATCTATACCACTTATGAAGTTGAGAGATTTTCAAGAGCTTGGCCATAAAATAGTTTTTATAATAGGAGATTTTACTGGTGTCATTGGGGATACTTCTGATAAAGAAAGTGAACGACCAATGCTTGATGAAGCAACTATACAAGAAAATATGAAAGCATATGCTACTCAGGCTGGGATGGTTCTTGATATGGATAAATGTGATGTGCATTATAATAGTGAGTGGTTAGCAAAATTGGGATATGCAGAAATTGGTATGCAAGCCAATGCATTTTCTGTTCATGAATTTACAGAAAGAGATAATATAAAGCGTCGGCTTGATGCTGGAAAGCGTGTATCACTTCGTGAAATGCTTTACCCACTTATGCAAGGGTATGATTCTGTGGCAATAAAAGCTGATGTTGAGTTAGGTGGTACTGATCAGCGATTTAATTTGCTGGCTGGCCGCACTCTCCAGGAGCAAGCAGGGCAATTACCTCAGTCTGTGATAATGGGGCCTTTGGTGGAAGGAACTGATGGACGCAAGATGAGTTCTAGTTATGGCAATGTCATAAATTTGACTGATGAACCAAATGAAATGTTTGGGCGTATTATGCGTGTTGCTGATGAATTAATTATAAAATATTTTACACTAATGACTCGTGTGTCTGCTGAAATAATAGAGGAGTATAAAGAAGAAATGGCTGGTGGGGCAAATCCACGTGATTATAAAATGAAACTTGGTTTTGAATTGGTTCGTTTTTATCACAATGAGGTGGATGCAGAGTCAGCAAAACAATATTTTATAGATACATTTGCAAAAAAACAGATACCAACAGAAATCCCAGAGCTTACTCCGTCAAAGACAGATATTATAACTGTTCTAGTAGAAGCAGGATTCACTCCCACAAATTCAGATGCCCGGCGGGCGATAAAACAAGGTGGGGTAAAAATAAATGATGAAAAAATTGACACACATTTGGTAGAGGTGAAAAGTGGAGATATTGTGCAGAAAGGGAAGCGGTTTTTTGTGAAGATTGTTTAGGACTTGTAACATGTAGTTTGTAACTTATAACTTTTTGTTTTTATGACAAAAAATATAACAAAATTAGCGATTTTTAAGAAAAAAGAAATCAGAAAGACTATTCATAATGATGAATGGTGGTTTGTTATAAATGATGTTATCTCAGCATTAACAGATTCAAAAGATCCTGCACAGTATTTTAAACGAATTAAATTACGTGATAATGAGCTTAATAATCTTATAGAAAAAGGGGGGGTACAATTTGTACCACCCCTTAGATTACCAATAGAGACTACGAGGGGTATTCAAAATATATTTTGTTGGAATACAGAAGGGATATTTCGCTTAATTCAGTCAATTCCATCACCAAAAGCTGAACCATTTAAACGTTGGCTTGCAAAAGTAGGGTATGAACGTATACAAGAGATAGAAGATCCTGAATTAGCAACAAAAAGAACTCGAGCATTATATAAAGCAAAAGGGTATAGTGATGATTGGATAGAAAAAAGAATGCGTGGGGTTGCTATTCGTGAAGAATTAACAGATGAATGGGGAAAAAGAGGAATAAAAGAACATGTGGAATATTCTATTTTGACTGCAGAAATATCAAAAGCAACTTTTGGGATAACGCCTAAGGAATATAAAGAATTGAAAAATTTAAAAAGAGAAAATCTACGAGATCATATGACAGATTTAGAATTGATTTTTTCTATGCTTGGTGAGCGGGCAACAACAGAAATAACACAAACAAATGATTCAGTAGGATTTGATACTTTAAAAAATGATGCAAAAGATGGTGGAAAGATTGCTGGTGATGCAAAAAAAGCATTGGAGTTAAAAACAGGAAAAAAAGTTTCTACAGATAATAATTTTTTAGAACAGGTAGAAAAACAAAAGAGAATTAATGATTCAGATAAATAAACCAAAAATATGTTAAACAAAATAAAAAAACAATTAGAAAGTATATTAACTCAAGCAGGAGTAGAAGAAAATATAGTATTTACAAAACCACCGAAATTAGAGATGGGAGATTTTGCATTTGCATGTTTTGAACTAGCGAAAAAAGAAGGGAAAAATCCTGCTGAAGTCGCAAAAGAAATGGCCGAAAAAATGAAAGAGAATGATATTGAAATTGTGGAGGATGTAAAAGCATTTGGGCCATATGTAAATTTCTTTTTAGATGCAAAAGAAGTCGCAAAAATTACTTTTGAAGCTGTAGATGAAAATTATGGAAAGCATGACATTGGAAAAGGAAAGAAAGTTTTGGTTGAATTTGCTTGTCCAAATCCATTTAAAGCATTTCATCTAGGGCATTTGAAGAATTTAATTTCTGGTGAATCAGTGGTTAGGATTTTTGAAAATGCAGGTTATGATGTAAAAAGGGTAAATTATCAGGGAGACGTAGGTATGCATGTGGCAAAAGCTTTGTGGGGAATTTTCGATTTGATAAAAGAGTTTGAAACCATGAAAGAAAAAGAGTTAAAAGAACGTGTAGAATTCCTTGGGCGTGCTTATGCACACGGAGCAAGTTATTTTGAAAAAGATGAAGAGTCAAAACAAGAAGTCATTGCGTATAATGATAAAGTATATGAACATGATAAGGGAATAGAGGATGTATACAATACCGCAAGACAGTGGAGTTTGGATTACTTTGCAGAAATTTATGCACGTATGGGAAGTTCTTTTGATCGATTATATTTTGAATCAGAAGTATTTGAAAAAGGGGTTGAATTGGTAAAAAAAGGACAAGAAAAAGGAATTTTTCGTGAAAGTGAAGGGGCTGTTATTTTTCCTGGAAGTGAATATGATTTGCATGACAGGGTGTATATAAATAGTAAGGGATTCCCAACGTACGATGCAAAAGAACTGGCACTTGCAGAAATGCATTTTAAAGAGCATAGCCCAGATAAAATTATTCATGTGGTGGGGAAAGAGCAAACGGAATATTTCAAAGTAGCGTTTAAGGCGCTGGAACAAATCCATAAAGAAACGATAGGAAAGGAACATCATCTTATAGGTGGATTTTTGCAATTGAAAGGAGATCAAAAGATGAGTTCAAGATCTGGGAATATTGTAACGGGGGATCAGTTGATAGATGCTGTAAAGGTGAATATTTCACAAATCATGGAAGAATCTGATTTACCAGAAGATGTGAATAAAAATGAAATTATAGAAAAAGTAACAAATGCGGCACTCAAATATACTATGCTTCGTGCAGATGTGAGTAAAGATGTAGCTTTTGATATAGAAGAGTCTGTGAGCGTTTCTGGGAACAGTGGGCCGTATTTGCTGTATACTGTGGCGAGAATTAATAGTATTTTAGAAAAGGTGGGTAATGTGGATACATTAAATATATATCCAGAAAATATTGATGAAACAGAAAAAGCGTTATTATTATCTTTGGGGGAGTATCATAAGATTACTGCAGTCGCAGTGGAGGCTATGAATCCTTCTGTGGTTGCACAATATATTTTTGATGTAGCTCAGAAGTTTCAAAGTTTTTATGCGAGCTGTCCTGTATTGCAAGAAGAAGGCGATACAAAATTATTTCGTCTGCGTCTGATTACCGCTGTACGTACGGTGATGGTCAGTGGGCTTGGATTGTTAGGGATTGAGACGGTGGAGGCTATGTAGAATTGAGTTAGGTGCTATATATATTTAAAAAAGATATCTTGTAGGTGAGATATCTTTTTTTTGTTGTAATATCATTTATTGCACCACTTCTTCAATTCTCACATCATCCACATGAGCAATTCCATTTTTTTCTAAAAAGATTAATCTGAAATCACCACTGTAATTTTCTGGCACTGTAAATGTTCTTTCATATTGTTTCCAATTACCATTATATGTTTTTGGAAAGAAATCATATTTCTTTTCAAAATCACCATTTGAAGTTCCCATTCCTAAAAATGCGCGAAATGTTCCACCTAACTTTTCATAATCAAATGATAAACGATATTCTTTTCCTGCTTCTACAGGAAGATTAAGTTGTTGGAATCCAGCACTTATTCCTGTAGCATTGATAGCCATGTATCCATTTTCTTTTGCAAATGCTGTTTTATTATTCCAATATCTCCACTCATCAGTTCCAAGTAATTTCATGTCTCCATCTTTTACGAGATTACGATCATCATAGAGTTCAATGATTACATCATCAATTGAGAATATTGCATCTTTCCCTGCAAATACAATTCTAAAGTCTTCTGACTCTGGTGCTGTAAACACGCGAGTATATTCTTTCCATTCTCCATTAGTTGGATACACACGATCACGATTTCCTTCAAAATCTGAATTAGAATCATTATCTCCTAACTTAGGAAATAATCTTCCTTGTTCTAGATTATATTTAAATCGTATTTGATATGTTTCTCCTGCTTCTACATTAAGCCCTCGTTGTTGGACACCTGCTCCTATGTTTGAGGCATCTACCCGAATCCCTGTCGTATAAAAGTCTTGTCCTTTTTCTATATTATGTGGTTGTCCATATCGAATCCAGGCATTCATGTCGTGTATGTTATTTGAAATATCAGGACATAATATTAAAAAATTACCGCAATTTATAATAGGTAATGCTATTAGTATTTCTTGTGGATGTTCTATACTGTATTCGGATGTATCTGTGGAGTTTACGTTGATAACTAATGGTTCTGGATCTGGTGTGGTAGTAAAAAGTTCAAATTCATTTTGTGGAAAAGTTATAGTCCCTTCGTCATAATTTCCTATAGGCTCTCCATTATTATAATATTGTATATTATCTTGGTCTATATTAATATTACTGTCTTCATTAATTGTAATACGACTTACTGTTATTTCTGAGTCGGTGTCTGAGCTAATTACAAATGTGCTACCTACGGCGACTCCTTGTGGTGCTACTAGAAGTGCGATTGCTAAAAACCCTATTATATATTTTTTCATAAAAATATGTTAAAAAATTTATTATATTTACTTTATTGAGTATGCCATAAAATATTGTTTATCGCAATGTCTGAATTTTTTGTAAAGAAAACTACAATATGGGGTTGATAGTTGAAAGATTAGTTTATTTATGCTATGTTTTCCAGGAAGTTTGTTCTTTACATATTTTGTAACTCCTAAAATATATTGTGTTATATATATTTGTATTAGTTGTCCTGAAAGATAATAAATAAGTTTGTTGTTTTTCAGGACAACTACCCCATTACGGGGAGGAGGTAAGAGATGAGTCCCAGAGCACCTCCTCGGAGAGGGGTGATCTTGTGGCTGAAAAAAGCCGTCCTCAGGCTTTTTTCAGCAATTCTTTTGACAATCGTGAGTCCGGTGCTCGCGATTGTCATTTTTTTCGCTCCGACGCTATTCCTCGTTTACGGGGAACAGCGTCATCTGGAGCTTTTCTTTCCCAGGTGGTGGCCGTTGTGGCTACCGCCTGGATTTTTTGTCACCTCCTATCTTTCTGGGGATGGAAGATGGGGGGTGGCCGTAGGATCTCGCTGGACGCGGGATGAGCTCCAGCAAGACCCACGGCGCGCCGCGCGTGCAGCCCGATTTATCGGGCGAATCGCTCAGTGCGCGAAGGGAGCTGCCTTGGCCGGCCAGCTCCCAAATTTTGTCTTGCGTGGCGAAGAGAAATTGAGAGGGAAGCGGAGCATTCCGCGACCCTTCGTCCCCGGAGATCTGGGGACGCTCTTTGCCATGCGCATGGCGGCACGCGCTGGGGCTAGTTACCTCAAGCGCGCGCCGCAGAATTTGACCATCGCCATACCGGGCGGTGCTGGTCGAATCGGAGGTCGTTTGGTGGAACTCTTGGGGCAAGAGTTCCACCAGGTGATCGCCCTAGACCCGCGTTATGAGGAAACGCAGGTTCAGGGGAACATAAACCGCACAAGCAATAATGCCGATGTTGCACGTGCAGATTTGATCTTGGCCCTTACCCCAAAGGGGCGGGATCTTGAAGGACTGCTGGATTTTGTCGTACAAGGCCAGCTACTCTTAGACGACACCCACCCGGACATTCCCCCTACTTTGCGTAGGGGGTTCCAGGAAAAGGGAGTTGAGTTGGTAAAGCCATCGGTGACCCGCAAAGGGTTCCGGTGGCTCCCAATGCCACTCCCTGGGTGGCGGTCAAACGCCATCCCAGGGTGTCTTTTAGAGGCTTTCGTTGTTGCTTCTCATGGAAGAGAAGTAATTGAAAGTTTCGAGGCTTTTTCTCGGGTGGCTGAGGAGAATGGGTTTAAGCCCGTACTGTTTAGTCATCCTGATGTTTAGCTGCATGTACGGCCGCAGTATTTTTTCCCTCAGTTGGAATTAAGGAGAACCAATTGGGATAAGAGCGCATATGTAACCCCACATTATGCGCTCCACACAAAAGCCACTAAATGATATTTGGTGGCTTTTGTGTTATAATAGAATAAATTAATAAATATATAATGTATGTTTGAATTTGACTTCCGTAATATTATTGTACTGATATCATTATCAATTCATGTAGTGTTATTATGGATTTTATTTAAATATGGAAGAAAAACTTCAGGTGGGCGTGCATATGTACTTGCTATTTTAGCAATTGCAGCGTGGGTATTTCCTATGATTCTTTATAGAGCACATCTATTTGGGTATGTAGTAGAGTGGGCTAGATTATTGTATATTACAGC
>JABIGQ010000040.1 GCA_018650085.1 Candidatus Magasanikiibacteriota bacterium | reverse complement strand
TGAGGGTAGTCCCATACGTTTTATTAACAATAAAAATATACATCTCATTTTGAGAAACTGTGCTTATTATACACTATATAATAAAAAAATCAAGGGGTGTATTGCCCTTTTATGTGAATATAAGGTATTATATGTGTATATATGAAGCTATCTTGGAGTCACAAGCTATTTTTACGGATCAATCGACAGGTGGGGAATTGGCCCATTCTTGATCGTTGTTCCAAGTATATGGCCTATGGAGGGATCGTATTTTTAGTATTGTCTGTGATTCTGTGGGTTATATATGTAGAAATGTTTAGAGGGCATGAGGGAGAATTGGATGTATTTATCTATTGTATCCCAATTGCGTTGGCTCTTGGATTAGCAGTAAGTTGGTTTATTGGCTGGATTTTACCACATAGGCGGCCGGCATTGGAATTTCCTACCACAAAGCAACTTATTCATCCATTGAGTAATTGGAAGGCATTTCCTTCGGATCATACAATGATTGCTTTTATTTTCGTGACTATTGGCATGATATTGGGGATGCCGATTATTTTCGTTGTTTGTCTTGCCATATTTGCTCTATTAATCGGGGCTTCTCGTGTATGGGTAGGTGTGCATTATCCTAGAGACATATTAGGAGGAATGGTATTAGGTGTTTTTGTTAGTATTATTAGTATTTATTTTTTTGGTTAATCGTATGAAAGCAATTATATTGTGTGGCGGAAGTGGTACGAGATTATGGCCAATAAGCAGAACGCTCATGCCAAAGCAATTTGTAAAATTATTTGATGATAAATCATTGTTTCAATTAACAGTTGAAAGAAATAGTGAAGTTTGTGATGGGCAGTTTATTGTTTCAAATACAGAACAATATTTTTTAGCATTAGATCAATTGAGAGAGTTGAAAAAGAATAATAATAATTATTTGTTAGAACCTGTGGGAAGAAATACAGCTCCTGCTATTGCACTTGCCTGTATGGCGCTTGATAGAGATGAAATAGTATTAGTTATTCCATCTGATCATATTATAAAAAATGAACTTGAATATAAAAAAGTTTTAGATAAAGCAAAAAAATTAGCAGGTGAAGATTTTCTGGTTACATTTGGTATCACGCCTACATTTCCAGAAACGGGATTTGGATATATTGAAGCGGATGATTTAGACGTAAAAGCCTTTCATGAAAAACCAGATAGTACTACTGCAAAAAAATATGTGGATGCAGGAAATTATTATTGGAATTCAGGAATGTTTTGTTTTAAGGCGGGAGTATTTTTAGATGAATTAAAAAAACATTCTCCAAAAATTTATGAAGCATGTGCGCAAGCATTGGACAGTGCAGTGACTGCCGATGATATGATACGGGTAAAACAAGATGAAATGATGAGTATTCCAGAAGAAAGTATCGACTACGCTGTTATGGAAAAATCAGATGTGGTAAAAGTTGTGCCAGCAGATATTGGCTGGTCAGATGTAGGAAGCTTTGATGCATTGTTTGATGAATTACCAAAAGATGAAGATAATAATACTGTAAATCCGCAGCACATCTCAATTGATTCAAAAAATAATTTAGTCTATGGAGATAAAAGAAAGATTGTCACTGTAGATATTGAAGATACTATTATAGTAGATACTGGAGATGCATTACTTATTTCTAAAAAAGGTTCTTCTCAGAAAGTAAAGCAAGCTGTGGCTCATATTAAAAAGGACACACAATTACACAAGATTCATTTGACAGAATATAGACCGTGGGGGACATATACTGTGCTGGAGGATAGTAATAATTATAAGATAAAAAAAATAAAAGTACATCCAAAGAAAAGATTGTCATTACAAAGACATAAAAAAAGAAATGAACATTGGATAGTGGTGTCTGGGACTGCGACTGTTATGATAAATGATAAAACTTTTTCCTTAGATAAAAATGAGTCTTTTAGCATAAAAGCAGGGGATATTCATCGTTTGTCAAATAATACAGATGAAGCACTTATCATTATAGAAGCGCAAGTGGGGGAATATACAGGGGAAGATGATATAGAGCGTTTGGAAGATGATTTTAGGTTTAGCGGATAAAAGATTATGGAAAAAATATGGAAATTATTGAGTAAAAAAGAAGCATTTGATAGTCCACATAAACGTTTAGAAAATTGGACATTTGAAGTTGAGGAAGGAAAAGAACAAACATATACACTTCAAGCATGGAGTGGAGGTGTTGTTGTTTTTGCTTTAACAAAAAATAAGGAGGTTTTAGTTCTGGATCAGTTTTTTGTATCACAACAGAAAAAACACATTACACTTGTAGCTGGTATGATAGATAAAGATAAAACACCTGAAGAAATTGCTGTTCAAGAATTACGTGAAGAAGCAGGATGTGTTGCAGGAAGTTTAATTTCCTTAGGGAAAGGTGTTCGATCTAAATGGATTACAGGATATTTGCATTTTTTTCTTGCTTTAGATGTTGAGCAACATTATGAGCAGGCATTAAATTTGTCTGAAGATATATCTTGCCGTTTTGTTGATATTGATACATGTAAAACATATCTGCGTGATGGTATATTAGAAGGGCTTTTCGCTGAACTTTGTGCACGTAGAGCATTTGATTATTTAGAAAAAGAAGAAATTATTTAACATTATGCATAAAAATATATACAAATATATAGGATTTTTTTTCTTATTATTTCTTGGGTGGTTTATTATCAATATATATTCTACTGTTTTTCTAAAAGATATTTCAAAAAAAGATGTAATTACTTTTGAAGTAGTAGAAGGACAATCAGTTCGTGCATTGGCACAGGATTTAAAAGAAAAAGGAATTATTTCTTCAGACACATGGTTTGTTCGTTATGTTTCTTGGAAAGATATTGATCGTTCTATTCGTGTGGGAACGCATACAGTAGAAGCACCAATTACCATTGCTCGTGTAGCAAAAGAATTATTAAATAGAATTAGTCGTGAAGAGCTAGAAATCACTCTTTTACCTGGGTGGAATATTCGAGATATTGCTGAGTATTTTGATTCAGAAGGAATGTTTGAGAAAAAAGAAGTATTTGAATTGCTGGGAGTTCCGGCACTAGATTATCGTCAGGAAAATTCATATGACAATCCTACAAATCAGTTTGACGATATAGATATTGTTTCATATAAGACAGAATATGTATCATTTGAGGGGTATTTATCTCCAGATACATATAGAATTTATGCAGATGCGACTATGGAGGAAATTGTAGAAAAATTATTACGTCATCGTGATGCACAATTTACAGAGAAAATATATGCAGATATTGCAGCGCAAGGAAGAAGCGTAGAGGAAATAATGATAATGGCGAGTTTACTTGAGCGTGAGGTTCGTGGATCTGTAGATAAGAAAAAGGTGTCAGATCTTTTTTGGCGACGTTTAGATAATGGTTGGTTACTTCAGGCTGATTCTACTGTGCATTATTTAACTGGTAAAACTGGAAATGTATTTACTACTCCAGCAGATAGAGATACGGATTCTCCATGGAATACATATAAGATTATTGGTTTCCCACTGAGTCCCATTGCTATGCCTAGCTTTGAGTCTATAGAAGCGGCAGTATATCCAGTAAAAAATGATGCATGGTATTTTCTTACAGATATGGAGGGTGGAGTGCATTATGGTAGAGATTTAGATGAGCACAATAGGAATGTGCAGAGATATTTGAGATAGTGGTTAGGAATAAATTATTTATATAAATATTATACATATGTCTCAAATTTCTGGAGATAATTTTGAAAGTAGCTATGATAGTTATTATCTTAGCCGTGAGAAAAGAAATAGAGAGAATGAAGAATGTATACAAGAAGAATTTGGTGATGAAGTGTTAGAAGTATTTAAAAAATCAAAAATTATAAACTATGTAGATTTAAGTAGTGAACGAATTAAGGATTGGTTATTTTCTCTTGTTAAGTTTTCTCCATATTTTTTGGAATTATCTTCTAATGATATCGAGTCTACAAAAGTTATTTATGCAAATGGTGAATTAGGAAATAAAGTTGAATTGTTATCTGTTCTTAGTGCAGAGATGAAGAAAAAAGGAGAAAAATTTTATGTAGAAACCTTATTACATGCTCCAAAAGAATTTATTTCAGTAGTTTTAGAACATAATTGTAATAACTCTGTAAAATTGGCGGCTTTCGAATTGGGATTTAATTATTTTGATCATTTTGATGTAGATGTATTAAATGAGTTTTTAGATTTTTTAGAACATAGTGTTTTTCCTATTATTTTAGAATTTGATATATCATCTGAAGTAAAATCATTACTTTCTAAAAGATTAAGTTTTTTAAAAACGTTACATGATACATTGTCAGAGGAACAATGGAGTGGGCTTTTAAGAGATAAAGAGTCTGCGGAACATATCTCATTGTATTTAGATTCTTCAGAAAAGGAGATGGTTATTTCCAATGAAAATTATGAAAAATTAAATAAACAAGAAACGGTTTTAGTTTCTGTAGAAAATTCAGAATCAGAAGAATTGAGTAAAAGTAAGCAAGAAATAGAAGATATTATTGATGTTATTGGGTTAGATGTTTTATTGTCAAAGGTATGTTTGGGATTGAAAGTCGTGTATCCTGATGCAGGTTTTAATCATTCTGGTGGATATTTGTTTTTAACAAATAAAATAGAAATAGGTGCTATATCTGGTAAGCATTATGATTTTTTGCCTACTTTGCTTCATGAAATAGGACATGGAGTAAAAAATTTGGCAAATTCGGATCGTGAGGGCTCTGAAAAAATTGAACAGTATTATGTGGCTATTGCTTTGGAGCCTAAAGGTTTAAGTTCTTATGCGGAATCATTCAAATTAAGTGAGCAAGATGATATGTCGACATATATTGATGAATCTTTTGCAGAAGATTTTTTAATATATTTTTGTGCACCAGAGAGATTGTCTGTTTTGAGAAAAAAAGCGATGGAGAATATAGTGGAGAATATTTATCAACATGTTGATGTAGAGAAAATACGAAAAAAAATTCGTTCAGTGCTAGGAAATTATTATTGGAAAAATATAGAAGATATTATGAATGATATTATTTGTGATACACCACAAAATATTGCAGAATATAGAGATAGGGTTGATAATAGAGAAAAATGGTAAAAAAATATGAAAATGTTTAATTTATTCACATAAATATAATACATATGAAAATAAATAAATTTTGTCAAAGTTGTGGAATGCCAATGACTAAGGATCCTGAGAACGGTGGAACAGAAAAAAATGGATCAAAATCTCAAAAATATTGTTCGTACTGTTATAGGGATGGAGAATTTTTGAGTTCAGAAATTAAAACAGTAAAAGAAATGCAAAACTTTTGTATAGAAAAAATGAAAGAACAAAAAATGCCTGGATTTGTCGCTTGGATTTTTACGAGAAGTATTCCGAAGTTGGAGAGATGGAGGTAAGATAATAAGAAGTACTATGATAAAAAAACAAAAACAATTAAGAATTCGTAATTCAACGGCAGAATTTCTTATTTTTACTTCACAAGCTGGTGAGGATAGTATTGAAGTACGCATTTCTGATGAGAATGTTTGGTTGACTCAAAAATTGATTGCAAAATTATTTGGAGTTGGGCAGCCTGCAATAGCAAAGCATTTTAAAAATATCTTTAGTTCGGGAGAATTGGAGGAGGATTCAGTATATTCCATTTTGGAATATACTGCCAAGGACGGAAAAAGCTATAAAACAAAGTTTTATAATCTTGAAGGAATTATATCTGTAGGTTTCCGTGTAAATTCAGAAAAAGCTATTCATTTTAGGAAATGGGCAAATCAAGTTTTGAAAGATTTTGCGCTTCGTGGTTATGTGTTAGATGATGCACGTCTTAAAAACGGAGCTTTTTTAAGTAAGCAGTATTTTAAAGATTTGATTTTGGAAATTCGTGATATTCGAGAAAGTGAGAGAAATTTTTATCAACAGATCACCGATATTTATGCAACTGCACTTGATTATGATTTGTCTGTAGAGACTACAAAAAAGTTTTTTGCTACAGTGCAAAATAAATTACATTTTGCTACGCATGGAAATACTGCAGCGGAGCTTATTGTAAATAGAGCTGATTATAAAAAAGAAGATATGGGGCTTACTAATTGGAAAAAAGCTCCAAATGGAAAAATATTAAAATCGGATGTTGTAATTGCAAAAAATTATTTAGATAAGAAAGAAATAAAGTTTTTAAATAGAATTGTAACAATGTATTTAGATTATGCAGAACATCAAGCTGAACTAGGGATCCCAATGACCATGCTTGATTGGGCAGAAAAATTAAATGCTTTTTTGAAATTCAATCAAGCTGACATCTTAGAAAATGCTGGTAAAATAACAGCCGAAATAGCTAAATCATTTGCTGAAAGTGAATTTGAAAAGTATCGACCTATTCAAGATAAATTATTTGTTTCTGATTTCGATAAAGCGTTGATAGGGATTGTTAAAAAATATGGAAATGAAGAGGGGGAATAATAATAGTAAAAAAAATATGAACTCAATACAATATCACAAAAAACTAAAAGGAAAAATAGAAGTAATTTCTCGGACTAAAATTGAAACAAAAGAAGATTTATCTCTGGCATATACTCCGGGAGTAGCAGAACCGTGTAGAGAAATTGCAGAAACACCAGAAAAAGTATATGACTATACCAGAAAAGGAAATCTTGTTGGGGTGATTACAGATGGTAGTGCAGTACTGGGGCTTGGAAATATAGGGCCAGAAGCGAGTTTACCTGTGATGGAGGGGAAATGTATTTTATTAAAAGAATTTGCAGGAGTAGATGCGTTTCCAATAGCATTGACTACACAAGATGAGGATGAAATTGTAGAAACGATTGTCAGAATTTCTCCTATGTTTGGTGGAATAAATTTAGAAGATATTTCTGCTCCACGCTGTTTTTCTATAGAAAAGAAATTGCAAGAGCGGTTAGATATTCCAGTATTTCATGATGACCAGCATGGGACTGCTATTGTAGTATTGGCAGGACTTTACAATGCTTTGAAATTGGCAGATAAAAAAATAGAAGATATAAAAATTGTAATTAGTGGAGCAGGTGCCGCAGGAATTGCAATTGGAAAATTACTTGAATATGCTGGTGCTAAACATATATTATATTTTGATTCGAAGGGATTATTATGTAAAGATCGGGAAAAATTAAATAAAGAAAAACAAAGAATTGCAGAGGGGACAGAATGCCCAGAGTGTGGTATAGATTTTTCTTGTGTGCTAAAAGGTGCAGATGTATTTGTAGGTGTAAGTGCTGGGGATATTTTAACGGCGGATAT
>JABIGQ010000039.1 GCA_018650085.1 Candidatus Magasanikiibacteriota bacterium | reverse complement strand
GGAAATTGAATATGAAGGACAAATATATGAAGCCCCTCATCATGAGTTTGTAGGAAATGGTGAGCTGTGGGTGGATAATGTCTTTATAGAATCAGTAGTTGAATAAGTTTATATATTAAAAAATTATTATGAAAAAAATAAAACAATATACATTTATAGTGTTTAGTATATACTTTGCTTTATTCCCTACTGTGTCTGTTTTTGCGCAGAGTATTTCCACGAGTACTTCTGTGGATAATATTATTGTTGTAGAAGAAGAAAGTGTAGATATTGAACATATTGCTATAGAAAATTTAGTAGAGCCTGTGCCGACAAGTACAGAAACAAGCATTATTACAGATGTAGAAGTAGAAGAGGACGTTGTTGTACAATCTGAAGAATCTTCTATATTTACAACAACGACTGTATCTGATATTAAACCAGAGCAAGCAATTCTCATGCCACTTGAAGAAGTTAGCGGTGCAAATTCGCTTGACTTTATTGTAGAAGAGGAAGAAGCAAAAGAATTAACTAAAGAAGAAAGTTTTTTTGATAAAGTTGTGGATTTTGTTACAGAAGAAATTATTGAACCAGTGAAGAGTTTGTTTGTGGAGGAAGAAAAGGTTGAAAAATTGAATGAAGATCTAGAGTTCCATGTAGTAGATAGTGTGCGTGATGTTGCGTATAAAGAAAATGGAGATCAAATATGGCATATTTATCAGACACCTAGACCAGTGCAAATTGATGAAAAAAATGGTGAAACTTTTCTTCGTTCAAAAGATTGGAGTTTATTTCAAGATGCGGATAAGTCAAGGTTTCAGTCTGTAGAAAAATATGTTGGGTATCAGTATGATACACCAACGTCAGAAGAAGGATATTCGGTGGCTATTAGTGCAGGAAATTTAGAAAAAGTTGATTCAGTTGATGAAAATTCCTACATAAAAAAACCCGTATCAGGGACTGTTTCTTATACAAAAGAAAATAACACATCTATTTCTACAATTAAAAATATGTATCCGAATGTAGATGTGTTATTTCATGATAAAGCGTTTAGTAGAGAAAGGAAAATAATAATACAATCAGAGCCAGAAGATATTTCCTTAAAAGATAAACTTTTGTTTTGGGAAGAATATGAATTTCCCAAAGGGAGTGATGTTTTGGTAGGAGAAGATAGAATAAAGGGTACGCAAATTTTACAGAATAATGAAAATGTTAGAATTGTTTTTCCAGATCAAAGTGAGTTAAGAATTACTGGGGCAATTATGTTTGATTCTCAAGAAGATACTTCAATGTATGGTGAATTGTCTCATATTGGATTGGATCAGATTGTAGAAGTAGATTATGAGTTAAGAAAAATGAGAATTGGATTGGAAGTTCCTGGTTCATATTTAACAGCAAAAGAACGGGTATATCCAGTTATTATTGATCCTGTATATTATCCATGTAAAGAAAATTATAGTGGAAGATATTATTTGGATTGTAATCAATTTGATTTTTATCTTCGTGCGGTAAATGGGGGGGCACAAAATCCTTCTGCGGAAGAAGAGTTTGAAGGTAGATTATATACTGGACGCTTGGTAAATGGAGTAAATGATTATACTCGGCATCTTATAGTCGCTGCAGCTGCTGATTATATGAATCTTCCAGGAGATGTGGATAATGCACAATTAAAAATGTATTATCACAATTTTGGTGAGGGGAGTGATCAAGTTGTTAATTTAGAAGCAAAGCGGGTTACAAAAGCATGGCCGCCATATAATATTTCATCATTATCTTATCCATATTTTCGTGAACACTTGGAAAAAGAAAATGAATCAATAGATACATTCGATAGTTCTGAGACACAAAGATGGGTAAGTTTTGACATAACAAATTCAGTGAGACAATGGAAGGGAGGAGAAATAAATTGGGGAGTACTGTTAGAGCCTAGTGAAGAATGGTCATCAGGAAATACTCCTCCTGCAAGTTGGAAAGATAGGTTATTAGTATTTAATGCTCAAGAGGAAGCTGGTGATTATGCCCCATATATTAGAGTACTTCTTACAGAAACTAATATTGATTTGATTCCAAGTACAAGAGATGTGAGTGATGATGCTATTACTGTAGGAGACGCAGTACGATTGGATGTACGTATTCTTAATCAAGGAAGTGATGATAGTGGTGCATCCTCTGTGGGCTATTATTTATCTCGAGATACTCAATGGGATCAATTGGATTATCTTATTGCATCAGATAGTGTAGATGCTTTGTCTTCTCAAGGTTATAATGATGAATATACAAATATAACATTTTCTGAAAATTTTTTAGCAGCAGATTCAACATATAATGGGCCAGGAACATATTATATTTTATTTCGTGCAGATAAAGCTGGGGTTGTAGGGGAGTCAAATGAAGAAAATAATGTTGTCTATGAAGAGGTTACTATTAGTGAACCGATTTTAGATCCATATGAACCAAATGATTCAAGTGGCTCTGCTGAATATCTTGGTTCTAGTACAAGTTATACACGTAATAATTCATATCTTACAGAAGCAGATGAAGATTGGTATCGTTTTATATATGATGGAAAAAATTATTATATTAAAGTACGAGGTTATAGGGATACAGAAATAGGAACATATCACTTATCTTTTTCTCGTTCAGGCAGTGTTGTGACGATTCAAACATCGGGTCCTACAAATGGGGAGCCAGATACATATATGCATTTATATGATAGTGATTTAGTAGAGATTGCCCAAAATGATGATTATAATGAGGATGATATTCTTTTTTCAAGAATTGTAAATTTTAATTTACAAGATTTGCCAGATTTAATTTTAGAAGACCAAAGTGTTGAGGATGTATCATTAATTGTTGGAGATGTGCCGACAGCGAGTGTGCGTATAAGAAATAGCGGGGGAGATATAAATAATTTATTTACATTACAATATTATTTGTCTACAGATACGGTTGTTGATGATAATGATTTTCCGCTTAATTCAAGAAATATTAGTTCTTTAGCTTCTGGTGAATATATAGATGTATCGAATCCTCTACCATTGCCAGAAAGTCTGGATTATTTAGGGAGTAACTATATTTTATTTCAGATAGATGATAATGAAAATATTATAGAATTAAATGAAGATAATAATACAGCATACATAGAAGTAGACATTAATCAAGTCCCAAGTCGTTGTACCATTGTTTCCCCTAATATTACTGCATCAAATCAAAATTTATCATTAAATCTTGACTGGGGATGTTCAGATCCAGATGGATCAATTGTAGATTATTTTGTAGAAATAAGTACAGATCAGTATTTTTCTGGTACAGATTTTTATTCAGAATGGATTGGGAATAATAACTCTGTATTTGGTGTGAGTAATTTATCATATGGAACACGGTATTATTGGCGAGTAAAAGCACGGGATAATGATGGAGCAGAAGGATATTTTCCTAGTAGCCAATGGTATTTTACTACTAAATCTCCTCAAAGTGGTTCAGGTTCTTCTAATCCAACACACACCACAGCAGATAATGATGGGGATGGAATAGTAGAGTTAGAAGAAGGACTAGGAGGAACTACAGAGGGAATTGTTGATGTAAATCCAACAGACGATAGCCAAAGTCAAGAGAATTCAAATGGAGAAATGACTCCAGTAGCAGATCCAGTAGATGCCAGAACAGGATCATTTGAACTAACACAGACAGACCTACAATTGTCAGGTCGTGGAGAATCAATAGATTTAACCAGATATTATAATAGTAAAACTATAAAAAATGCTCGTTTTGGATTGGGATGGAAATATTCATATAATCAATATTATTATAAAGACCCAACAAGCGGAAAAGTTGTGGTATACAAAGGGGGAACAGTAGCAAATATATTTGAAATGGTTGATGGAAAATATGTATCAGCAGGACAGACAGACAAATTATATAATGATGCAACAGAAACATTTCTTATTTTAGAAAAGTTATCAGGAATGAAATATTATTATTCTCTAAAGCTCACAGACAATATGGGCTTGCTTGAGAGGATTGAAGATACCAATGCTAATGCGACAATATTCAATTATACAGAAAAAAGAAATGTAGATATGCTTACCCAAGTAGTAGATTCTTCTGGGCGAGAAATAACATTTACCTATGGAGAAATTACTGATGATAAACGTTGGGATAAAGTAACAAAAGTTACATATAATTCAGGAGACCCAAATAATAGTGCAACAATTGATTATATCTATGAAACATTAGATTCAGAAATCCCAGTACTCAAAGAAGTAAGAAAAACAATTATAACAGATGGAGTAACAACAATAAAAACAGATAGTTTTACTTATGCAAAATATGTAGATACTGATGTATATAGATTATATACATATACTGATGCTCGTGGAACTATTTTATATAATACATATGATGCAGAAGGGCGTACGACAGTTCAGCATGAATATAATTCAGATAAAGATCAAGTAGGAGAAAAACGCTTGGTTTGGACATTGGCGTATCTAGGAGAAGATCCTGCTGTTACAGGAGATAGTTATTGTACACTTGTAAAAAATTATAGTGATGAAGTCAATTTTACATTAGAGAAATATTGTTATAGTGACAAACATTTAAAAGTTGCTCAATTTGATACCGATGGAAATACTATAACCCAAACAAGAAATGCAGAAGGAATGGTGATATCCAAAACAGACCAAAACAATAAAACAACAGGATATACTTATGATACAGATAGAAGAGTTGTAAGCACAATATTACCAAATACAGAAAACTGGAGAACAAAAATAACATATACTTATGGAGCTTTCAATAGAATCCAAGAAAAACGAGAACAAGTATATGAAATCATAGACGGGGTAGTCCAAGCAGAACTTTATGATGAGAAAGTAACAAGCTATACTATAGACCCAACAGATGGGAATATTTTATCTGTAATTGACCCAATGGGGAATACAGAAAGCTATACTTATGACCAATATGGGAATATACTTACTCACACAGATAAGAATAGTAACATTATAACCTACACATACGATGTAAATGGAAATTATAGATTAACAGAAAGTAAAACAGTAACAGATGCAGATAATCAACAAGAAACTATAACAAAAACATATACTTATGATGTCTTTGGAAATAGAGAAACTTATACTGACCCAATGGGAGAAGTATATACTTACACATATGACAATCAAAACAATATTCTTACCGAAACAAATCCACTCGGAGGAATAAAAACATATGAATATGATATAGAAGGACACAGAACAGCAAGGGTAAATGAAAATAATCAACGTACAGAATTTGTATATGCAACAGATATATCTGCAAGTTTGCTTGAGACAAAACAAATTGGTCTTACACAAGCAGATATTGTGACAAGTAAAGATTATGATAACCTTGGAAGATTAGTAACCGAAACAGATGCGAATGGTAATGAAATAAGTTATGTCTATGATGATAATGGAAGAATCAGTCAAAAAATAACACCTGTTTTGACAATAGATTATATTTATGATGCAAAAGGAAACCTCAAAGAAGAAACAGATATAGAAGGAAGAAAAAAAGTATATATCTATGATGCACGAAATCAGATAATGGAAGAACGTGCATATTCTACTGCTATTGATTTTGTATCAATACAATATGTGTATGATGGTTTTGGAAATCAAATACGAGTAATAGATCCAAATGGGAATAGGACTGTATTTGAATACAATGCAAATAACCAATTAGTTGAAGAAGAAAATGAAGTGGGCCATCATATAGAATATGTGTATGACGCAATAGGGAATAGAGTTGGTGAAAAACAAGATCGTTGTTTGATGGATGTAGGATTATGTAATAGTGATGGAAATACGATAACATATGACTATGATGAAGCAGGGCGACGAATCCGTATTCGTTATGCAGATGATACAGAAAGTATTTTTACATATAATGCACGTGGTGATTTGACAAATATGATAGACCGTCAATCGGCAGATGGTTTAAACAATACTCATACAGTGAGTTATACTTATGACAAATTAGGAAGAAAGCTAACAGAAACAGATGCTTATGGTAATAGTATTAGCTATACTTATGATGCCCTGGGTAATGTTTTGACAGTTACAGATAAAGAAAGCAGGGTTACTACATATATCTATGATGAATTTAATAGACTTATTTCAGAAGAAGATAATGGAGGAAATATTACGAGATATACCTATGATGCACAAGGAAATCAAACAGGAATTACCTATGCAGATAATACAACCGTAGATTATATCTATGATACAGGACATAGAAAAACAGATACAATAGATGCGTATAATAATACGAGTACTCTTGTTTATGATGGGCATGGAAATATTACTAGTAGAATAGATAAAAAAGGAAATAGCACTAGTTTTGTGTATAATAAATTAGATCAGCTTACAAGTGAAACCAATGTACAAGGAACCCAAACAATATATACCTATGATAATAATGGAAATAGATTGTCTGAAAATGTAGATGGGCATGTGACTAGTTTTCTGTATGATGATTTAAATAGAGTGACGCAAGTAACTAGTTTAGGAAATAAAACAGAACATTATACGTATGATGCAGAAGGGAATATTATTACAAAAGTAGATGGAGAAAATAGTACAATTACATATGTGTATGATGTGCTTGGACAAATTGTATCAAAAACATTTTCAGATGAAACACAGTCAACATATATTTATGACAATTGGGGGAACAATACGCAAAGTGTTACGTTAGAGCTGACAACTAACTATACGTATGATGATCTCAATAGACAAACACAGGAAGTACAAAGATTTTCAGATTTGCCTGAGAATTCAAAAATAATTACAAGAACATATAACACAGACTCAAGTCCAGCAAGCTTGACTGATGCTTCTGGAAAAACAATAACATATACGTATAACAATAGAGGATTTCTCCAAACAGTAAATTATCTTGGGCAGCCTTTGGCAACGTATGGTTATACTAGTTTTGGGAAACCAGCAAGTTTAACATATGCAAATAATTATACAACTAATTATGTATATGATGACTTGCAACGATTAGAAACACAAACAATAGTAAATCCACAAGCAGAAACAGTGTGGAGTCATGACTACACGTATGATGCAGAGCATAATAGGACACGTGTAGTAGAAAATAATACTAGAATAATAGATTATACATACGATACGCTCGACCAGCTCAAAACAGTAGATTATACAATTATTGGGGCAGGAGTGGATCAGACGTATACGTATGATAAGTGGGGGAATAGGACAACTTATGTAAACAATACAGACACGACAAATTACACTTACGCTCTCAATACAAATGAACTAGCAAGTTATACGGTAAATAATACACTTGCAGTATCAAATGTTTATGATGGAAATGGAAGTCTTACGCAAGAAGTGTATACTAGAGGTGGGGATCCACTTAAAACGGTAGATTATGTTTGGGATGCAGAAAACAGGCTTTCTCAGATTAGTTACACAGACAATAGCAGACCAAATTTTCTTCCAAGTGCTAGTCAAAATACAGTAAGTTTTGCGTATGATGACTATGGAAATAGGATAAAAAAATCCGTAAATAATGAAGCGAGTTATTATATTAATGATGGACTTCGAGTTCTTAATGAACTAGATAGTGCGGGTGTTGTGAGTAAAACAAATATTTACGGCATAGAAATGATTGCAGAGATTGATGCAGAGGATGAAATAACATATATACATACAGATGTATTAGGAAGTACAGTACTACTAACAGATGAATCTTCAGAAATAGTAGGAATGTATGAATATGACGCATTTGGTGGTACAATAGGGTATGAAGGGACACAAACAACAAACTATCTTTTCACTAACCAAGAGCAGGATTTTGAGAGTGAATTGTATTATTATAATGCTAGGTATTACAATCCAAAGACTGGAAGATTTATTTCACGAGACTCTTATATGGGTAGAGATGGAGATGTCTTGTCGAGAAATAGGTATGTGTATGTGAAGAATAATCCTTTGAAGTATGTGGATCCTACGGGGATGATTGGGGAGGATTTTAATCTAGCAAATTATTCTTATGGATTTGATTATGGATATGGTTCAGATTCTACATCTATGAATTCTACACCTAGGTATATAAATTCAGATATGTATGATTCAGGTTATGATGTATTATTAGATTCTTTTCCAATAACAGGTGATATATCTGAAGCATATGGAGCTATTACAGGAAGATATTTGTTTTCTGGGGATGAGTTTACGGAATTAGATGCAATGTTATTTTTAATGGGAGGTGAATTACCTTTTGTTCCTACTAGATCTCTTCGTGGCAGTGTAGTAAGAGGGTTAGATGTAGATATTAATGATTTTAGAAGGGTTGACCCAAATATTAAATTATTGAATACGAGAAGAGGGAATCTTTTATCAAAAGTACAGCACCAAAAGTTGCGAAGTATAATTGAAAGGAATTATAGGAGTTCTGCAAAGTATGGAGACGGAGGAACTGCTGATGCAATACGTCATACGAAAATAACAGGAGAATTAATAGGTGGTAGTAATCATATACAAAAAGGACAAGATTCAGTGAATGCATTGAGAAAATTTTTAGGGAGGGAGAATATATCTGTTTCAGATAGATCTATAGCTCAAGAATTATTGAATGATTTATTAAATGCATTAAATTAATAGTATGATGACTAATCAAAATATAGTTAAAAAATTATTTAAAATTATCCCGGAATTTGAAATGTATGCACGGAATACCGATGAGGATATAGATTTGCCATATATGGTTTTTGGGGCATTAGCTACGTATATAAAAGAATTAGCTGATAAAAAAGATGAAATACTTTTGAAGTCTTGCTTTGACTTGTTAGATTCTTTAATAAATAGTGGTGATAGTTCTGCTTATGATCTGGTTATGACAGGTACATTTGAGTTACTTAGTGATTCTGAGGATGGAATTAGTATTGCACAAAAATATTTAGTAGGTAAATCTTTAGATGCATTCAATATTGTTGTAGAAGCTTTTAAAGAATGAAAAAAATAATACCATTAATAATGGTATACGCTTGATACATAAAGGGATTAATTATTTAAATCTAGGTAATGAAATATTGAGAATTATTGATCCAAATAGTGGAAAGTCTTTGGTAATAGATAAGATTACAAATGAGATCATTTTATTAGGAAAGACAGGTTTTAAATTTTAATTATATGTTTATTGGGAGAAAAACAGATAAAAACCTAAAGGAGTTTTTTGTTGTGTACGGTATAGAAAATTATCTTTATGTTGATCATAGTATTGATATTGATCAAGTGCGTTTACTTATTTCTGATATTGCACCTACTAGTGCTTTGAGTGTAGATATGAATAGATATAATATTTTAGATAATCGTATTTCTAGACATTTTGTATTTAATTTGCAAAAACATATTGATGATGATGGGTGTGTGAAAAAAATAGCAGAGTACTGTTTCCAAGAATACTTCACAGATGATTTTTTTCTTTGGAACATGACAGATGGAGAAGACGAAGAATTAAGTAAAAAGTATCAAAAAATCTTCCTAAAATACAAACACTTAATGGACATAGAATACTATAATCCAATCTTTAAAGACGTAACAAAAGTATTAGATGAAGAAAAAACTTGGTATGAATGTCCACTTTGTTTTGATGCTTGGGAAGATAAGACCATAAACGAAATGACAGAATGTCCTAAATGTAAAAAGATAATGGCGAAACCTCAGTTTGTTAAGGATTATAAGATTTAGAAATAGGATTTGCCAGCTGGCTCCATAGTGCTTTAATATGTTTTATTAATATTATTTTATGCAGTTATACATAGGAATAGCTATATACATTATTTGGATGATCCCAATTAGTATTGTGCTTTATAATAAAAAATCCCTAGGCAACTGCGCTAGGGATGACGTGGCGGTAAGATAGGGGATGAACCCCTATCTTAAAATGAACAGTGGGTTCTCATCAACTATAAGAGAGGCATTTGCTTCTTTTTAGTTAATAAAAACATTTCTTCTCCTTCCCGTAAGTCCCCAATAAGAAAGGGACTATCTGGGTTGTGCTGTTGTCTTTTTTTTTGGACAGCATCTAGGCTTGTTGTTGCATAGCAGTATGTGCATCCATGAAGGCAGGTATTATATTGCCCAATATCAACACTTTCTACACAGCCACAAGCTTTTCTTTGACTTCGGTCTTTTTTTACTGTGAGGTTTATTCCAAATACGCGTTGGATAAGTGCATCATCAATGCACTTTCCTCTAGTCATTGATAGGCTTGAGGAAACAGATGTTTCTGCACATGTTTCCACGGTCATACCAAACGACTTTGCAATTCTGATTATGTTTGACAGTAGATGTAAAAGACCTGGAGTTTTACGTATATCCATATATTGGATACCAGAAACTTTGTCTAGATTTCTAATTGTCTTTCCATAAAGGTCTGCAAAACTAATCACTACTTTTCTAGTTTTTCCAGCAAGTTGTGTAGCAAGCTTTAGAAATGTAGAGATATGATAGTCTAGACCTGTATAGTTTGACAGGAGAATAGGGTCATAACGCCAGATAATACGATCAGGCCCAATGTAATCACTGAGATCACAAAAGGCTTCAATAGCATTATTGGTTTGGGGTACATGTGGTTCAAGTATCCTAGGATATCCTGTTAAGGTGTACTGAAAGTAGTACTTATATCCTAACGAATCCAACTCTGCCAAAAAAGGAAAGAGCGGGCGAGGATTTCTTGTCCAGAAAACAATAACATCTACGTCTTCTGGATATAAAGAAACTCGTCGTACTTGATTTGCATTTCGTGGGTTTCGAGTTAGTAAACATCCCGCACGAACTCGGTTTATAAACCATGGAGCATAAAATGCAGGGATATCAGTTCGTCGGCTAGCGCTGATGATCATTCTTCATCTCGCTGTAGTTCATGAATATGGAAAGCTATGTTGTTTAGTTTTCTCATAATATAAAGTTGTTCTTTACAAAAATTACAAGAGAAAGCCCCTTGTTTTTTGTGTTTACATTCATCTTTTAAGTTTATTCCAAGGATATCAGTGAGTCGATCAGGTATACCATAGAACGGTAGATCTGAAAGAGTAGAATATTTTGGAATAATTCCACAATGATCCTGTGGTTTGCAATTCACATTTCTCCATCCATGTTGAGTAAAAGATTTTATAAGAGAACAAAAAGCATTTACTCCGAATACTTTTTTCCCTTTATCAAGACTGTTCTGTACAACATATGAGTTTATAAAGAATAGTCTATCTCGATTAGTGTGATTAGAAACTAAACGTGCTAAACGAGTTAAAGATAAAGGATCTGTTCTTTCTATATCGGATAAAGATCTAGGAAATATAAAGAGATCTACATTTTCAATATCTTGTGGAGTAAGTTTCTTAATATCTATTTGTTTGAAATGAAATTTTGTAGATATAGGCTGGTAATTCCACGCTACAGGATCAATTCCTGTATAATGATATTGTTGTCTTCTTTTAATTTTATTTTCTAAGAGAAGATCTTCAATAGCACGGTTAAGTGCAAAAAAATCAATACCAGATCCTGTCCCAATAGATAGGATATGCAGGCGTTTCTGAGAAAATATTGCTTCATACTTTCTTAAGAATCTTCTATATGTTGCATAATAAGATGTAAAATACATTCCATAGTAACGCAATAAATAGTCAGCCTGACGTAGTGAATCTGTATAAGCAGATTGGCTAAAGCCTGTGGTCATTTTACACCACTGTCCATCTAGAAAATCATCAAGTATCTTTTCTTGATGATTGATTAAAAACTCTCGAGTATCTTCGTATGACAACGTTTATCCTCCTGTTGTAAAGAACGTTTTGTGCAAGTAGATATAATACTAAATATGTGGTGGACTGTCAATATATAAAAATATTAATTAATATTTGACACAATTTCAAAACCTGTTATACTATAAATATATCCGTGTGAAGCGGATATATTTTATTCGGCTCATAGTCGATATCTTTTGTTTTATAACACACACATATGACAACACAATACATTACACCAGAAAAATTAGAATTATTAAAAAAAGAATATACAAAAATAAAAAAAGAAAAAATGCCAGATATTGCGACTCGTATAGATGAGGCACGAGAAATGGGAGATTTGTCTGAAAATGCAGAATATCATGCAGCGAGAGATGAAATGTCTTGGGCAAAAAGTCGTTTAATTGAAATAGACCATATATTAGAAAACGCAGAAATCATAGATGCATCTCAAGTAGATACAGATACTGTGCAGATAGGGAATACTATTTTAGTAGAAGTAAACGAAAAAGAAAAAGAATATAGTATAGTAGGGGCGCAAGAGGCGGATCCGCTTGCTGGAAAGATTTCAAATGAGTCTCCACTAGGGGAAGCATTTTTAGGAAAGAAAAAAGGAGATAGCGTAGATGTAGAAGTCCCTGCTGGAGTGATGTCTTATACTATTTTAGAGATTAAATAGATCATATTTAATCAAATGAAATACCCTCAATATCTATTGGGGGTATTTGCATTTTCATCATATTTTTGGTACCATACATTGCGTAAAATAAGCTAAAAATATGACAAATATACCTGAGATAAATATCAATGATGAACGAGAAGTTCGTATAAGTAAACTCGCTGACCTAAAAGAAGCTGGAGTAGTGCTTTATCCTGCTAAAACAGGGGAAAAACAAGCTATTCAAGCAGTATTAGACGGGAAAGAAGGAGAGAAATTTAGAATTGCTGGGCGAATAATGATGAAACGAGATATGGGGAAATTAACATTTGCTCATCTTCAAGATGCTTCTGGACGTATGCAAATTGCGCTAAAACAAGATGATTTAGGAAAAGACAATTATAAACTTTTTACAAAAAAATTAGATATAGGAGATATTATTGTAGTGAGTGGTGAAAAATTTATCACGCATAAAGGAGAAGAATCAGTATTGGTTTCAGAGTGGCAGTTGCTTACAAAATCACTTCTACCACTTCCAGATAAATTTCATGGACTTCAAAATGAAGAATTAAGAATGAGGAAACGTTATCTTGATATTCTCATGAATGAAGATACGCGGGAATTGTTTAGAAAAAAAGCAAAGTTCTGGGACGTGACGAGAAACTTCATGAAAGATAAAGGATTTTTTGAAGTAGAAACACCATATTTGGAAACTACTACAGGTGGCGCAGAAGCTAGCCCGTTTGCTACACATCACAATGATTTTGATCTAGATGTGTATCTTCGTATTTCTGTAGGAGAGCTTTGGCAGAAAAGATTAATGGCTGCTGGGTATGAAAAAACATTTGAAATTGGAAAAGTATTTAGAAATGAGGGATCGAGTCCAGATCATTTGCAGGAATTTACCAATATGGAATTTTATTGGGCATATGCAAATTATGAAGACGGTATGAAACTTACACAAGAATTATATCAACGCATTGCTACAGAAGTATTTGGTACCACGAAATTTACTCATAAAGGACTTGAATTTGATCTTTCTGGAGATTGGGGAACTATTGACTATGTAGAAGAAGTGGAACGTCAGACAGGTATAAATGTATTATCTGCTTCAGAAGAAGAAATGAAGAATAAATTAAAAGAACTTTCTGTAAAATATGAGGGAGAAAATAAAGAACGGCTTACAGATACGCTTTGGAAATATTGTAGAAAAAATATAGCAGGTCCAGTATTTCTTATCAATCATCCAAAATTAATTTCTCCGTTATCAAAGGCGAGAGTAGATAATCCAGAATTAACAGAACGTTTCCAACCAATTATTGCGGGTTCTGAAGTAGGAAATGGATATTCAGAGTTAAATGATCCAATTGATCAGAGAAAAAGATTTGAGTTACAACAAGAACTCATAGAACGTGGGGATGATGAGGCAATGATGCCTGACATGGAATTTGTAGAAATGCTAGAACATGGCATGCCTCCTACATGTGGGTTTGGATTTGGTGAAAGGTTATTTGCATTTCTCGTGAATAAACCAATTCGAGAAGCAACTTTATTTCCACTCATGAAACCAGAGATTATAGAAGATAAAGATAAACAAGATGAAAAAGAAAGCTAAGGTATTGGTATTTGGGACATTTGATATTGTGCATGCTGGACATATTCATATGTTTGAACAAGCAAAAGAATATGCGCATCATCTTACTGTTTGTGTAGGAAGAGATAGCAATGTTGAAAAAATAAAAGGAAATGATCCATTACATACAGAGCAGGAACGTGTGAAATTTCTTACTTATATATCTGTTATTGATGAGGTGAGAATGGGATATCTGCATGATCCGTATAAAATCATAGGAGAAATAAAACCAAATATTATAGCATTGGGATATGATCAGAAGGTATATGTAGATAAACTGGCAGATGCGATTACCGATATGGGCTTATCTATTCAAATAGTGCGATTAGTTTCCTATAAATCGGATAAGTTTAAAGGAAGAAAAATAAAAAAATATTTAGAGCGTTTTATATAATATATGAAATTACTCATTGCTACCACAAATAAAGGAAAGTTTGCTGAGATAAAAAGTTATTTTGGTGATTTGGGATTTATTGAGTTTTTATCATTGGATGATATAGAAAAAGAAATAAAAGCACCAGAAGAGTCGGGAGCCACTATAGAAGAAAATGCTGTGTTAAAAGCAAAATATTACGCAAAGCAAACAGGCATGCTTTCACTGGCAGACGATAGTGGACTTTTTGTACATGCACTAGATGGATTTCCCGGAATACATAGTGCTAGGAGTGGCAATACTGTGGAAGAAAGAAATGATTATTTATTAAAAAAAATGAAAGAACTGGAAGGAAATGAGAGACAAGCATGTTTCCGGGCAGCTATAGCAATATATCATCCAGAGACGGGGAATACTTTTATTTCTTTTGGTAATACAGAAGGACGAATCGAAGAAGAAATCCATAAGGAAATTAAAGGAGGATTTGGGTATGATCCAATTTTTACTGAATTAAAAAGTGGAAGACGATTTTCGGAAATGAAAAAAGCAGAAAAAAACGCCTGTAGTCATAGAGGAAAAGCACTCTCACAAGCAAAATATTATCTAATAAAGCAATATTCACCAAGACAATGGATAGTGCCAATAGGCGTACTTGTAAATGATAAGGGTGAAATTTTATTGAATAAAAGAAATGATCCATATAATCCAGAATTTCATGAAAAATGGGAATTTCCAGGTGGTGGAGTAGACTGGGGAGAATCAATCGAAGAAAATGTAGTACGTGAAGTGAGAGAAGAGAGTGGATATGAAGTAAAAGTAATAAAACGATGTTCTCTCATAGATCTTCAGCATCGTACTGGGAAAGGTGATTTGTGGCGTGTACAAATATTTATACTTCCACATATTTGCCGTGTTACTGGTGGAGATGGAGTTGTTAATGATGAAGAAGTATTGGAAACAAATTGGGTACTTCCAGAAAAAGTGCTTGATTATGAGTTAGTAGGAAATAATGCAGGAATGTATGAGAAGATTCTTCCAGAAGTGCTTGAATATATTGGGGGGATGTAAAGTTAGCTGATAATAATTTATCATTTACAATTTATAATTATAAAATATGTTAGACATAAAATACATACGTGAAAACGTAGAAGAAGTAAAGGCAAATATCAAAAATCGATTTATGAAAGTAGATGTTGATTTACTTTTAGATTTAGATAAACAAAAACGAGAAATAGGAACGAAAATAGATGCTCTTCGTGCTACAAGAAATAAAAAGTCAAAAGGAAAACCTACTGCAGAAGAAATTTTGAACATGAGAAAAGTAGGAGATGAAATAAAAGAATTAGAAGAACAGTTAGCAGAAGTAACAAAAACATATACAGAGTTATTGCTTGCTATCCCAAATAAAACACATAAAGATAGTCCAATTGGTGGGGAAGAAGATTTCAAAGTAGTGTATACAAATAAAGAACCAAAACAATTTGAGTTTTCACCAAAAGATCATGAAGAATTGCTTACAGATGCAGGCATGCTTGATTTTAAACGTGGGGCAAAAGTAGCTGGATCTAAATTTTATTTTTTAAAAAATAATCTAGTGAAATTAAATAGAGCCTTGGTAAGCTATGGAATTGACGTTGCGGAAAAATATGGGTTTGAACTGATAGAAACTCCAGATCTCGCAAAGCAAGAAATACTCGTTGGGGCTGGGTTTAATCCACGTGGGGAAGAAGATCAGATTTACACGGTAGAAAATACAGATCTGGCACTCATAGGAACAGCAGAAATTACTACACTTGGGTATCATGCAGATGAAGTAATGGATTTGTCAGAAGGGCCAAAAAAATATATAGCACTTTCTCATTGTTTTAGAAAAGAAGCAGGTGCATATGGGAGAACGAGTAAAGGACTTTATCGTGTTCATCAGTTTGCAAAGCTTGAGATGTTTATTTTTTGTACTCCCGGAGAAAGTGATGCATTGCATGAAGAATTGCTCTCTATTGAAAAAGAAATCTGTTATGGACTAGATATCCCATATCGTGTTATAGACATTCCTACGGGCGATTTGGGCGCTCCTGCGTACCGTAAATATGATATAGAAGCGTATATGACTATGAAGGGGGACGATGAGAAGCAGGGAGAATTTGGAGAGATAACAAGTGCAAGTCATTGTCTAGATTATCAAGCGAGAAGAATGAATATTAAATATAAAGATGAGAATGGGAAAAATGCATTTGTGCATACGCTCAATGGTACGGCAATAGTACTTTCTCGTTTTCCTCTGGCAATAGTGGAAAATAATCAAAATGAAGATGGAAGCATTACTATTCCAAAAGTATTACAATCATATATGGGGGGAAAAACAACACTTTAAATATGAAAAAACTTCCTATACAATTAATTATTTTACCTGGGTGGGGTGGTTCTCATAAAACGTGGGGAAAATTTATAGAAAAAGCAGGACAATCTTTTGCAGATGTTCTTGTTATAGATTTGCCTTGTTTTGGTAATGAACCATGCCCAAGTGATGTGTGGGGAGTAGAGGAATATGCAGAGTTTGCTAGAAAAAAAATAGAAACACTAGAAAAAAAACATCCTCGTATTATCTTGGGCCATAGCTTTGGGGGACAAGTTGCTACTGTTATGATTGGAAAAGATAGTACAATTTGTGATAAACTAGTATTAAGTGGTGCTGCAGTATTTCGTATAAAACGCCCAGTGAAAAAAATAATATTTGGGACGCTCGCAAAAGTAGGGAAAGTTTGTATGAAATTACCTATCTTAAATACATTAGAGCCATTGGCAAAAAAGATATTATATAAAGCTGCGCAATCACCAGACTATAGTAAAACATCTGGGGTGCAACGAGATATTTTTAGAAAAGTGCTTGCTACAGATGTTTCAGATTTTTTACCAAATATAGATAATAAAACACTGGTACTTTGGGGAGAAAAAGATGGATATGTCCCGTTGAAATATGGGAAAAAAATTAATGAAGCACTTCCAAATAGTTCTCTTGTTATTATTCCAAATGGCACACACGGCCTTCACCGCACTTCTATAAATGAAATGATTAAACAACTTTCTCTTTTTCTATCATAAAATTCTATGTATTATCCTTCTCTATTTAATATTATCATCGCACTTTTGTGGTTTATTACCGCAAGTATTGATATAGGGGGGCATACATACTACTGGCAATTAAAATGGTATCGCATAGATAGATTTAAAGATTTTTTATCTACCATACAGGGGAAGCAATATATATTTTCTTATCCTATTTTTTGGCGTACACTTCTGGTACTATTAATATCATTTTTCCCTATACATAATATAAAATTATTAAAAGAAATTATAGTTTTTTTATTTCTTGCAGATATAGTTCGGATAGGATATTTGTATTTGCATAAACGCTTGCGAAGACCACAATCTAGCATAAAGGCAATGCTTATTGTACTACTTAGTTTATCTGTAGAGGCATTATTATTAATATATACCCGTTATTGGGCAATTCTTTTATTTGCTTTAGTGTTACGTCCAATCGTAGTAAGTATTTTTGTGATTGGAATAAATAAAATGACAGACACATTAAAAAAATGGTATTTCATCCGTGCAGAAAAGAAATTAAAAAAATATAAAAATCTTACAGTTATTGGTATTACTGGAAGTTATGGAAAAACGACTGTAAAAGAATTTTTATCACATATAGTGAGTAAAAAATTTCGTGTCATAAAAACACCAAGAAATATTAATAGTGATATTGGTATTTCTCGTTTTATTTTAGAGACTGATTTTTCAGAAGCAGATATATTTATTGTAGAAATTGGGGCATATAATAAGGGGGATGTACAGTTAATTTGTGATATTGTTCACCCAACTATTGGAATACTTACTGCTATAAATGAACAGCATCTTAGTTTATTTGGTTCTATGAAAAATATCCAAGATGCAAAATATGAATTACTGCGCGCAATTCCAAAATCAGGAGTAGCGATCACAAATGCAGACAACCCATATTGTATGGAATATATAGATGAGCTAGAAGCAAAAGTAATGACATTTGGTATAGAAACTACACATAATCCTACATGTGTTATAAGAGATATAAAACACAGAGAACATGAGATTTTATCTGTGGATATAAAATTAAAAACTGGGAAAAGAGAATTGATAGATTTTTATCCAAAGATTACTGGGAGACACAATGCGCTAAATATTGCTCCATGTCTTTTAGCTGCAGATTGTGTGGGAATGACAAAAAAAGAAATGGTAGATGCTACAAATGATCTTCGTGACCCAAAGACGGCAATTCATACATATTCATATGGGAAGACAACGATTATTGATGATAGTTATAATTCTAACCCGCATGGATTTAGAGCCGCATTGGATGTTTTAGCAAGTTATCCTACGAAAAAAAGGCGTATAGTGGTGACACGTGGAATGTTAGAATTGGGGGCAAAGAGTGATGAACTTCATGCACAAATTGGTGGAGAGATTGCATTTGTTACAGATGAATTAGTTATTATTACAGATGATTTTATAGAATCTCTTACACAGGGAGTCGTAGAAAAATATAAGACAACTGTGTTAGAAAAAACAGATCCAGAAGCATTGCTTGCGTATATAAAAGATCAGAAAGATACCAATTCTGTTATTTTGTTAGAAAATCGTATCCCAGCAATAATTCACCAAGAGCTAGATAAACATAAAAAAAATAGTACCACATAATATGATATTTACTGGATTTTTACCAAATACAAGATCAAGTGACGTGCGTATAGCATTGTCATATTTACTACTTCCGTGGAAGTGGTTTTCTATTCGTAAAGGAAAACATATTGCAGAAGTAGAAGAAAAGTTACAAACATACTTTCAAGTAAGCACTGCTATTACATTTGATAGTGGAAGAACTGCATTACAAAAAGCGATTGAAGTATTAGATATAAAAAAAGGTGATGAAGTAATAGTACAAGGATATACCTGTATGGTTGTCTCCAATGCTATTAGATGGACTGGCGCAACTCCTGTATATGTAGATGTATTAGAGGATTTAAACATGAATACAGCGGATTTAAAAAAGAAGATTACAAAAAATACAAAAGCTATTATTATCCAACACACCTTTGGGAACCCCGCAAAAGTGGAAGAAATTGTTGCCTTGGCAAAAGAAAAAAATATTAGTACTATTGAAGACACTGCACATGCTATAGGAGGGGAGTATAAGGGTAAAAAATTAGGAACTTTTGCAGATATTGGCATGTTTAGTTTTGGGACAGATAAAGTAATTTCTTGTGTGCGTGGTGGTGCGCTTATTACAAATAACGCAGAAATTGCAAAAAAAATAAAAGCATTACACGGGGAGCTTCCACAGACTTCTTTATTAAAAGTTTCTCAATATCTTTATAATATTCCACTTTTTCAAATAGGAAAACGTGGGTATTCATCTTTTGGGAAGATATTACTTGTGGCCTCAAATAAACTGCATCTTACAGGGAAAATTATTTACAAACAAGAAAAATGTGGTGCACAGATTTCTGCATATCCGGCTACATTACCAAATGCATTGGCACATATTTTACTTGGGCAATTAGATGATTTAGATGCAAGAAATGTACACAGACAAACAATTGCAAAACAATATAAAAAAGCACTGCCAGATATAGAAACTCCACATAATCATCCTGAAAACATTTTTTTACGTTATACACTCTTTGTTTCAGACCCAAAGAGCTTACTTGCGTATGCAAAAAAACATGGGATCTTACTAGGGAACTGGTATAATGCGCCCATTGCTCCTGCATATAAAGAAGCTCCAATTACTGGATATGAAAAAGGCATGTGTCCTCATGCAGAATCTTATGCAGCTAGATCCATGAATTTACCTACAAATAGAAATATTGGGAAAAAAGAAGCGGAGACTATTATCAATTGTGTAAAGAGTTATGAAAATCGTTCTCGGTAAGACACAATCTGAATGGGGAGAAAAAAAAAGTTTTCTTCAAACGTGGGAGTATGGTGATTTTTTGGCATCTATTGGAAGAGATATAAAACGAAAAAGTTACACACTTGATAATGAAACCATAGATATACAACAAATTAATACAGGACTTCCATTGGGAAAAAAAACGACATATATTCCACATGCAGATATTCCTGCATCACATATTGACGGGGTGTTAGATGATTTAAAAAAAGAAGGATTTGCATTTGTTCGTTTGGAATCACTGGCAGATCTTGATTTATCTGCATACAATACCAGAAAGACAATAAACCGACAGCCGCAGTATACGTGGATACTTCCTTTGGAGGGTTCAATGGATGATTTATATGCAAACATGCACAGAAAAACAAGATATAATATTCGTCTCGCAAAGAAAAAAAGAGTAGAGATAGAACAAAAAAATGATTATCAAACATTTGCAACATTAAATGCATTGACCACAAAACGCCAACAATATACGAGTATTTCTGATACATATCTAAAAGAAGTATTAGAGTTGCCACATGTGTATCAATTTAACGCTATACATGACAATGATATACTCGCTACTGCTATAACATTAGAATATAAAGATACGCTGTATTACCTTATAGGGGCTTCATCTGACGAGAAACGCTCTGTCATGGCTCCATATGCCCTACATGAACATATTATCGCCTGGGCAATGGAAAGAGGCTTAGAGACCTATGATCTCTGGGGGACAGCTCCCACAGGAGAGAAGGGAAAGGAGAATACACTATGCCATCATGAGTATTGCTGGGATAGGACTCATCCATTATCTGGGGTGGCACGGTTTAAAGCGGGATTTGGTGGGCATCTATATTCACATCCAGATGCAGTGGACATTATATTTGATAAAACATATTACACATTATTTTCTATATATCAACGCATGCGTGGTGTGCGCATTGCTGGGCAGTAAATTTATATTATGTCTTTTGAAGTAAAATTAATAACAAAAAAAGAAACTTGGGATGATTTTTTGGAAACCCAAACATATACACTTATGACTCAGGCGTGGGAATATGGTGATTTTTATAAATCACAAGGGGAAGAAGCGTGGGTGCTGGGGGTATATGATAAAGATACACTTATTGGTGGGGCTATGCTGGTGAGTGTTCATGCAAAGCGTGGGAATTTTTTGTTCTTGCCATATGGGCCTATAGGAGAAATGCCGGACGAAGCGCATAGTGTATTATTTGATTACTTAAAGAAAAAAGGAAAAAAAGAAGGATATCATTTTATTCGTGTTAGTCCATTTGAAGATGAGTCTGTAGAAAAAACATATGAGAAATATGGGTTTAGACATGCACCTATTCATATGCTTGCAGAAACCACATGGCTACTAGATCTTAGTCCACAAGCAGAAGATTTGCTAAAGGCTATGAATAAAAATCATAGAAATTTGATTAGAAGATGTGAGCGTGATGGTGTGATTATAAAATCATTTACAGATAAAAAAGCATTGGAACAGTTTAATGTTTTACATGATGAAACTGCAAAACGGCATCATTTTGTGCGATTTTCTGATAGTTATGTAGAAAAAGAATTTGAAGCATTTTCAAAAGAGAAACAAGCTGTAGTATTTCATGCCTATCTTCCAGATGGACGGCTAGATGCGGCGGCTGTGGTGTATTATTATAAGCATATGGCTTCTTATAGACATGGAGCGTCATTGATGCTAGACAAGAAGCATCCGTCATCATATGCCTTGCAATGGGCAGCGTTAAATGAGGGGAAAAAACGTGGGGTTCGTTATTATAATTTCTGGGGTATAGCACCAAAGGGCGCAGATAAAAAGCATCCATTCTTTGGGATTACTCATTTTAAAAAAGGATTTGGTGGAGAGGAAAAAGAACTTACTCCTTGTCAGGATTTACCTATATCATGTAGATACTGGATTACTTGGGCTATAGAAACAATTCGTCGTATTAAACGTGGTTTTTAATTAATTTCATGCGCAATAAACGAGATCTTGCAAAACAAAGACACCAGCGCAATCCATATAAGTTAGAAATAAAAAGCTGGAAAAATCAACTCTATATTACTTTAGGGACTCTTTGTGTTCTTACTATGACTGGGATGGGATTGTATCATCCTTTTTTTCATGTTTCAGATATTACTGTTTCTGGGACAGAAAGATTAAATGCCACAGAGGTAGCAAATATGGTGGATGGTATTATTGATTATAAAACATTATTTGTATTCCCAAAGAAAAGTTATTTTCTGGTAAATGTAGATGAAATAAAAGATATTTTACTAGAACGCTTGGCTATAGATGGTATTCGTGTAGAAAAAGAATTCCCAGATACCATTCATGTAGAGGTTACAGAAAAATTGTCTACTGTTATTTATGATGATGGTCATCAATATGGGTATTTAGATGTATCTGGATATTTGGTAGAGGTGGTAAGAACTGTTGGTGATGATGAATGGGATATAAAAAAAGAAATAGTGACAAGTACTATCATGACAGAAGATGGAGAGGAAAAAGAAGTAGAAGAAGAAAGAATTATTGAAAAAAAACATATTATAAAAACACAAGCAATTGTAGCAGAAATGGGAGATTATCCTATTATTTATGATACACGAAATGAGGAGCACAAGGAGCATACAGAAATCTTACAAACAGAGATAGTTTTTGGTGCAATTACTTGGTTTACTCAAATAAAAGAAAGAACAGATATACCGTTTAGGTATATTGAAATTGATGGTGAGATAGGGGAGGGGCGTATCTATACTCGTGAGGGATGGCATATTGATATATATCTAACAAAAGATATTACGAGACAGTTTGATACACTGCAGTATTTATTGGAAGAAAAAATAGATCGTTCAAGTGTGGGGTATATTGATTTGCGGTTTGGAGATAGAGTTTATTGGAAGTAGGAGAATTTAGCACTTCCCTAGACAAAATAGCATATTTATGCTATTATTTTTTTAGACAAAAAAAAGGACTTTTTTGCTGTTAATCTTAATAGGGATTAACCTAAAACTGGGTAAGTAGACTTGCCCCATTACTTTTGTCTTAGGAGGAAGGACGTGGCCACAAGGCAGACGAGAAGAAAGCGTGGAAGAGAAAAAAATTTAAAAAGGGAGGCTGCCGCCAAAATGGGAGCTCTTCCTCCAATTCCTATCCAACAAGTACAAAAATGGGGGGGCTGCCAGTCTCCTCCGCCTAAGGCTACATACACTACTTGTGATTCTTCGGGTTGTGGTTTGTGTATTGCATTAGGGCTGATCTGTATAGGGTTAGCAATTGGATTAGCCAAAGTGTTGGTAAAAATCTTAGAATAGAATTTCTTTCCTCCCTCCAGTTACAGCCACTCGTAAGAGCCGGCGTGCTGGAGGGGGATTAACCTAAAACTGGGCAAGTAGACTTGCTTGCCCCATTACCTTTGTCTTAGGAGGGTAAATGGAAACTTCGATGAAGATATTCTTGACAAGTTGTTTCCTCCTGAGTATATATGCCGCATGTCGGGTATACACTCTCTGCATATACTAAGGTAACACAAACACTAAAGAGGAGAGGAGGTATGATAGATAAGACACGTTGTTTCATCTATCATACCTCCAAAGGATTTTTATAAGAATATACATATGTCGCACAATGTATCTTATGCGACATAACCCCTAATAATATAGTTGTTATTACAATCAAGCAAACCTACAATACAGCCTGTAAAGGGCTACTGTGCAGTTCTATGAGGCAATAGATCTATATATTTAAACTATGTTTTATAAGTAAAAATAATCTTATTTTCCATAGATTAAATCATGTTATTTGCCACATACCTCATGTCCTAAATTTCGCTAGTTTTAGCAAAGAAAACTATGTTTTGCGACACCACGAAATAGCGCTTCAAAACTAGAGGTACTAGGGTTCATCTTTTATATAAAAAAATTAAATCTACATTTATAAATAGTAATAATTAATAAAAAATATTTTCTTAGATTATATTTCATGCTATGTTTGGGAGCAGCTCATTTAATTAAAAGTTCAAGTGTAGCAAGTTATTAAAATAGATAAGAAAACACTACCACTACTTCCCTGCTATATAAATAGGCTCCCCTTTTCTACATTGTGCGACACTAAGCTTTTCTTATTTATATGTTATATAAAAAAATCCTACGACATGTCGTAGGATTTTTGATTTATCTTGTTATTACTCTTAGAGCAATGGAAGTAGCATTTGTTCAATTTGTTCCAATGGCTGTGCTCCTTTTATTACTTGCACTTCCCCATTTGGCCCTACAATCAAACTATGTGGAGTCCCTTGACCACCCGTTTTTTGGGCGTCACTTTCATCTGCTTGTACCTTTGAGGCAAAGCTTTTATCTGCTAGACAACTATTAAATGTATTTACATTTAAACGTAACTCCCCTGCTACTGCAGCAAGCCTAGAAACATCTGTTCCTCTATCAAATAATATATCTATGAATTCCCAGAATTTTCCTTGTGCTCCTGCACATTCTGTTGCAAGTGCTTTTGTTCGTGCATTTGGGTGTAAACCATCCAATGGGAATTGACGAAGTACCACACGCACTTTATCACCATATTTCTCTACAACTTCATTCATTGTGGTTTGAAAACGTTTACAATATGGACAATCAATATCTGTATATTCTATAATAGTTACTTTTGCATCTTTATTTCCAAGAATATGGTCCACTTTTGCATCTACTACTCTTGGGGCTACTTGTCCAGCTGCTGCTGTAGGAGTTGGATTTACAATAGTAGGCGTTCCTTCGGCCATTACAGTTTCACTATTTATAGAAATTCCTCCTACCAATAACATGAAAAAACCAATAGTACACAGGACAAGCAATCCTTGAGTTAGTCCAAGAGCAAATGTTTGTACAGGTGTTAGTTGGTTGAGCATTTGGTTAAATCCTTTTTTTTCTTCCATAATATTATATCTATAATAATTAAATAATCTTAGACTTGTTGAGTAATAAGCGCAGAGGTTTATTACGTAACAGGTCTATTGTCTATACATCATACCATATTCCTAATTTGGGGGCAATAGTTTAGTCCCAGTCTTTTACTAAGTAGTTTAATGGGTTTACTGGTATTCCATTTTTTCGTACTTCCATATGTAGATGAGCACCAGTTGTAAACGGACCTGCTCCATTTGTCCCAGGACGTCCACCAGAGTAGCCTATAACGTCACCACGAGTAACGTATTGATCTTCTGTTACTATGATATTGCTCATATGGCCATATACTGTGGATATCCCACCACTGTGTACCACCATGACATAACTATAACATTTAGCTGTACTACAGTGACGCGCTCTTGCGACATAACCAGAGGCTGCGGCTTTCAAGGGTGTTCCGTGTGCTATAGCAAGATCAATAGCATTGTGTTCAAAGATATGTCTAAATGGGTAATCTTTATCATGAAAATATGCAGTGACATATCTACAATCTGAAGGCCAGGATAGTTTAGATTGTTCAACACTTTCTACATTTTTAAATTTATTTTGTGCTTCTAATTTACGCCTAACTTCATTTTCTATTCCAGATATTTCATTCTCTACTTGTTGATATTCTTTTTTCAAACTTCCAAGCAATGTTTTAAATGTTAACTCTGAGGCATGTGTTTGTACAAGTAAATCTTCTTTTACAAAAATTTGTTGATCTAATTCTTCTCTTTTATACACAAGGTCATTATGCATATCTTCATATGTGTCTTTTCTCTCTTGTTTTTGTTCTTGTGCTTCTTCTAATTCTTCTTTTACCAAGCGAAGTGTTCGTATACTATCCCCTAAACCTTCCTCTAGCGTTTCTATATATTGGACTTGATTATAAAATTCAGAAAAGTTTTCATATGATGCAGCAATTTCAATATACTTTTTTTCATCATTTTGTTGGATTGTTCGTAAAAGATCACCTATAATCTTTTTTTGTCTAAACATGACTGTCTCTTTTTTTCCTACTTGCAGATCAAGTGCTTCAATTTCTAATTGTAATGTATCCATTTTATATTCTGTCGCCTCTATATCTAACTCTACTTGAACAATACGATTATCCAAAATACTCATTTGATTTGATAATGATACTGCTTCTAGCCGTTTTTGATTGATCTTTGTTTTATATGCGGATATACTTTTTTCTATTTCTTTTACTTTTGCTTGTTTATCTGCAATTTTTTTATTTAAGATATTTATTTCATCTTGATTCCCCCCTACTCCTAACTGTCCATCATATGTATGATGAGCAAAAACAAATACTGGTGTTATGAGTAAAATACTACATAGTACACCAATAATAAATATATATTTTTTATTTTTTAACATAGACTACTTGTGTTGGATAAGCAAATTGAATATCTTCTTTTTCAAATGCTTTCATAATAGCTAAATTAATCTGTTCCCGTACAGCCATAAACACATTGTAATCAGCAGAATCTATGGTATATGCAAGCTCATAATTAATACTAGATTCTCCAAATTCAAATAAATTACATCGTAAATACTCAGCTCCTTCTATGTTTTCTATGATTTTTTCTATAATTTGAGGAATTTTTTCTCGTTTTACAATAGGAGTCTCATATTGCACATTTACCATAAAACTATCCCTACGCTTTTTTAATTGGCGTAAATTTTTTACCCGGGTAGAAGTAAGTTCTTTGTTTGAAATAATTAATACTTCCCCACGTATAGTCCTAAGTCGCGTTGTTTTTAATCCTATATGTTCTACACTACCAGAATCTGACCCTATGATAATAAAATCCCCTACTTCAAATGGTTTATCTAGGTAAATGCTAAATGCACTAAATATATCACTTAACACACTTTGTACTGCCAGAGCTATGGCTAACCCACCTATTCCTAAGCTGGCAACCACAGATGTAACATTGATCCCCAGGTTGGAAAGAATAAATAATAATGTAATTGACCAGAGGACAATCATAATAAATATACGAAGTATTCGCATCATGGAGCGCATTTGTTTTTTTTCTTTTTCTTTCTTTACTGTTTTTTCTATATATAAATCAATAATATAGTCTATAAGATCTCCTAGACTTTTTATCATTTCATATGCAATCCCAAATATAAGAAATACACTAATAGCTTTTAGGGCAACTTCATTTATATTTACATGTCTAATGGCAATGAAAAATGAAATGAAAAAATAAAATGGCGCTCTTATTTTTTGGAGTGTATTTATTACAGCGTCATCTATAGTATTTTCTGTTTTTTCTGCTATTTTATTTAATTTTACAAGGATGAAACTTTTAAATATTTTTAGAGCAATCAATACCCCAAAAAAATATCCTATAGCAAGGGTATACTGCCATAAAGTGTTATTTAGGTATGTATATGAACTGAGTACCGAAATGATTTCTTCCATAGTATGCTATTACCTGATTATTAACTACAGGTAGTATAACATATTATAAAAAAAAGACATATATTATGCCTAGTTTATGGTATAAGACAGGATGTTTAATTAAACTTTCCTATTTCCAATATACTTAAGTAAATTATATACATATTTCTTTTTTTATAATTTCTATGATAGACTCAATTTATAGATAATTATTAATTTGTTTCTTATGTTACCAGAATTACAATCCCTTATTGATTTTCATGCTTGTATAAATAATCTTAAATTCACCTACCGTTTTAGCGAATCACCAGAATTATCCAATGAATCATCGGCAGCACATAGTTGGAATCTCGCTATGATAGTTATAACTATTACTGATACATTACCAATACAAATAAATAAAGAGCGTGCCCTTGAGCTTGCTCTTATACATGATTTAGTAGAAGTAATTACAGGGGATATCGATTATTACCTTGTGCACAATAATACAATAACAGTAAAAACTAAAAAAGAAAATGAAAAAGAAGCTATTATACAATTAACGGCCAAACTCCCTGAACAAATAAAGAAAAAAATAATAAACCTTTTTGATGAATTTGAACTTCAAGAAACTGTAGAATCAAATTATATAAAAGCATTAGATAGATTAGAAACTATTTCCAATATATTTACCTGTGGCCTAGAAAAATTGAAAGATCCAAAAGTATTACCAACTTATGCAGATAAAGCTATACAAAAATTTCCAGCTCTTATGCCTTGGCACACTCAACAAAAAAAAATACTTAAAAAATATTTTACAGAGAATAATATTATTTGGGAAAAGGAGTATAATTATGGATTATATTAATTTAACAATAAAATAGCTACAAGGATTAAACTTTCCTATCCCCAATATACTCAAGTAAATTATATAAAAATTCTTTCTCCTCTTCACGTATATCTAAGTTTTTCAAATTTATTTTTGCCTTGTCCAATAAATCATTCAATAGATTCTCCGAATATTCTAAAGAACCACTTTTTATCATTATTTCCTTAATTTTTTCTATTTCCTTTTTTGTAAGATTATTACCTATTTTTTTATTTATATAAGAACTATTTGCTTTTAAAACTAACAAGGTCTTTTTCCCTTCTATCAAATCTGAAGCCATAGATTTCCCAAGTTTTTTTTCATCTCCAAATATACCTAAGATATCATCTTTTATTTGAAAAGCTCTTCCTAAATTTAAAGCAAAAGCATTGAGAGGTTTCATCTTTTCTTCAGAAACACCCGCAAAAATAGCCCCTAGACGTAAAGGGCCTAGGATTGTATAAACTGCTGTTTTATTGATATGTATTTGCGTAGTAAAATCTTCATCAATTTCATGAATAGAAGAAAACAAATCAAGAATTTGTCCATAACAGGTTACTTTTGTAACCGATGTAAATTCTTTTATTGCTCGCAATTGTATTTTATTTGGGAAATCTGAATGTAATAGAGGTTCAAGAGAATAAGTAAAAGCAAAATCTCCAATAACCAATGCAAGGCTTTCTGAATACTTTTTTGGATGTTTTTTCTTATAATACGCATGAACCGTAGGCCCCCCTCTTCTCATATCATCATTATCTATAATATCATCGTGTATCAATAAAAATGATTGTAAAAGTTCAATAGAAATTGATGCTTTTATTATTTCAGTTTTATTTTTTCCACCATACCCTAAATAAGCAATGATCATTAACATAGCTCTTATTCTTTTCCCTCCACGTATAGAAAAATCCTCCAACAGTTCCACAGCTTCAGTTATTTCTAGAGAAAGAATATCTTTATCATTCTTCTTCTTTTCAAAAAAACTCTGTAGTTCTTTTTCTATTTCTTTTTTATAAAGTAACTGCATATTAAATATACCCTACCGCAGATTTGCAGTTTTGTCCATACTTTAGCTAATTACTCCCTCTCCATCATCCCCTTCAAAGAAACTCTTCCCAACACATGCAATGAATCAATTGCACGTGTTAATGCTACATAGAGCAAGTCTCTATTTACATGATTTTTTGCCTTAATCAATGTATCGTCCACATTATCATAATGTACAGAAAATGTATCCGCCTGCACGCCCACTATACACACAATATCAAATTCAACCCCCTGCGCTTCATGTATACTCATAAGATGAACTTTATCAATAGATTGCCACTCCTTAAACACATCTAAATACTCTTTATCTTTTGTAATTACACCAATACTTTTTTCTGGAAAATTTTCATGTAGTGAAGTAATGTATGTGATCTCTTCTTGTTTTGTATTTGTCATTTTTTCTATAACTGCCTCCCCTTCTCTTAACTTTTCTGATATATCAATTTCATACCCTACTGCTTGTATATATTCTAAAATATTTTTTGTATTTCTATATACTTTTTGTAATATCACGCATCTATCCTCTTTTAATATTTCATCCACTTCTGTCCACGATTGAAGAGTCCCCAATTTTGTTTGTTGTGCCAAATCCCCTACATACATGATTGCATTATGCTTTTTATTCACAGTACTTTTAGCCAATAAAATTTGTTCTGGGATATAATTTTGAAATTCATCAAATATCATAAGAGAATACTCTATAGGGAAACGTCCTGTCTTCTTTTTCGCAGCCCTGCTTTTATTCATTTGATAATATCCTTGCATAAAGGATAACTTCCCATACTTCTTTTTAAATAACATTAACAACACGGTAAGATCAAATCTATCTAATACTTTTTGCTTTTTTTGTTTTTCAAAAAGTCTCTTTTCTTCTTGTGAAAAATAAGATGCATACACCTCTTTTAATACACGAAATATATTCACACTATATGTATATTGCAATACTGTTTCCAATGCTTTTTTCTTCTTGAATTCATAAAGATCTTTTTCTTGCTCATTTTCACCAAATCTATATACATATGTTATATCGGCAAGATCCAAAGCTTTCATAGCCCACAGTGCAAATGTGGTAATATGTACTCCTTTTATCCCAAGTTCAGGTAATAAATGAGAAAAATAATCCATGGTTCCCGTATCTTCTACAAATATAATAATAGATGTAGGCTTGAACTCATCTGAAACATCAGGAGACTGCGCTAAATATGCTACACGATGTAAAGCAAGAGTCGTTTTCCCAGATCCAGCAGGTCCAGAGATAAGCATAGCGTCTTTATGATGCGCACGGATAACAGTATCTTGCGCTTTCTCCATCTGTGCAATAATTTCTGGAAGAATAAATCCTTTTTTTTGTTTAGAAAAATATTCCTGATAAATTAATTCTCGTGGATTACCCAATGATTCAGTAGAAAGATACACTATTTTCCCATCAACAATCATGTATTGATCTTTTTCTACTAGTATACCTGTTCTTTCTCTTCCATCTGGTCGAATATATGAAATCTCACCTGGTTTTTCAAATCGGATAGAAGATGCAGGAGTTATCCATGAATAAATATTATTTTCAATAAAGGAAAACTTTCCAAAGTATATAATTTCTTTTTCATCATCTTTAAAATCAACAACACAACGAACAAAATATGGTGAGAATTCCAGTACTTCTAATTCATCTACCCGCTCTACTCCATATTCTAATATACGCTGTTGTACAAGTTTGTCATCTTCATTTATTTGGTGTAGCTCTTTTCGTATTATATTATTTCTTTGAATTATTTTTTTGCTTACGTCTTTTATATCTTGTATATTTTTTTCCAGAGATGCACAAGCTCTTTTAAAAAATGTATCTTTGTGTACTTGATCCATAGGACAAAGGATTAGGATTAAAAAATCCAGAACGAAGAAAATGTTTTATTTTAAAAATAATTCACCCTTGTTCTGGATCTTAATTCGTCTAATTGTTGATGATGTATATGTGTGGGCAGAGAAGGATTCGAACCTTCGAAGGCGGAGCCAACAGATTTACAGTCTGTCCCCTTTGACCGCTCGGGAACCTGCCCATAAAGATGAACAGTTGACACAGAGGTCAACTATTATTTCTTTGGAGCCAACTCGGGGACTCGAACCCCGGACCGACGGTTTACAAAACCGTAGCTCTACCAGCTGAGCTAAGTTGGCATATTTCACTGCATTACGTCATGTAAGCTATGAAATTTCATCTATCTTTTGTTGTAATGTATCTAACTTTTTATTTTCTGGATTTGCTTTTCTCAATCGTTCAAAGTAATCCACAGCCTTCTTTTTTATAGGTACTATTATAGCAAGTTCTACAGAATTGTCAAGGAAACGTGGATTCTCTGGTTCTAAGTCTACTGCTTGCTCCATAGATTCCAATGCTGCATCATACTGTTTCTCCTCTGCGAGTAACTCTGAAAGACGCACAAACCATTGTGCCTTATTTGGGGCAATAAGTACTGCTTTTTGATAATGCTCAATAGCCCCTACCCTATCTCCTTGCTCTACTAATATATCTGCAATAAGTATATGTACACTATCATCATCACCATCGAGCTGCAATAAAAAGGATGCTGTTTCTTTTGCTTCTTGGAGTTGTCCTTGGGCAATATACACTTCTGCAAGTCCTTTGTATGCACGTACATTTTTATTATCTACTCGAATAGCAGAAATATATGCTTCTTCTGCAACATTCCATTTTTCTTGTGTCATTGCATGATCTGCATCTCGAAGAAGTTTTGTAATAGTGTCTTCTTGTCCTTTTTTTTCTTCTTTATCCAAAATAGGTGCTTGTATTTTTTCTCGTTTTTCTTCTACAAATTTTTCTTGTTTTTGTTCATGAATTTTTTCTTCTACTTTCCAGACATATCCACGGAAGTTTTTTTGTACTTTTTTAAATTTATTCATCATTGCTGATGCACCGACAGCATGTTTCTTTTTTATTTCTTCTGCTTTTTTTGCAGCACGTTTTTTTATATAAACATGCTTTTTTTGTTTTTCTTTTACATCTGGTAAATTCTCCACATCGAGTAACGTTAATTGTGGAAATTTTCTAATAATAATAACTAAAACAATTGCAAGCGCCAAAACGATAATAATGAATGGAAGAATAGTATACATAGATATTATGACTCGTCTACTGCACGAATAAGAGATATAAATGAATCATAGGTCGTTGATGCCCCCCCAACTAATACTCCATCAACAGATCCTAACATAGTATATGATACCACATTTTCATCTGTAACACTACCACCATACAGTAATGGTATCTGTTTATCTGTGTATTGTTTCAATTCCTCTTTTATGAAAGTATGTATTTCATGAACATCTTCTGGCATACAGTGCTCCCCTGTTCCAATAGCCCACACAGGCTCATATGCAATAAAAAAGCCACTCTCTGGTATCTTTAGGCCATCCAATGCTTTCATGAGCTGTTTTTTTATTCTATATTCTTTTTTCCCTGCATCTAAATCTTCTTTTGTTTCTCCTATACAAAGCACAGGAATAATACCTGCATCTAAACATGCTTCTAATTTTTTTCTCACTACTTCATTACTTTCCCCAAAAACATGTCGTCTTTCTGAATGCCCCACAAGTGCATAGTTCGTTCCTACTTCTTTACATAATACTGCTGATACAGCTCCTGTATATGCTCCAGACGGTGTCCATGCCACATTTTGAGCCCCTACAGATATTTCTGTATCTTTTAATTCATCCAATACACCTACTGCACTTAACATACTAGGAAATACCGCAAGAGAAGTAGAAGAATCTGGCAGATTTTCTTTTAACTCTTTTGCTAAAATAATAGTTTCTTTATGAGTAAGATACATTTTCCAATTTGCAAATATATGTGTCATAGAAATAGGTGAAAAATCTAATGAATAATAACATGTACTTAAATGATAATATCTTTTTTGTCTACATCTCCAATAATCGCTACTCGCATCTGTTTTGGTTTAAATATTTGTTTTGCAACTTTTACAATATCTTCTTGTGTGACGGCTTCTAATTTTTGGATATATTCTTCTGGTGTTTGAATTTTCTTTGCAAATAAAGCTTCTTTTGCATACCAATTTGCCCAAAAACTAGAATCTTCCTGTGCCAGGGTTAATGAACCTCGTACATGAGTTTTTGCATCAAGTAATTCTCTTTTTGATACTCCTTTTTCTATCAATTTATCTATTTCACTTTGGATCACTTCCATTGCTTTTTTAATATTTTTTGCTTCTAATCCGGCACGAACATATACATATCCAGAATCATGAAATGTATCACGTCCACTACGAATCATATATGCCAGTCCTCTCCTCTCACGAATTTGGATAAATAATCGTGAACTCATAGAACCACCAAAAATAGAATTCATAAGAGATACTGCTGGGTTTTCTTTTGCCCCATATTCAAATGCAGGAAATCCTAACATAAGTTGCGCTTGATCTGTTTGTTTTTTTTCTACGAAAAAACGATCTTTTTTTGTTGCAGGCCCAAAGGCTGCTGGTTTAAATGTTTTTACTGGTTTTTTAGAATCTTTTTCTTGTCCAAAATATTGTTCAACTAATACTTTTGTTTTTTCATCAATCTTTCCTGATAGTACAAGTATAGTATTACTTGGTTGATAATGTTTTTCTTTATATGCGAGCACATCATCTCGTTTATACCCTTTCACATGCTCCACTGTACCTGCTATATCTCTTCCTAGTGGGCATCCTGCATATAATACATCTTCAAAGATATTATCAATATTCATCATTGGGTTATCATTGTACATGCGGATTTCTTCAATGATAGGTCCTTTTTCTCGTTCCATTTCTTTTTTATCAAATGTAGAGTTAAAGATCATATCTGATAAAATATCTAAACTTGTCTTTGCATAGCTTGCAGATGCTTTTATATAATATCCTGTATATTCTTTTCCAGTAAATGCGTTATATCGTGCTCCTAATCTATCTATTTCACGAGTTAATGCGAGTGTATTTTTTCTTTTTTTCGTTCCCTTAAACATCATGTGTTCAATATAGTGAGAAGACCCAGCCAAATATTCTGGTTCATAACGTGATCCCACAGGAAACATAACCATAGCAGTCATGGCCTTTGTATCTTGTTGTGGTGCTAAAATAACGGTTAAATTATTTTTTAGTTTATATTTTTCGTACATATTATATTAAAATTCCTTTTGTAAATAACTTTTTAATTCCCCCACTTTTACTCTTACTTGTTCCATAGTATCTCTATCTCTTACAGTGACTGTTTCATCTTCCAGTGTATCAAAATCGATAGTAATACAATACGGTGTTCCTATTTCATCTTGTCTTCTGTAGCGTTTCCCTACATTTCCATTGTCATCAAATTCACAAGTAAATGTATTTTTTAGCATATCAAACACTTCTTTTGCTTTTCCAACTAAGTCTGGTTTATTTTTCAAAAGTGGAAAAACGGCTATTTGTACAGGCGCCATGTTTTTTGGGAATTTCATAACAATTCTTGAGCCACCTTCTATTTCTTCTTCTGTATATGCTGCAAGAAGTGAGACAAGTATACTTCTATCTAGCCCAAATGTAGGTTCTATTACATGTGGGACAAACCGACGATTATTTTTTGCATCAAAATATTCTAATTTTTGTCCGCTTGCTTTAGCATGAACTCCTAAATCAAAATCACTTCTGTGTGCCAGACCAAATAATTCTTTAAATCCCCCAAATGGAAATTTATACTCTATATCTATGGTCTTTTTAGAATAATGAGATAATTTTTCTGGTGCATGCTCGTATCGTCGTAAATCTTCCTTTTTCGCTCCCAATGCTATAGCAAATTCTTCTTGCATGTCTAGCCAATTGTCAAAAGTTTCTTCCCATTCCAATTCTGGATCAATGAAATATTCAATCTCCATTTGTTCAAATTCTCGAAGTCGAAATATAAAATTTCCAGCAACAATCTCATTTCTAAATGCTTTACCAATTTGAGCGATTCCAAAAGGAACTTTTACTCGTGAAGAGTCTATTACATTTTTAAATTCAATAAAAATTGCTCCTGCTGTTTCTGGTCGTAAATACGCAACGTCTTCTCCCCCATCTCCCGTTGTATTCATCTCTGTTTTAAACATTTGGTTAAATAAACGCACTTCAGACCAATTGGAAGAACCACAAGCTTTACATTTGATTTTTTCTGTTACTAATGTTTCTTGCATTTTTTCTATTTCTCCTTCTAGATCTTTTCCTGTCGCCTCTTCTATCACATGATCTGCACGAAAACGCTTTTTACATTGCTTACAATCTACCATGGCATCATTAAATCCACCCACATGTCCAGAGGCTTCCCAAAGCTTGGGATGAAGAATAATAGGCCCGTCAATTCCTACCATATCTGCTCTGTTTTGAACAAATGTTTTCCACCACAAATCTTTTATATTTTTCTTCAACTGTGATCCATATGGTCCATAGGTATATGAATTGGCAAATCCACCATATATTTCACTAGATGGAAATACAAATCCACGTCGTTTACAAAGCGCTACTAGCTTTTGCATTGTATCTTGCATATATGTAATTATTATTAAAAAACCCGATATACTGTCTATAAATAAATCTATTTATACACAATATACCGGGGTCATACAATATATTCATTTGTATGACGGTTCCACCCGTTGTTTTACTTTTATTTTATTGTCTTTTAGCTAAAAAGGTTCCACCCAATTATTATAGCTAAAGTTGTACAATATTACGAATCTAAGATAAGTGTTATAGGTCCATCATTGATAAGTTCTACTTCCATATGCTCCCCAAAGGCTCCCACTTCTACGTGAATTCCTTTTTCTATAAAAGAATCTACGACATACTTATACAATTCTTTTGCTTTTTCTGGACGTGCAGAATCGGTAAAACTTGGTCGTGTTCCTTTTTTACAATCTCCATAGAGTGTAAATTGGCTTACTATAATCAGACTTCCTCCCCATTCTATAATATTTTGCTCCATAAATGAATCACTCCCTACCGGTGCAAATAAACGCAGTTTCAATACTTTTTCTACCAGTTTATCTGCATCTACTGTCGTGTCATTTTTATGAATTGCAAGTAATAATACATATCCATCTGCAATTTGCGCAATAGTCTGTCCGTCTATATCTACCATTCCTCTTTTTACTTTTTGGAGCACTATACGCATAGATCTATATTAAATGGTTGTAATTTCCTTTTCTTTATCTTGACCAACTTTTTTTACTAACTCATTATATTCTTTTACCAATTCTTCTAACTCATCTTGAGAAGCAAACTTTTCATCTTCAGAAATCACTTTTTCTTTTTCTGCCTTATCAATATCATTTCTTACTTCTTCTCGAATTTTACGAACAGCAATACGAGCATCTTCTAATTTTTTATGTAATACTTTTATTAAATCCGCACGTCTTTCTGCAGTAAGTTCTGGCAATGGCAGTCGAATAAGCTTGCCATCATTTACTGGATTAATCCCTACATCTGAATTACGAATAGCAAGTTCTATTACTTGCATAAGTGTTTTATCCCATGGTTCTACTGTCAATGTCTTTGCGTCCGCTACACTAATACTTGCCACTGCTTTTAGCCCTTGTTTTGTACCATACGCTTCTACCATCACATCTTCTACCAATGCTGGAGTAGCTCGTCCAGTACGCAATGCTGAAATTTCTTGTTTTAGATGATCTATCGTTTTATTAAATTGTTCTTTATATGCGTCAATATTCATAACATTAAATACAAAATTAAATTACTTCTTTGGAGGTATAGTAAACCCTAAATACAGCTGGTTGTCAACTACAGGATGCACTCGTAAAGATGTTGGTAATTGTTTTGATGGAAGTTTTTTTGTAATCCAGTTTTTTCCACCATCAATACTTTTATAAAATGTAGATCTATCATTGATCGTTGCCGTGTAATACATTTCATTTTCATTATTTGGATTTACAGCAAAACCATATATTTTTGCACTTCCTGCTGGATGAATTAATTCTAATGTTTCCCAACTTTCTCCAGCATCTTCTGATTTATGTATTCCATATGTTGATACATAATATAATACTCCTTCTCTACCCGGATATGCTAAAAATCGTCTAAATTCTAATGCTTTTGAAAGTTCTGCGACATCTTCACTTCCAGTTAACCATGTTTGTCCGCCATCCAATGATCTATAGATCCCATTGTCTTTTGTGGCCACATATACTCTATCTTTTATAAATGGATCTATAAATGCTTCTGCAATTTTAAATCGAAACTGAAATATAGCTTCCCAACTTACTCCTGTATCTTTACTGACAAGAAATCTTCCTTTTGTCGTAGCCATATACACATCATATGGTGCTGTTGGGCTAATTAATACAGAGACTACTTGATCATCTGTAGCTTCTCTATGTATTTCTGCCCATGTTCTATTACAATCAGTACTCTTGTAGACCAATTTACCAGTGGTAACATAAATAGTACACTTATCTTTAGGATGAACAGCTACACTGTAAATAAATCCTTGTTTTAATGATTCAGACCATGGTTGTTGCCATGTCAATCCATTGTCATATGTAAAAAAAAGTCCATGTCCACGAGAAGCCCAATACATTGCTTTTGGGTCTTGTGGATCACCAAACATACGATACACACTTACACCAGACATACTTTTTACACCATCTACCTTTGGTAATGAAGAAACAGGCTGCCAAGATTCTCCTCTATTTGTAGAGGCAAACATACCTGCAGGACCACTGGTAGCCCCTTTATCCCCAGAAAGAGAGACACATCCCTGTCCTACAAACAAGAGACACACAGCGCACAGACCAAGCAAACGAAAATATGATGATTTCATAGTGTATGATTAAAATGCTAATAAAATATGTTCCACAGATAAGCGTGGATGAATGTTTCTACGTAGTTGTTCTTTTGTTTTATAAATTCTTTTTTCTATAGTTAATAATTGTTTTTTTGGGAGTGCTATACTCTCTGGTAATTTATGAATTTGCATACTTGGCTTTCCACCCTGACTAATCATGGCCATGTCTCGAATAATTAGGAGCCATATATCTAATACACGTATCAACGTTTCTCTGGTTTGTATATGATCAGTTTTATCTCCAAACAAATCATCGGTCAATGCTATTTTTTTATATAATGGTGTATTTATAAGTGATAAAAATCTTCGAACTTCTTGCTTATATGCATCAAATTCATCCGGATCTTTTGCCCATTGTATAGCTCTACCAGGACATCCACGAGACAATCGTGCAATATCGTGAGATAATGCTTCTTTATATCCACGTTCTTCCAATGCTCCTTCTATTTCTTTATCTAAAACAGGATGGAGATATATCATATGACAACGAGATCTTATGGTTGCAAGTAATCGCGATTCATCATGTGTGAGTAAAAAAAAGATTGTTTTTCCTGTAGGTTCTTCTAATGTTTTTAATAGAGCATTGCTTGCTCCTATACTCATTTTTTCTGCGCCATCTATAATAACGACCGTATATCCTTTCATTGCAGCATACTGTGAAGTAACATGACGCATGGTACGAATTTGTTCTATATCAATATTTTTTTTTGTTTTTCCTGTTTTCTTGTTTTTTTCTTGTTTGACAATATATACATCTGGATGTGTATGTATTGTTTCTGTTTTTATATGTAATAATGAAGCTGCTAATATTTCTGCAAGCGTTCTTTTCCCTACATATTCATTTCCTACCAGACAATATGCATGATGGAGTGCATCTTTTTTTATAAGAGTATCAAACAATTCACGTATATCTTTATGTCCTATAATATCATTCATATACATCTAGTGTATCACAATTTTCCCTCTAGGGCAAAGGATTATCCAGAAGTACTTCTGCTGTCTTTTTTGCAGTAGATTCCCAAGAAAATTTCATTGCTTGCATCTTTCCTTCTGTAATGACTCTTTTTCTTTCTTCTCTATTTCTTAACAATATATAAAGATTATCTACCATCTGCCCTACATCTGTAGGATCTACATAAAATGCCGCATGTCCTGCAATATCTTCAAAGCTCAACCCACGAGAACAAATAACCGGAACACCCGCAGCCATAGCTTCTAATACAGGAAGCCCAAATCCTTCATATAAACTTGGAAATAAAAATACTTGTGCTCCTTGCATAATTGCAGGTAAATCTCCCTGTTCTATCCATCCTAATTCATATATATCTTTTTTATATGTGCTTGTATCCATTGCTTCTTTTACTTTTTCATATCCATACCCAGCTTTTCCTACCAGCACCAATGACAAATCTTTATCCCCTGTTCTTTCTTTATATCGTTCAAATGCACTAATAATTGATAAGGTGTTTTTCTTTTCTTCTAAGCGACTTACAGAGAGTATGTATGGTTTTTTAATATGATATGTATCTAAAATAGTTTCTTGTTTTTTCTCTTCAATAACATCTCCAAACTTAGTATCATATCCATGAGGTATTACATGTATTTGTGCAAATATATCATTTGCTGGGAGTAATTTCTCTAGTTGTTTTTTTGTAAAATTACTTGGGGATAAAACATCGGACATTTTTTCTAATGTATATTTTGCTGACCAAAGAGAATACCAGCGTTCAAAAAAGTTATAACTTTCTGGATATGTTTTTGCAGCTATGTCGTGAATCATGACGACTGTTTTCTTTGGGTGGATCAGTGGTGGCACATGTGCTGGTATAAAAAGAACATCTGGAGCTTGTCTCCACATTTCCCAACTGAAACGAATTTGTGTCCACAATCTTTTTGGTGGCCAATCTAATTGAATAACTTCCCAGTTATCTGGCATAACATCCAAGACATCTTTTTTTAATGGTTCACGACAATATAGTCGAACAGTTATATCTTTATTTACAAGAAGTTTTTTTAATTTTTCTATAACAAAAAAAGCATACCATTCTACTCCGGTGCGTTTATTTTCTGATAATCGTGATGCGTCTATACCAATAATCATATGATATAAGTATAACATACCCATTGACAAATGTGTATATTTTTGTAAATATAAATATACACAACAACCTCCCGCCATGCGGGAAGGAGGAAAAAAAATGATATTAAAAAAACTATCGTGATGATAGTTTTTTCTGATCTATGTATCCACCTACGAAATACTTGTTCCAGTCATAATATGAAATAATCCAACACCCACAATCACCATACCCAGACCAATATAAAAAATACGCGTGCGTTCTCTTCCACCGATTAATTTGGAAAGAAATAATGCTTTTCTATGATTCATAAACCAATCATAATTTTTGTATGAAGCAAATACTACAAATACTCCTATACACGTAAACAGTATATTCATGTAATCCATATAATATGTTTCACTTAATTAAAAAATTCACTCCTCTACTTCGTCGCTGCAATACTTCTCTTATAATTATCTAAATTCTCCAATGCAATCCCTGTCCCTTTTGCTACACAAAGCAGTGCATCATCTGCTACATAACATGCCACTCCTGTAGCCTGAGCAATAAGTTCATGTAAATTACGTAAAAGACTAGACCCACCAGACATGATAATCCCCTTATCCATAACATCTGCAGATAATTCTGGTGGTGTATCATGAAGTACTTGTTTTACTGCTTCTATAAGCCCTTCCAAATCATGCTGGAGTGCTTCTGTTGTATCATTTGAAGTTACAGTAATAGTACGTGGAAGTCCTGTAATCATGTCACGTCCTTTTACTTCCATTTCCAATGGCGTTTCCATATACATAGCAGAACCCACATGAATTTTTACTTCTTCTGAAGATCTATCCCCTATAGCTAATCCGTATTTTTTTCTAATAAACTCAGCAATAGAGGCATCGAATTTTGTTCCGCCTATACGAACTGACCCACAAGACACAATTCCACCAAGAGAAATAACAGCAATCTCACTGGTTCCACCACCAATATCTATAATCATATGACCAGAAGCTGTCCCAATAGGAATATCTGCCCCTATGGCTGCTACAATTGGTTCTTTTATAATATATGCTGCTCTTGCCCCTGCTGCCATGGCCGCATCTATCACCGCTCTACGCTCCGTAGAAGTAATCCCAGCTGGCACTGCTATCATCACTTCTGGACGAAATAAACGAATTCCACCAAGTGCTTTATTAATAAAATAACGAAGCATAGCCTCTGTAGTTCTATAATTTGCTATCACTCCATCTTTTAGCGGGCGCTCCGCAATTATACTATCTGGCGTTCTCCCTATCATATCTTTTGCTTCAATCCCTACTGCCAAAACACGATTATCATCTTTAGAAATAGCGACCACAGATGGCTCATTTACCACAATCCCATGCTTTGGTTGAAATACTAAAATATTTGTAGTACCCAGATCAATTCCAATCTTTTTTATCCACATATGTCTTATATATTATTTTCTTTTCTTCAATTGGACAGAAAAAGTTCTGTCTACACGTAAATCCGTGTCTATTGTATATTGTGTATTTCCCCAGTTCTCTTTTTCTTCTGCGGGCGTTGCCGCTTCTATAGTTGTACCAAATTCATGCGCAATGGTCAAACTATGTGCTTTTGTACCAAGTTGTTTTTGGGCATATAGATTGTATATTCCTGAGCTCATTTGTTTTACTACAGATGGGGCTACTTGGTATGTAAAAATAAGATGTTCTTCTGTGCCGGGTTCTATAACTATAAATACCCCAAACCATTGTCTCCCATTTTCTATGCCACTATCTACCATATTTGGGTCGATAATCTGTGTATTCCCAGCAGGATCAATCATTTTTGTTTCTTTTAATAGAGAGCCTTCTGGAACATATACACGTGCATAACTTCTATACCTCGTGGTTCTCCAATCAAATATTCCATCATGAGTATAGGTCATGTCTACCTCTGCAATATATGCATCTTCTGAAAGTTTAATCTGATAATCAAGACTTCTTTCTAATACATGATCTGTTTTTAATGCTGCTAAATTTGCATCTACCCATAGAAAATAGTCATCATCATTTTTTACCATTTCTCCACCCCAATCATGAGTCTTTACCAATGTACTAATATCCAAATCAACTGCATAGACAAGTATATGTTTTTCTTCTATCATCTTTTTAAATAGTTCAATATATTCACTTCCTCCAAATACCATTTCATATCCCACTTTCTTTAAAATCGCTTCAAAGAATGGGCGCATGATTTGTTTTCTCTCTTTAAAATCAATACCTTTTTTTGCAAAATCATATTCTACTTCCCGCTCCAGCATCTCAATAACATTATCTTTAGTAAATGTTATTCCTTGCACTTCTATATCTCCTGTTTTTTCAAGAATATGTTCCAATACTTGAGTGGTTACTGCTATCACTCCATCTATTTCTTCTGCAGCTACTCCATTTTCTTTTTTATAAAAATCTAGAGAACGTTTTGTACTTATTTGAAAATCTGGCGACCAATTACTATCTCTAAAATACCATTTATCTACATACAATTCTTTTGTCAAAATTACTGGTGGTTCTACACGCCAATCTTTATCCGCACGTCCGTCTATACCTTCTGTTCCTTCCATTATTAAAATTTCTGGAACTCCCTTATCTACTCTCACGGTAGCATATGAACCTATAAATCCTCCCCCTGGCCGCAGTTCTGTATTATTTAAAAATAATAAAAGATATGTTTTTTGTTCTTCAAATCCAAGCAATGTCGGCAATGCGTCCACCACATCTGCATGTTCATCTCCTGCCAAATCTTTTAATTGTTTTTGTACAAACGTATTTTCAAGTATCCCTTCTTTTTTTATATATTGAAATCCAAGATAGGATATTCCACCAAATAGTATAACTATGAATAATAATATAAATGGCCATTTTCGCATTTTTTTCTTTTTTTTAAATAAGCCCATATACACATTATAATTATATTATAATTTTCTTTTTTTCTGAGAGACATTGAATCCCAAATATTTCCCAAACATAAGATGAGTTACCGCATCTATAGCAGGAATAGCACTGACTAAAATCATGGTTATAGGAAGTAATAACCACTGTAATAACATAATAATATATTTATGTCGTGGATGTGATTCTGGACGTTTTGGGAGAAGAGGAAAACTAAAAATAGCAGAGGTGACCATACCAAGTAATGCCATGGTCATTAAAATTTGTAATAGATGAGGGGTGTTAAAAAACAATGCACTTTGGCGGACAGATGCAGGGGCAATACGCATAGGAAGTTGTCCTAATACGGTAATAAGTAACGCCACACAAGCCCAAGACCATTTCCCTTCCCATTCAAAAAACACCCATTTTGCCTTTTTCCACAGAGGAATAAGTTTCCCCTTCTTTTTAAATTCAGTAATAAGATATGGGATGTGCTCCGTCCCCCACGCCCAACGTCGTTGTTGTTTATATAAATTTTTTATACTTACCCACCAGCTATCATCTCGGACTGTATCCATAGATACGGGCAAATACATAGGAGTCACTCTATAGTCTCCATTATAATGAAGAAAACATTGATAAAAAATACGAGAATCTTCACTTACAATTCTTTTTTCATGAAACCCTACATCTACTATAGCTTTCCAACTCATAGAATGAGATGAAAAAGTCACTAATGCATCTTGCCTTGCTAAACTAGTAAATGTCCAAAAAGTAGTTCCAAATGACATAATACGTAATGGGGCTGGAGAATCCCAAATATTATTATTATACAGTGCAATTGGTTGAAATGAAGTTCTGGTAGGTGTAGGGTGCGTACAATATAGATACGTTAAATATGCAAAATATTGGATATGACAGATAGTATCTATGTCAAAAATAGTTGCAATAACTTTTTCATGTTTCCATTGTTTTTTATCAATATACTTTTTCATTTGCCTTTCCGCATAATGAAGGTTTGATCCTTTTCCTGGAATCTCTCCTGTTAAATCTTTTGGATGAAGTGTCCCAACTATATCAAAAAATTTATCTCCAAATTCTTCTTTTGCTTGAGCTAATATACCTTCATATTGTTCTTTTGCGCGTTCTTCTCCTGCTATGACAATGACAAATTTCTCTTTATCATATACTGCATCTACAAGACTCTCTAATGACGTTTTTACTACTGGCCACTCTTCTTTATATAATGTCAAAAATACGACATGATGTTTTTCTTGCCAATTTGTTAACTCATGACGCATGGTATCTTTCCAATCAATTTGACGCACCCGATAAAATCGTAACCATGCAATGGTGAGATAAAAAGAAAAATTAATAACACGAATAACCCAATAAATATCAAATAAAATAACTGCGTAAATCATCCAAAGTGGCTGAGTAAAAGATAATACTACTGCAGCAATAAGTGTCCCCCATACAGTAACACCTGGAAGTATTTCATACATTCTATATTTTTGATATTCAGTGAGCATAATTATATATTTACGAACTGATTATTACCACAAACTCCCCTTTTGTGGAGATATTCATTTCTATTATTTCTTCTATAGTTCCACGATACATGCTTTCAAACTTTTTTGTAAGCTCTCTGCATACACATACTTGTTTTTTTATATCTAGTACTTCTTTTAACTCCAGCAATGCTTTTTCTATTCTATGAGACGATTCATAAAATGCCACTGTATATGAAGCCGCTGCAACTTCTTTGAAAAATTTCTTTCGTTTATTTTTATGTGGAGGAAAACCCAAAAACAAAAATTTATCTGTAGGAAATCCAGATATGCTCAATGCAGCGACAATTGCTGAAGCTCCCGGAACTGGAGAAATGCTTGCATCTGTTCTTTTTACTACTGTGGCGATAAGTTGATTTCCTGGATCAGAAATACCGGGAGTTCCTGCATCTGTAACCAATGCCAAATGTTTTCCACTATCTAGTAAGGCTATAATTTCTTTTATATCTTTTTCCTGTGAATGCTGGTGATAGCTTCTGGTAGGAGTATCTATATCATAATGAGTAAGTAACTTTTTTGTTACACGCGTATCTTCACATAATACAATATCAGCATTAGATAATGTATCTAATGCTCTTTTTGTGATATCGCTTAAATTCCCTATGGGAGTAGCGACTATAGATAGTAATCCTGTTTGCATAATTATTCTTTTTCTTCACTATCTTCTACAGGTTTTTCTGCTGGAGGTTCTTCTGTTATATTTTCCAAATTTTCTAATGCATCATCTAACTTTCCTGAATTTTCTGGACTTAAATTTTCATCTAGTTGAATATCCCCTTCAATAGGTACCATAGCCGGTTCTTCACCAAAAAGACTTTCATTATCTCCACCTATATCATCAAACATCCCTTCAAAACCTTCTTTCCCAATATTTCTGTGCGCTTTAGGCGCTCCTGTTGGCCTCGACTCTTTTTTCATATAAATATAGATAAAAATAACATTAAAAGTATACCAAAATTATACTAAAAACGCAATTGCTTACACCATGATATTATGCTATACTGTTAGGTACTATGAATATAAAAAAATTACACGTCTCAACCATAATGTTTCTTCTCCTTTCACTGTTGATTTCTCCAACAGTATTTGCAGTATCTTCTGATGATTTTAATCCTAACCATATTATCTCAGATGCTGAAATACAGGAATCTACCAGCATGAATCGTGCAGATATTGATGCATTTTTAAATAATTACAACAGTTATCTTTCTACTTATAAAACAGCTGACTGGGAAGGAACTCGTCGTTTTGCCTCAGATATTATTTATCGCGCAAGCCAAGAACATACTATTAATCCAAAATATTTACTCGTAAAACTCCAAAAAGAACAAAGCCTTATCACAGATAAAACTCCTTCAGATAATCAATTAAACGGAGCTGCTGGATATGGTATTACAGATGGATGTGGTTGGAGTTGTGATATGTATTTAAATAATAAAGGATTTGGGAAACAAGTAGATAAAGCAGCAGGAGTCATTCGCTGGTATTATGATAATGTAAAAAAAGAATCTTGGATCAAACAAGCAAATCATACATATAATATAGATGGAGAAAATATTACTCCAGAAAACAATGCTACTGCATTCCTCTATACGTATACACCACATTTACATGGAAATAAAAATTTCTGGTTACTCTGGCAAGATTGGTTTGCAAATCATGCATATCCAGATGGATCTCTTCTCCAGGCAGTTGGAGATGATATAATATATCTTATTGATAATGGAAAAAAACGAGCATTTACTTCATTTACTGCACTTGTCACTAGATTTGACCCAAAGAAAATACTTACTGTCCCATCTTCAGAACTTTCTCGTTATGATGCAGAAAAAGATATAACACTCCCAAATTATTCTATTGTAAAACAAGGAACAAAATATTATCTATTAGATTATGATACTCTTCGTCCATTTGCGAATTCCCAAACAGTAAAACAACTTGGCTATCATCCAGATGAGACAGTAGAAATTACTAGTACTGAATTAAAAAAATATACTATTGGAGATACGATAAAAGCAGACAGTGCATCCCCTATGGGCAGACTCTTTCGCGCAAAAGAAGACGGTGTTATTTATTATCAAAAAGAAAAGAATCTTTTTCCACTCACTGATGAACAGATAGCAAAAATTAATTTTCCACATTTAACTATAGATACTGATACGCTATCTTCACTTGGCTCTGTAACTGTAAAAAATCCTCTTCCATTTAAAGATGGAACGCTTATCTTGATAAACGGATATAATTCCGTATATGTTATAGAACATGGGAAAAAACGCCATATTGCAACAGAAGAAGTATTCAACGGACTTGGGTATAGTTGGGATCAAATTGTAAAGACTGATTTTTTTACTGGTTCAATTCATCAAACAGGACAAGCACTTTATCTCCAACGTCCCATAACAATAGAAAAAGAACCAATCATTGTAGGAGATGTACATAAATCTACCACAGAAACCATCATTGAAGAAGATACAGAGATGCAAGTCACCCCAAAAGAAAAAACAATCACAACAGGCCCAACCTTTGATACTCCTGTAGATGCATATGCAATATATGACGTGAAAGCAAAGAAAATGCTTGCAAGTAAAAATGCAGATGTTATTCGTCCATTGGCATCTCTGACAAAAGTAATGAGCACATATGAAGCAGTGTATTCAGGACTTCGCGTAAATACAGCAGGAACATATGATCCGGCTAATCATAAAGCAACATATCATTATTTTCGTATAGTAAAGGGAGAAAAAATAATGTATAGAGATCTTCTAGATGCAGGATTAGTTTCTTCACTCAATACTCCTATTCGTATTATTGTAGATGCGGTAGAAAAAGATGAATCTATATTTATCACCTCTATGAATACCCGTGCAGAAACACTGGGAATGAATAAAACAACATTTAAAGATGTCACTGGTGAATCAGAACATACTGTAGGAACTGCAAGAGATTATGTTGCTCTTTTTGATATTGCTATGAAACAAATGACTATCAAATCATACTTAGGGAAAAAATATTATAAGTATACAGAAGCACATGATCTAGATGGAAAACCACAACATTATGATTATCATTCAAATGAACTTCTGGAAGAAAAAAATCTCCCATATGAAATAATAGGAAGCAAAACTGGATATCTGCCAGAATCTGGAGCAAATCTAGCAATGAAAGTAAAACGAAAAAGTGATGGAAAAGAATTTATTATTATTACACTTGGAAATCCAGATATCCGGACACGATTTGAACACCCAGATACATTGACTCGCTGGGCTATAAAAACATTTTAATATATGCCATTAGTATTTGCAGGAATTACTCCACATGCTCCTATATTATTACCTTCTATAGGAAAAGAAAAAGCAGAAGACTCATTGGAAAAAACACTAGATGGGCTAGAACAATTAGCACGTGATCTTTATATTGCAAAACCAGATATTATTATCATGATTTCTCCTCACCAAGGAGTATTTGAAGATACATTTAGCATAAATGCTGCGTCTAAATATACTGCCACATATGAACAATTTGGTGATTTATCTACAACACATCATTGGCACGGAGCACCTATGTTTGTAGAAGCACTTTCTACAAACTGCCACAAAGCAAAGCTTCCTACTCGTTTTATTGCCAATGAAACACTTGATCATGGTAGCAGTGTTCCATTATTTTTCATGACAGAACATATGAAAGATACCCGCATTGTTCCTATTGGTTTTTCTCAATTAAGCACAAAAGCTCACCTACAGTTTGGGCAATTTCTCCAATCATTTATTCAAGAAAGACCAGAACGTATTGCAGTTATTGCTTCTGGAGATTTATCTCATTGCCTAACAAAAAACTCCCCTGCTCCACATGATAAAGAAGGTGCATTTTTTGATAAAAGACTTATGCAAATGCTTGAAACAAAAAACACTGTAGGGGTACTCACTATGGATGAAAAAATGATAGAGGCTGCACAAGAATGTGGATATCGTTCTATATTAATTTTACTTGGTATATTATCTGAAATAAATTATCAATTTAAACGATACTCTTATGAATATCCTTTTGGGGTGGGATATTTAGTAGGTAATTGTGAACTCCCCTAATATGTTTGTAGATATTATCCCCATAAAACGATTCCCAAAACATATTTCTTCACTTACTTACACCGTTCCAGAAGAATTAGAATCACGCATAGCCCCAGGGCAACTGGTAAGTATCCCTCTTCGTTCATCCCAAATATTTGGGATTGTTTTATCTTCTTATACCCCAAAGGTTCTTCCACAGCATAATACAAAAATGATTATAGATATCATACATGACACTCCACTTGTGTCTTCTACAGATATGCAAGCATGGCAAACATGGAGCACATGGTATGGTGTTTCTATAGGTGTTATTGCAAAGATGGCATTACTTCCAATGCAAAAAAGAAAGCTAGGAAAAATGGAACTTGAAATATGTAATAAGAAAATAAAGACAAAGCACCATGAAAAACAAACTATTTATGGAGATAAAAAACAGCGTGGAATAGCTGTAAAACAAGCCATTGGAGAAAAAGGGCAAACACTTATTTTAGTTCCAGATGTTTCTTCACTTGATATTGTATATAATCTTCTAGATAAAAAACAACAAGAAAAAACAATCACCTATTACAGTGGATTATCCACAAAAGAACAATTTAGTCGCTGGATACAAATACGAAATGGAGAAGTAGATATTATTATAGGAACTCGTGGAGCAATTTTCCTCCCTTTTTATAATATGACATCAATAATAATCGATAAAGTACATAGTGGAGATCACAAACATTGGGATCAAAATCCACGATTTGATGCCAGAGACATAGCTACATATATAGCACGTGAAAAAAAATGTACACTCACACTCATGACTTACTCCCCTAGTATAGATATGGTAGCTCATCATACAGACACTACACTACCCATAGTACCTGATTTGCCAACTATTATAGATATGAGAGGAGCACATGCTACTGGGAATTATGGACCATTTGCACCATCTGTAGAAGAACGATTAATAGATGAAAAAAAGAATATATTTCTTTTCCTAAATCGTCGTGGTTATGCGTCATCTCTTCGCTGCCAAGATTGTGGATTTGTTCATACCTGTGCAGAGTGTAGCTTGCCAATGGTCTATCATCAAACTACCAATGCACTCCATTGTCATTATTGTCATACAAAAGCTCCTATAAAAAATACATGCCCTTCTTGTCATTCAAATATGGTTAAATTACGTGGTGGAATTGGGACTCAGTTGGTAGAAGAAGCTGTGAAAAAATTATTACCACATACACCTGTATATCGTATAGATGGTGAGGAAACACCAGAGATTGATTATGATACACCACATGTTATAGTTGGAACAAAACGTGCTATGTCCTATGTGGACTGGGAGAAAACAGGTACTATTGTTTGTTTAGACATAGATCGACAACTTGCTTTACCAGAATATAGAGCACAAGAAAGTATTTGGCATTTTATTCATGATATTATTTTTCTAAAAGAAAAAACAGCAAACTATATTATCCAGACACGTCATCCAGATCATATTCTCTTTACTTCACTTGGAAACCCAAAAGATTTTTATGATATTGAATTAAAAACAAGAAAGCAATTTGGCTATCCTCCATATGGATATGTGGTGCGATACATGTATCGTCATATAAATGAAGACGTAGCAAAAAAAGAAGCAAAGCGTATATATGATACTCTTTCTGATATTATTGAAAAACAAAAAAAGCCTATAAAATTACAAGGCCCTTTTTCTTTGCATCCTGTATATTATAGAAAACAATATTGGTATGCGATTATTGCTCATATGCCACAAGAACATTGGGAACAACTTTCTGCTTGGTTTCACCCGTATGTACCCAGTGACTGGCTCATAGATCCTTCTCCTAGTAATATACTGCGAGCTTAATTATTTTTTTACTGCTTCCACAAGCATATCAATCAATGCATCATGAAACTTTTTATATGTTTTAGACCAATCACGATGCTGAACACCTGGACGTGAATTTAATTCCAACAATTTATATTCTTTCCCTGAATATATAAAATCTGCAGAATATATAGCTGGGAAATATGTATTTATTTTTTTATCTATTTTAGAAATTAATGCAATAACTTCACTTGGGACTTTTTCAATCTCAAGCGCCATACCACTTCCGCCCCTAGCAATATTTGCTACATAGCTCCCCTCTTTTGGTGTACGCACAAATGAGTTTATTGCTTTACCATTTACAACTGTCACACGTAAATCGTGAATTCCTTCTACAATTCCAGGAATTCCAGCAGAACTATCTAAAAATTCTTGAATTAATATATCATCCCAATCTTTATATAAATCTTTTGTAACTTCTTTAATTGGAAGAATAAATACACCTCGTCCTTCTAATAAAAAATTCTTTTTTAACACTATTATATCATCTGCTTCCATCCCCCACTCTTGTATTTGCTCTATAAATGCTTGGTATGAATGGATGTATCCTGTTTTAGGAGAAATATCTGGGAATGCTTCATGTGTTTTTATCTTATCAATACACAATTCATCAAATTCTACTTGATTAATAATTTGACAATCTGTAATACGTGGAATTGTATTTAAATGATCACGATTAAAAATTAAATCTGCTTGAATTTCTCCATCTGATTCTTCTAATATTCCATTTACAAATCTCCACCCTTTTTTAAATTTCCCATCTAAGATATAGCTATCTCCACGCACAATATATACATCTATATCATTATCTTCTAAATCTATCATTATTTCCTGATACCGTTCTAGATATTGTGATTTTTGAAATGGATAACCCATTGGCTCCGAATCTGAAAAGTAAATTGCAATTATTTTTTTCATAAAATTAGGATTTATTATATCTCCATCTTTGTATAAATAAGATAAACCAAAGTGTTCCAGTCATTATTGCCATTACTGCTGAGAAAAACAAACCTAGCGAAAAATATACTCCACAAATAACATATAATCCTATAAATGTAGGAATAGATGTAAAATATTTAATCTCTCCTTTTTTTTCTTTAAATCCATAATATACTTGAGGAAATAATGCTACAGAAAAAACAATACTTACTACCATTAACACCATGTCTTGCCACATCATATGATTTTTATATTATACATAATTTTTAATAATTGCTTCCCCTACTTTTAATCCATCTACTGCAGAAGAAACTATTCCTCCTGCATAGCCTGCCCCTTCACCCGCTGGATAGATTCCTGCAATATTTGTTGATTGCATGCTTTCTTTATCTCGAGTAATACGTAGCGGGGATGATGATCTACTTTCTATAGCAGTAAGTACTGCATCTGGATGAGAAAAACCTTTTATCTTATTATTTAAATGTGGTAAAGCTTCTTTTATACTTGCCACAACAAAATTTGGTAAACACTCAGATAATGACGTAGGAGTTACTCCCGGTTTATATGTAGGAGTAATACTTTTCATTTTAACAGTTTTTTTATTTTCTAGAAAATCTCCTACCAGCTGAACTGGCGCATGATAATTTGATCCACCCAATTCAAATGCTTTTTTCTCCCATTTTTCTTGAAACTGCATACCCGCTAGTGGATGATCTGATTTGAAATCTTCTTTCCCTACGTTGACCAAGAGTGCCGCATTTGAGTTCTCTCCATCTTGTGCGTATTCACTCATACCGTTCGTAACCAAGCACCCATCCTGCGCTGTAGAAGGCATGACATAGCCTCCAGGGCACATACAAAATGAATAGACACTTCTATTCTCCTTACTATGACTTACCAGCTTATATTTCGCACTTCCTAATTTCTTATTATCATAAAACTTCGCATACTGTGCTTTATTTATCATCTCTGCCTTGTGTTCTATTCGCACACCTATTGAAAATTGTTTTTGTTCTAGATCTACCTTTTTTTCATACAGCATTCTATAGGTATCACGTGCAGAATACCCTATAGCTAAAACAAGTGTATCTGTTTCTATTTCTTCTGCTTCATCAAGCACAATACTTGTTATTACATTGTCAGTGATTTTTATATCTGTAAGTGTAGTATTGAAACGAAATTCTCCTCCTAATTCAATAATTTGTTTTCTCATGTTTTTTGCTACTTTTCGTATTTTATCTGTTCCTATATGAGGCTTTGCATCCCATAAAATACTTGTCGGTGCTCCTGCATGTACAAATTCATCAAAAATATATTTAATCCGTGGATTGGTAATAAGTGTATTTAATTTTCCATCGGAAAACGTCCCTGCCCCTCCCTCACCAAATTGGATGTTTGAAGATGTATTTAATTCTCCTTCTCCTAGAAAATCTTCCACGTCTTTTACTCGTGCATCTACATTTCCTCCTCGTTCTATAACAAGTGGCTTCATTCCTGCCTTTGAGAGTAATAATGCTGTAAAAAGTCCACTTGGCCCCGTACCTATAATTATTGGTCGTTTATCTACTTGTGACAAATCAATATCTGGAATCTCATACTCATACGTTTCTTTTATCTCTATCCTATGATGTTTTTTATTCTTCATCACTGCTCTATTTTTTAATACTGCTTCTTCATCATCTATCTCTACATCCACAGAATAAACCAAATATATCATCTCTCGTTTTTTTCTAGAGTCTATTGCACGCTTTGTGATAGTATAATCTTTTGTTCTGTTTACATGCACTCCTAAAATATCTGCCATCTTTTTTTCTAAATCAGCAGTAATGTGAGTAATTGGTAGTTGTATTTGTTGGATTGAAATCATATTAGTTTTTTAAAGTTTTACTGATATTTGCTTTAAAATAATTATCTCCTTTTATCATCTTGTATTCATGATAATCTTTACTCATGTTTGAATCATGCACTTCTTTAAATACTGCTTCCATTTTATCTTGAAGTCCGTGTTCTAATATAGTTCCATAAACCGTATATAAAACATCTGCTAATTCTTTTGCAATATTTTCAATATTTTTTTCTTCCGTCCCCTTTTTATATTCTTCAACCTCATCTTTCATCAATTTATATCTATTTAAAGATCTGTCTTCTGGAATTAAAGATAGACTTTCCAACACTGGAGTATTAAATTTTTTATGAAATTCTTTCACTAAACCTATTTGTTTTATCATATTAGTTTTTTATTTACTATTTTTATACCCTTTAACCCTAAAATCAATAAGACAAATAATACTACTTTTAACACATAATGTCCATGGATATCTAAAAAGTCTCTTGTCATTGGGGTTATATTCCCTACAAGTATATGAATAATAATAGACAGTGGTAATGTTAAAAATAGCCAATTTTTCTTTGGTATATCAATTCTGATTTTCAAAAACATTTTTGATAAAAAAGGAGATAGTAAATATATTCCTAAAAAAGATACTACAAAATCAAAAATAGCATAGTTATACAAACGAAATTGTCTAAGAAATTCTAATGTCATAGTAATATTAATTATCCTTTTAAATACTCCTCTATTAATTCTATATCCTTTTTATCCTTATCACGCCCCATAGATCTTTTATTTATTAAACGTATATACACTACCTAAAGCATTTATAGTGCTTATACAAAATATCACGAGTTTTCAGTTTTTTTACTTTGCTTTAACAAAAAATAAAATAAGTATTCTATTGGTTTTAATAAAAAATATACTATAATAACCAAAACTGTTGATTTTTCAATAGCATTAGCTATAGTTGGCCCAATCTTATTATATACTTTTCTAAATAAAACATGCACATAAGGAAAATTTCTTTCTATAAAAAATTCTCCACCTTTTATTATTAATAATTGTTTGGTTACATAATTACCATTTAACATTATCTTATCTGCAAATATAGAAGGCACATCTTGTGTAGCTGTTACTACAAAACATCTGTCTCCTGCTAAATGTGGCGTGTTCTCTTGTATTTTATGTGCCCAGATCATAGCAGCGTATACAAAAGGAATATTTATCAAAGCACCATAAATTACAGATTTATCATTTTTATTAGCATACATTTTTTGAGCCTTTCTTGCAGCGAGCCAATAAATAACTGGGGTTATCCAAGGAGCCCCCACTGGAGTCCAAAAAAATATTAAATAAGATATCATTCCTGTACCTTGCCACAAAAAACCAGATATTAACCCAAATATAGCTGCAAAAAAACCAGCCCAAAGACTTATTACTTGCCACTTATAAATCCTTTTAGTTTTATTTAATACAAATATAATAAAAAAACTTAATGTCGCCATAAAAATTATAGGGGCAAAAACATAATAAGTCCTTATTAAAAAAGAATATACACCAAAAATAGCATCTTCCTGATATGCAGGAACCCCCAATCCCATAAACAAAAAAGCTATCCCAGGAGATAATATTCCTAAATAAAATACAATTGAATGTAAAAAGAATTTTTCAACGCCAAGTTTTGTTGAACTTTTAAAATTAAATAACATAAATCTATTGTTTACATTGAATAAAGTTACATCTTATATCTATAAATTAGCATACACCATTCACTGCATAAAAACAAGCAAGATTCTCTTGAAAAATTACCTACACTCTGCTATAATATGCTTATATGATTTTACCTATTATTACACATCCAAACAATATTCTTATAGAAGTATCAGAAAAGATCCCTTCTATTGAATTATTAAAAGAAAAAACACAAAAACTCATAGATAATATGATAGACACTATGTACTCCGATGACGGGATTGGGCTAGCAGCACCTCAAGTTGGAGAAAACATACGTTTATTTGTCATGGGGAAAGACGCTTTTAAAAAACATAAACTCCCACAAGAAAATATAGCGCTTATAAATCCACGTTGGGAGCCTATTAGTAGAAAAAAAGCATGGGATACAGAAGGCTGTCTCTCTGTACCAAAGACATATGGAAAAGTAAAACGACATAAAGATATAAAAGTCATTGCCACAGACAGAGCGGGGCATGAAATCACT
>JABIGQ010000038.1 GCA_018650085.1 Candidatus Magasanikiibacteriota bacterium | reverse complement strand
TATAAAAATGATACCGTAGTTATCAATGCTAAAATAATCAATACAAATAATACCTTGTTTTTATAAACTTTTTCTTTTTTCTTTACTAAAAGAAATATCAAGTATATAAAAAATGGAATTGCAAGATATGAACCGTAGAATATTATGTGATGCATATGTTATATTTCTTCTATAAAAAGATCCTACTTAATATTTTTCAGATCTTAAAGAAATTATTTATGCGGAAAGAACGGGATTCGAACCCGTGGTACGGTTTCCCGTACACAGCCTTTCCAAGGCTGCGCATTCAACCACTCTGCCATCTTTCCATGAGGGAATCAAAGATTCCCTAGTCTATCCTACTTCTTCCTAAACGTATCTATAATACTAACCACCTCATCTATATCATCTACAATCTGGAATAAATCCAAATCTTTCTTTGAAATAGTCTTATACTTACCTACTATCACTTTCTTTATATAATCTTCAATAGGTTTCCAGAATTCACTATTATATAAGACAATAGGAATACGTGGCATTTTTCCTGTTTGAATAAGTGTTAAAATCTCAAATAATTGATGCATAGTTCCTAATCCACCAGGGAAAAACACGAACCCTTTTGATGGAGCAGTGACAATTAACTTTCTAGTAAATGGGAAACTAAACATGATCGATTTATTGACAAACTCATTCATACGAGCCTTTCCACGCACTTCCATACCAATACCAATTGACTGAGCCCCTTTTACCTCTGAAGCACCTTTATTTGCAGCCTCTGCTACTCCCTCTGCGCCACCAGTCACTACAGCATATCCACTCTGCGCCAATTGTTTCCCTAATTTCTGCGCAGCCATATAATATGGGCTATCCTTTTTAATATCTTTTGTTCCAAGGACTGTTACATCTTCTACTAGTCCAGTTAAAAATTCAAATCCTTCTACCAATTCCGCCATAATTCTAAATACACGCCAATCTACTTTTTTCCCATGATGAAAATCCATAGGGCTCAATTCACATGTATGCTTAGCTCCTTTTGATTTTTCTATAACAGCCATTGCTTCTTCTGCACTATCTACCACATGCCAATCTTTTGATTCTTCTTCTGCCATAGCCCCCACTCCTACACATGGTTTATTTATTAATTCTAATAATGGTTCCCAGAATTCTTTTCCAACCAAGATAATTGGAACTCCACACATCTTTCCTAACTCTATATGATCTACTACTTCAAAAAATTCATCAAATGTTCCAAATCCACCAGGGAAATAAACAAATGCATGTGCGGGAGAAGTAAGCATTACTTTTCTTGTAAAAAAATAATAAAACGCAGTAGACTTATTGACATAAGGATTAATACGCTGTTCAAATGGAAGCTGAATATTCAATCCTACAGAAACACCCTTTCCTTCAAAAGCCCCATGGTTAGCGGCTTCCATAATCCCAGGGCCTCCACCAGTAATAGTTGTATATCCATTTTCTGCCAACAACTTCCCAAACGCACGAGCCATCTTTGTATATTTATGTCTAGGATCTAAACGTGCAGATCCTAAAATAGTAACCTCGTTTTTTAAACTATTTAAAAAATTATACCCATCCACAAACTCCGCCATAATCCTAAACACACGCCATGCCTCTCTATAATCCCCTGTTTCATTTACATGGTACGTATAATCTTTTTCTTCTTCTTTTTTTATCTTTTTTATTGTTTCTTCTTTCATAAGATTAATATCTAATTAATTATTTTTGAAACTATATAGCGAGTCCAATATATTTATTTTTGAACGGATATGTTTATTTCCGTAAAAAGAACGTTTTAAGAAGCAATCATGCAGAGAAAAAATAGATATATTATACGAACTATCCCAAATATTTATTTTTTTTCTAAATGATGTCCTACACGCAATAATAAATCTTCTGATAATCTCGCCCCAATTATCTGCAACCCTATAGGCAAACCATCCTTTGTATTCCCCGCTGGCACAGATAAAGCCGGCATTCCAGCTACTGCTGCAGGAGCCGCAAATACATCTGCTAAATACATAGCCAGTACATCATCCTTTTTTCCACCAATATCAAATGCAGGATACGGAGAAGTAGGCGTAACCAATATATCTACCATATCAAATACACGATCAAAATCTTGACGAATTAACGTGCGCACTTTCTGCGCCTTTCTATAATATGCATCATAATAGCCCGCTGACAACGCATACGTTCCTACCATAATACGACGCTTTACTTCCTCTGGGAATCCTGCAGCACGAGAATTGGCATACATATCAAATAACTCTTCCCCCTCTGCACGCACACCATAACGAATCCCATCCAAGCGAGCCAAATTTGAACTATCCTCACTGGGAACAATAATATAATAGACAGGAATAGCATATTTTGTATGAGGTAGACTTACTTCTGTTATTTCACACCCCATGTTTTTCAATGCTTCAATTTGTCCTTCTATTGCTACTTTTACTTCTTCTTCTAAACCATCTAATTGAAAATATTCTTTTGGAACTCCCACACGTAACCCTTTTACATCTGCGGATAATAATTGTGAATATTTTGGCACTGCATCTACCATAGTGGTGGCATCTTTTTTATCATGCCCTGCCATAGCTTCTAACACAAAAGCAATGTCTTCTGATGTTTTTGCCATAGGTCCTACCGTATCGAGCGAACTTGCCATAGGCATAATACCATAACGAGAATTCCTCCCATAACTCGTACGCAATCCTGCAATACCACAAAATGATGCAGGCTGACGAATAGATCCACCCGTGTCTTCTCCTATAGAAAATAGACACTGGTCATCTGCTACAGATGCCGCAGAGCCACCAGAAGATCCACCTGCCACTTTTGTTTGATCTAATGGATGTTTTACTGGCCCATACATAGAATGCTCATTACTTGCCCCATGACCAAATGCATCACAATTTGTTTTCCCTACAAGTACAGCGCCTTCTTTTTCTATTTTTTCTATCACAGTCGCACTAAACGGTGGTACATAGTTGTCTAAGATTTGTCCAGCTCCTGTAGAGCGGATTCCTTTTGTACATATAGCATCTTTTACTGAATATGGGATCCCCGTCAATGCGGTGTGCTCCCCTTTTGCAATACGAGCATCTGCTTTTTTTGCAGTCGCAATTGCATGATCTGCCGTTACAGTAATATATGCATTTATATCATCATTTCTTTTTTCAATTCTATCTAAACATGCCTGCGTAAGCTCTACTGAAGAAAATTCTTTTTTTGCCAAGCCTTTTGAAGCATCTGTTATAGTTAATTTATGTAACATATTTAACGATTAAAAACACGAGCCACCTTCAAGAGTGCTCCTAATTTATCTGGGAACTGTTCACGTAATGCTTGTTTGTCCTCCTCTGGATAATCTATAACAATATCCTCTCTCACGACATCTTCCAATCCTGTTACCTGACACGTTTCTTCTACATCGCTGGTATCTACTTCTTCCAACTGTTCCATCATATCAAAGATAACATTCAACTGCCCCATATACTGTGTTTTTTCCTCTTCTGTAAGGGAAATTCGAGCGAGCATTGCGATATGCTCTATGTCTGAAATAGTAATACTCATAAAAAATCTTTAATTTCTTGTAATATACGTATTCTACCTTGTTTTTAACTGAATTTGCAAGTGTTTTATATATGTTTAGGCTCTAAACTATTCTATTTCATCTTTTGTTATTTTAAATCGTCCTTTATCATCTATCCTTCTTGCTATTATTTCGTTATAATATTCTCCAGAAAAAAATTCATTAGCAAGAACAAAGGCCTTTTGGACAGCATCTTCATCGCTATGTTTTTTGGCTTCTTCCATAAATCCATAAATATGAAAAGCATACATTCCCAATAATTTTTTTCTAAATGCATCTTCATCCTCTTCCTCTATTTCTTTTCTTAGCTCTATTAATTTTTCTCTCATCCCTTGTAAATAATCATCCGTTGTTTTCAATCCTCTTTCAAAAGGCTCTATAAAAAAAATACCTAATTTTACACTAGATAAAGATTCTTTCCTATCAAGTATGTCAATAATAGCCTCCTCCTTCCCTCTATACACTCGTTCTCTTATTATTTTTCCATCTTGGGAAAAATATCTTACTACCTCTGAAGGACCTTCTACCTTTGATATCAATGTTAAAGAATCTCCTTGTTCTAAACGAGCTGTTCCAACATTTCTTTTATCTTGTTCATATACAACTTCATTACCATCTTTTGGTTGTAAAAGTTCTAAATATGTTTGCTGACCTGTCGAACGACTATCAATATACTGTAGTTCAGGAGATTTAATCTTAAATGGAGAATCTGTGAGAATTTCATCTACTAATTCATTTCTTCTATCTTCAGATAAATCATATTGAGTAGTAAGCATTTCTTGTGGAGAAACTTTTTTCCCCGGGGTAAGCCTATTGCTTTGTTCATCATATATAGCCTCATACATTTCACCATGTTCTAATACAAATAAAGGCATATCAAGCTCTTGTGTTTCTAAATAAATTTCAGAAAAATCGACTAGATCCTTTTGTTCACCACCTATATCTTCTATACAAACATAAAAACCTGCTACTTGTGGTTGCTCTAATACGAATTCATTATATCTATTTTTTTCAGAAATAGCTCGTTTGATATCTTTTTCAATATCTGCACTATTCCCTGTAATCCCAATTCTATTATTTAACGAAGTTGCCTGTGTCCCAGCATCTAACGGGTGTGCTCCTGCAACACGCCCTCCATTTAAAACAACACCCATACGAGACCATATATTTGTATAATCATCCCCACTTTCTATCGTAGATGTGGATAATGATGGCTCTAAACTTAAAAGAATTCTTAATTTTTTTTGCCATTCCACTCCTCTATTTAACATAGAATTAAGTAATGGAACATATTTTGGATTAATTCCATGGACAAAAAAATTATCATATTCTCGGATAATTTCTTCTACACTCCTTGCTTTTTCTTCTTCTTTATACTCTCCCCAACGCTCATTCTCTTCATGATAAAATTTATCTAATATATTTTTTGCTTCCTCAAGTTCACTCCTATTTTCTCTCTGCATCTGCAATTCATCTAATAACATTTTCATTTGGGTATAGGATTCTACCAACTCACTTTTTTGTTCCTCTTTCTCTTGAAGAGTCTCTTGAATATGCTTTATTTCAAAATACTTAAGAAATTTTTGAATAAGAAAACTTTCCATATTTAAAATATATTCCTGAAACCCACTAATTTCTTCCACAACCTGTTCTACATCTAATTCTTTTTCTTTTATTTTTTCTAATAATTCTTCAATCGCATCATGAAGCTGCTGTTTCCTATCAAAATTTTTTTTTCTTTGCTCTCGTATCTCTCCAGCAACTTTATTTCTCCGTTCTTGACCATGTTCAATAGAAAAACTACGAATATCTTGTTTTCTTTTTAAATCCATAAAAAATAATTTATAAATAGATATACATGATTAAACATACTCCAATATTTTTATTATACACCAAAAATTTCCAACCCCACAACCGCAACCCCAAGCTTCTTCGCCTTCTCCAATTTACTCCCAGCACTCTCTCCTGCAAGTAAATAATCTGTCTTTTTACTCACAGAAGAAGAAATGCTTCCGCCATAAGTTCTGATTTTTTCTTTTACTTCATCTCTACTCATTCCTTCAAGCGTTCCTGTGATGACAAAAGTTTTTCCTTCAAAAGGAAGCTCCCCTTTTTCTTTTTTCTTTTCATAAACAATTTCTACTCCATTTTCAAACAATTCTTTTAGAAGTTCTACATTTTCTTCATCTCGAAAATATTGAAAAAGTGATTCTGCCATCTTTGGCCCTAGTTCATTTATTTCTTCAATTTCTTCTTGACTAGCAATCTGCAAGGCTTCTATATTTTCAAAAGTATTTGCAAGAAGCACTGCACTTTCTTCTCCTACATGATGAATCCCAAGTGAAAATAAAAATTTATCAAAAGCAACTTGTCTTGCTTTTTTTATTGCTGAAATAAGTTTTATAGCAGATTTTTCTCCAAATCCTTCAAGAACTGAAATATCTCCTTCTGATAAGGTAAATATATCTGCTATGTTTTTTATAAGTCCCAACTCGAGAAACTGTTCTACAATTCTTTTCCCAAATCCATCTATATTAAAAGCTTTTTTAGAAACAAAATGAATAATATTTTTCAACTCTTTAGAAAAACATTTTTTATTTGTACAAAAGTATGCGACTGATTTTTCTTTTTTACCTTGAATTTCTCTTTGAGATACTTCTGCATGACAAATTGGACAAATCTCTGGAGCTTCAATTTTCTTTTCTTCTCCTGTACGCATTTTTGTGAGCACTCGAACTACTTTTGGGATAATGTCTCCTGCCTTTTCTACCACAACCACATCTCCTACTCGCACATCCAAACGTGAAATCTCTTCAAAATTATGTAATGTCGCATGAGTAACCGTGGTTCCCGCAAGTGCTACAGGATCCATATGTGCTACAGGAGTTAGCGCACCTGTACGCCCTACTTGCACATAAATATCTTTAATGCGTGTTGTCCCCTGCTCTGCTGGAAATTTCATGGCAATCCCCCAACGTGGAGATTTTCCTGTATACCCCAATATATCTTGATACTTCTTTTTATTTACCTTTACTACCAGCCCATCAATCCAAAAATCCAAGCTTCGTTGCTTCCCTGTCCATGTATCATAAAACGCAATGATCTCAGAAACATTTTTACACACTTTCCAATGATGATCCGTAAGAAAACCTAAATTTTCAAGACTTTTTAATTCTACTGCTTGTGAAGTAATATCCACATTCGAATCTTGAGATTCATCATACTTAGAAATATCATAAACCGTACAAGCAAGCTTTCTTTCTTTTACCATGTTTGAATCCAATTGACGAACAGTTCCTGCTGCAGCGTTTCTTGGATTTGCAAAAAGAGGTTTTTCTTCTTTAGCGCGCTTTTTATTTAGTTCTTTCATGATTTCTTCATTCATCCAGATTTCTCCCTCTACGATTATATCTACATCTTCGGAAAGGCGGATAGGAACCGTTGGCATCATTTTTATATGCTCTGTTATATTTTCTCCGACTTTTCCATCTCCACGAGTTGCCGCTACTTCTAATAACCCTTTTTTATAAGTTAACACTGCATGAAGCCCATCAATTTTTAACTCAACCGTATAATCTAAATCTTCAGGAACATGACCTAATTCTTTTTCTAAAATACGAATATTTCTCTCTTCCCAATTTTTCAAATCTTCTTCATTAAATGCATCCCCAAAAGACCATTGTTGTACACTATGCGGAACTTTTTCAAATGAATCTAAAACAGCCCCTGCTACTCTTTGTGTAGGAGAATCTGCTGTTTTATATTCTGGATACTCTTCTTCCAGTTTGATAAGCTCATCCATAAGTCCCTGATACATAGCATCCGTTACTTCTGGATCGTTAAGTACATGGTATTTGTACCTGAGTTCATCTATTTGTTTTCTTAAATTTTGTATTTTTTCTTTTATATTATTCATATACTATTATAACAACCCAATATACCAACTCATAATTTGCTCTCCCCAAAACATAGTCAGAACGGTAGCAAATGCTAGATACGTACCAAATGGAGTTTCACTCGCCAATGTTTTCTTTTTTAATGCCATAAGTATTATACTTATCACAGCACCTACAACATATGCAATCATAAGTGCTACTAAAATATGTGGCCATCCTAAAATAACTCCCATAAATAATCCCAATCGAATATCCCCTCCTCCAATCCATTTTCCTTTTGAAATGACAAATTGTAATAAAAAAAATCCAGCTCCAACCAAAGCCCCAATAAGCATAGATTGCCACGCCATCCATCCATATATTAACGTAAACAATGCAAGGATAATTGCAGGAATAGTACTGGCACGATCCCAAATTTCTTTATAGAATAAATCATAAACAAAAACAAAGGTAAGAAAAAATATAATAAAAAGATCACGGATAAGCTCCAACGATATCATCCCATGTTTCCAATAAGTATATGCAAATACAATTCCTACAAATAATTCTACTATAGGATAGCGTAAAGCAATTGGTTTTTTACACGCCCTACATTTTCCAGCGAGAATCAAAAAACTTATCACAGGAATATTATCAAACCACATAATACTTGCTCCACATAAAGGACAAATAGACCTACCACGCACAATAGACTTTTTTTCTCTTGTCCTCCAGATCCATGCATTGAGAAAACTACCTAGCAATACACCAATAATAAACAATATGAGGATATGTATCATATAAATATTAATATTAAACAAATTCTTTCAAATTATTACGATGAGTACAATATATTTGTTTTTGAACGGATATGTTTAGTTCCGTAAAAGGAACGTTTCAAGAAGCAATCATGCAGTGAAAAAATAAATATATTGTACGAATATCTATTTTTCAAAAATTCACAAAACTATATCCCAGATTAAACACCTCTACTATTATAACACATTCATAAAAAAAAACACTCACAAAAGTGAGTGTTTCTATAACCACGACAAGATATTATTGGATTCCTGACGGGCTGAGAGTTACGTTACCTGGGCCTAAACTACTCATAGTACCTTCTAATGTAGCCACAACTGCATATGTAGCTCCAGCAGCAGATGTATATGTGTAACTAGTAGATCCTGGATCAGCAGGTACCAATGCCATATATGCATCAGCCGCACAAGCTGCTCTATCTTCAAAATCACCATCTTGATCTAAACAAACAGTATCATTTGCTTCTACACCAAGTACCACACCAGCCGCAGCTGTTGGGTATGATCCTACATCTGTGTAATATAGTTCAAGCGCTGTTTGCATTTGTTTCAAATCTGATAATCGTTTTGAATCTCGTGCCTTTTCACGGGCAGATCCCAATGCCACAACTGCAAGTGTTGATAATAAACCAATAATGGCAATTACAACAAGCAACTCGATTAAAGTAAAACCTTTTTTATTCATACGTGTCTCACCCCCTCTCCGCTATGTTTTTTATACATAAGTATATTAATGCTATAGTTGATTAGGACATGTCCAGTGCTTTCTTTACTTTTCCTACTGTTTCAGATGGTTTAAAATGTGCCTTGATTAAATAATCTATTGCGCCAAGCGCTAATCCTTTTTCTACATCGTCTTTTTGTCCTAAGTTTGTTAGTAATATTACAGGAATCTCTTTTAAATCATCTTCTTCTTTCAAATGCTCTAAAACAGTAAATCCATCCATCTTTGGTAATAAGATATCAAGTAATATAATATTAGGTTTTTTCTTTTTTGCTTCTTTCAATCCTAACTCACCATTTTCTGCAACAATAACTTTAAACCCTTCCATTTCAAATTTTGTTTTATAAATATTGGCGAGGAATGTATCATCTTCTACCAATAGAACGAGAATCTGTTTTTCTGACATAGGTTAAAAAATTAAACAAATTACTTTATTATAAATCTATTATACACTATTTTATATATAAAAGACAAATATACTTATCCAATATGGCGCATGGCTAAACCAATACTCACTGACATTCTCGGCCCTATACTATCAAGTATTTTCTTAAGCCCCTGTTGGTAGACAACTCGTGCCCAAGGATCTCCTACAAATACATTTAATGAAAATGCTTGCTTTATCATATAACTTACCGGATTTGCAAGACAACCACCACCAGTTAACATAATCTTTTCTACACGTTTTTTTTCATTTCCTGTCTGGTGTAAAAACATATCCATGCTATATTCTATTTCTTTTAATATAGGAGCCATAACACTTTCAAATAATTCCGGTACAATAACTTTATTATATGATGACATGTCTTTTTTTATTTGCTCTACATATACATCTTCTACCCCTAAATATTCTTGCACCACACGGTCAAATTGCTTTCCACCTATATGAATACTTCTATGAGTAATAGGAACACCACCATCTACAATAAATAGATTTGTTCTTTCAACTCCAATATCTACTAGCATGACAGTTGCTTTATCATTTCCTATAAGTGAACGTTCCAATGCAAATGCCTCTGTTTCTAATTCTTCTAACTGCAATCCTGCTTTCTGAAAAATACGCGTATAAAATGTAATTAATTTCTTTGGGGCAGCAGTGACTAAAATGCGTAGATAATTATCTTGCTTCATTGTTTCATTATTTACCACTTGTTGTACTACTTGCATTTCTTCTATAGGTTGTGGAAGCATTTTTGCTACCTTTGCACGCACATGATACTCTATTTCTTTTTCAGGCACCATTGGTAAAGTAATCAATGTATGAAATACTTGAGATACTGGCAAACTAGCAGTCACTCTACGTGTGGTTACTTTTGCTTGTTTTACTGCCAGAGAAAGCAATGACGCATAATGATCTACCTGTGCCATCACATCAAATTTAGGAGGCTCTAGATCTTTACTTCTGGCTCCTATTTCTATAGGAGTTTGGTTATCAAAAACAGACACCTGATGAATAGGAATAGATTCTTTTACCATTGCGTAAGTCCAGAGTTGTGGGCGGCCTTTTGCCTTGTGAAGTTCAACTAATTTGATGCCATGCGCACCAATGTCTACTCCCACACTTCCTTCAGTTTTTTGAAATAATGCCATAGTAATTATATTATACCATATAATCTATAAAAAATGTAAGTCTCTCATAATTTTTTAAATAATACATGAGAGTACAATATATTTATTTTTGAACGGATATGTTTAGTCACGAAACAGAAACGTTTTAAGAAGCAATCATGCAGAGAAAAAATAGATATATTGTACGAACAAAATTAAAAAGAACCCAAGTTATTCACTTGGATTCTTTTAAGATATATTGTTCTTTAATAATCTCGTAACTTTGTAATCACTTGGAATTTTTTTATCTTTTCCAACGCTTTTGCTTCAATCTGACGAATACGTTCACGAGTAACATCAAACTCACGTCCAACTTCTTCTAACGTATGCGTCACTCCATCACAAAGCCCAAAACGCATTTCTAAAATCTTTTGTTCACGTTCAGATAATTGTGTAATCGCTTCATTGATATATTCTCTCAATAACTCTACACCCGCTACCTGAGATGGACTTACATTTTTTACATCTTCAATAAAATCAGACAATGGTGAATCATCATCGTCATCATCACCTACAGATGTTTCCAGTGAAATAGTTTCTTGAGAAATTTTTATAATTTGCTTAACCTTTGGTAATTCTTCTCCCATTTCTGCTGCCAATTCCTCTGGAGTAGGATCACGCCCAAGATCTTGTAAAAGTCGTCTTTGAATTTGTTTAAATCTATTGATCGTCTCTACCATGTGCACCGGAATACGGATAGTTCTAGATTGATCTGCTAGCGCACGAGTAATTGCTTGACGAATCCACCATGTAGCATAGGTTGAAAATTTATATCCTTTTCTATAATCAAACTTTCTCACAGCACGGAACAATCCAATATTCCCTTCTTGAATTAAATCAAGTAAGGTCAATTGTTTTCCTACAAATTTCTTTGCAATAGATACAACTAAACGTAAATTTGCTTCTACCATTTTCTGTTCAGATAACTTGTCACCACGTTCTTTTGCTTTTGCCAATGTGACTTCTTCTTCTGCTTTTAATAATGGAATTTTCCCAATTTCACGCAAATACATTTGAATAGAATCTTGAGAAATCTTTGCAAGATCAAATGAACCACTGCTTACATCTGGTTGTTCTCCTTGGACAAAAGTAAGAATTTCTTTTCTTTCTACTTGCGCTCCTAGTAATCCTGTGGCTTTTTGTTCCACAACTCCTACACTATTTGCATCAAGCAGATCAAGAAATCCATCGTAATAATGTGTATATTCTTCTAATCTTGTAAATGTATAAAATATTTCTGATTCTGTAAGAAATCCACGACCACGCCCTTTTTGGAGAAGTTTATTAATTTGTTCTTTTGTAGGGTAATCAAATGGTTCTTTTAGTGAAGCAAATACTTGTTTCTTCTTTTTCTTTGTTTTCAGTTCTTTTTGTTTTGGTGTTGTTTTTTTAATTGTCTTTGTCTTTTTTTTAACGGCTACTTTTTTCTTTGCAGTTGTTTTAGTTATTTTTTTCGCTGTACCTTTTACTTTTTTTGTACTAGGTTTTTTAGCGCTAACACTGCGTTTTTTTACAGCAGTTTTTTTCACTGCTGTTTTCTTTGTTGTACGTTTTTTAGGCGCACTTTTTTTAGTTGTCACTTTTTTACGTGGCATGGTAAATGTATTACCCAAATAAATATATAAAAAGACTTATTAGCCTAATTGTTGATATTGTTTTAATAAAGTATTCACTTGTTCTATATTTCCTACTTTTTCTGCAACCTCTATTTGTTGTTGTAAAGTGGTACGCTGTTCTTTTTTCCAAATATGCACTACCTGTGTAGCCAAATTACTTGCTTCTTTCTGCGCCTCTTTATCTGATAAAGATAAAAACGTTAATTCAGCTTGCATAAGTAAATTATCTATCATCACCTGCGTATCTAAAGAAACAGATGCACGCAATGCCTCTATATCTCTCCCAGCATTATACGTGTTTTTTAGCGGTTCGTAAAGAGGGTGGTTGGATAATACAGGAGCAATTTCATCAAATAATTGAGGTGCTCCTTCTATATTCTTTGCTAAAATAAGGCAAAAAAACTGTTCCGCTATCTGTAAAACTCGTGAAGTAGGTACTGCTGTCTTTTGCTCAGTATTCACTGATTTTACCTCTTTTTTCACTATTTGTTGTTTTTTTTCTGGTGTTTGCTTCTTTATCCTTGCCATATCCTCTCGTAATACCCTACTCTCTACTCCCAGCTTATCTGCCACAATTTGCAACCAATGATCTTTTTCTATGGCAAATGGTACACGAGCAATCTCTGGTAAAATTTCTTCTGCTATGGCTTGTTTTTCCTTTGGATCTGTAAGTGATCTTCCTGCAAATGCTTTATCTATATACCAATCCATAACATCTTGTGCATTTTCTACTGCAGTAAACCAATTATCCTTATTTTGCTCTATACACTCATCCGGATCTTTTCCTTGACCTTCTGGAATACAAATAACTTTTACACTCATCCCCGCTTCTAGGGCAATATCTATCCCCCGCTTTGCAGCCTTTTGCCCTGCATCATCTGCATCAAATGCAATGCGCATATGACTGCTATATCTTTTTAATAATGCGACTTGATGCTCTGTAAGAGCGGTCCCACTACTAGCAACCACATGCTCCATCCCCGCCTGATGACAAGCTATAACATCCATTTGCCCTTCTGTCATCACTATTTGATCTTGTTTTTTTATAGATTGTTTTGCTTTATTTAATCCAAACACAACTCGTGATTTATCATAAACAATGGTCTGAGGTGTATTCACATATTTTCCACCAGATTTTTCTGTTTCTACAAGGACTCTTCCAGTAAACCCAACCACATATCCATGAATATCCCAAATAGGAAACATAATCCTTCCGCGAAATCTATCATAAAATCCCTTTCCAGTACTTGAGTTTGCATTATCTCGTTTTATGGTTAATCCTGCAGCGACTAAATCGTCAATAGCATGTCCTTTTTTTAATAAATATTTTGTAAGTAAATCCCATTGATCCGATATAAACCCTATTTGCCAAGATTCAATTGTTTCTTCTTTTAATCCACGATTCGCTATATATTCTCTCGCTGGTTTTGCTCCTGGCATTTGTAAAAGGAATTGATGAAAAAACCGTGCAGCTGCTGCATTGATATCTTTTATTCTATTTTTTTGATTTTTATTTGGATCTGATTTTCTTTGGGAAAGTTGAACTCCTGCCCTATCTGCCAGATATTTCAATGCTTCCACAAATTCCATCCCCTCCATATGTTCTATAAAGGTAAAGATATCTCCATCTGCATTACACCCAAAACAATGGAACCGTTGCCTTTCTCTGCTAATCATAAGAGACGGTGTCTTTTCATTATGAAATGGACAACATGCTTTATGATATGTTCCTGCGGGTTTCACTTGCAAATATTCGCTCATGAGATCCACAATATCTATTTTTTCTTTTATATCTGGGATGTCTGACATATATGAATGTATCTTACCCTAAAGGTTCTCTATTTTCAAGTAGCAGTACTTTCATCTCCCACAGACACTCCGCCACTTCCTCCCTAGAAGAAACCTGCACCAATTTCATACGCCATTGTTTTATACCAGGAACCACTCGTCCAAGTGATTGTGTTTTCAAATACCATCCAATATGTTTTCTAAATGTCACTATCGCCTTTTCTCCATAATGCGCTAGATGTAGATCTAGATGATACATGATAATCTTTATTCGTTCTTCCCATGAAATACTATCATTACTTTTACAAGCACTCGCCAATGAAAAAAACCATGGATTCCCAAGTGCCCCACGTCCTATCATAACTCCATCTGCACCTGTAACATCGAGCGCTTTTGAAACAAGATCAGGGGTAGAAATATCTCCATTTGCCAGAAGTGGTACAGTGGCAATACGTTTTGCTTCTGCTATACGTTGCCAGTCTGCTTGCCCACTATATCCATCTGATCTCGTTCTTCCATGTACAGTGATAAGCTCTGCCCCAGCATCTTCTAGTACTGGTATAAATTCTTTAAATGTATCTGGATCATTCCACCCCAGACGGATTTTTACAGATAATGGGGTGTCCCCTATTGCTCGTTTTACTTCCTGAACAATTGCAGCAGCATTATCTGGATCTTTCATAAGGGCGCATCCATTAAAATTGCTCGTAATTTTATGGACAGGGCATCCCATATTTATATCAATACCATCTGGTGCTGTTCTCTCTACAATTAATGCTGCGGCATGTGCCATTATTTTTGGGTCTGCGCCAAATATTTGCTGGACAATAGGGCGTTCACTTTTTTCTATATCTGTCATGTAGAGTGTCTTTTCATTCTCTCGAACAATAGCTTCACTAGATACCATTTCTCTAAATACAATATCACACCCACCAATATGCTTTACTGTTTGGCAAAATGGTGAGTCTGTCATGTCTGCCATAGGGGCAAGTGCAAGGATTTTTTTATTGTTATCTAAAATATTTTTAAACCACATATATTATTATTTTATTTTCCTTAATTTTCTCTGATAAGAAATAGCAAATCTGTGTGCTTCGTCTCTGACTTGTGTCAAGAGCACCTTATGCCGTTCTATCCAATGAATTTTCTTTGCGCCCACTCCCTCCCCTACTATAAATTCATTCTTTTTCCTTTCTTTTCCTTTTGCAATTCCTACGACTGGAATAGCAATCCCTTTTTCTTTTAATATACGCACGACACGATTTACTTGTGGCTTTCCACCATCTATAAGAAATAACGCAGGAAATGGCCATTCCGAATGTTTTAGCCTTCTTCTTATTACTTCATCTAAACAATCTACATCACTTTGTCCTTTTACTGTTTTTATTTTAAATTTTCTATAATCACTTTTCTTTTGCTCCCCATATTCGGCTACTACCATAGATCCTACTTTTCCTGTAGCTCCTAGATTCGAAATATCGTATCCTTCTATTCTATTTCTGTTTGTATCTTTTTTCTCAGAGATGTCAGATATGAAACTTTTATTTAATAATGCAATATCATGTATTCTCTGTAATTTATTTATTTGATCTCTCAGTCTAGCCGCTTCTTCAAAATCATGTTCTTTTGAGGCTTTTTTCATTCTCCGTTTCAATGTAGAGAGAACTCTTTTTTTTCCTCCCTTTAAAAAAGCAATCAATGGCTGTATTACTTTTCTCTTATATTCTGTTGCGCTAATATTTCCAGTACACACGCCTAGGCACTGCCCCATCTGATAATAAAGGCAAGGTCGTTTTGCTTTTGGGGTACAAGAAGATATATAAAATAATTGAGATAATAATCTCATAGTTGCTTTTGTATTTAATCCTGGAAACGGCCCAAATACATATTTGAATTCATGTGTGATAGCGTCTAGCTCATGCTGACGAATAGTAAGTACTCGTGGATATGTGTCATTTGTAATAACAATATAGTTCCAGCTTTTATCGTCTTTCCAATCTATATTATACTTTGGGCGGTATTTTTTTATATATGTTCCTTCTAATATAATTGCTTCCAATACAGAATCTGTTTCTATCCATTTTATATCCTCTACGGTATGAATCATCTGTTCTATGGGGCGACTTGTCCGTGCACCACGAAAATAACTCTTCACTCTATTATTTAGAGAAGTTGCTTTTCCTACATAAATTAGTTCTCTTTTGATATTAAAAAATAAGTAGATCCCTGGGCTACTTGGTAATTGAGAAAGTCTTGCTGTGAGCGTATCTTTTTTCATAGGATAGTTTTGTCTAAATATAGCATAATTTAGGCTATTTTTGCAATACGATTGCAAAGGAAGCACAAACTTGCTATTATAGGCTCTAGAGCATTAATAAAGTACCCATTATATGAAACTCGCAACAGTCTGCTACATAAAAAAGGATGGAAAAACACTCATGATACACAGAAATACACGTAAAGGAGATATTCATGAAGGAAAATGGGTAGGACTTGGAGGAAAATTTGAACCGGGAGAATCGCCAGAAGAATGTATTATAAGAGAGGTAAAAGAAGAAACTGGACTAGAGATTGAAAATCCAAAATTGAGCGGACTACTCACGTCTCTAAATTTCAAAGGGAAAGATTGGATGATTTTTATATTTAGTGCATGTGACTACACAGGAGAATTAAGCACATGTGCAGAAGGAACACTTTCGTGGATTCCAGATGAAGAACTCCTAGATTTAAACCTTTGGGAAGATAATCGTCGTTTTCTCCCGTTGATGGATGAGGACAGATTTTTTTCTATGAAAACCATATACACAGATACAGATGGAGAGGAAGATATTACTATTACTGTCCATTGATATATAATTATGAAAAAAGACATTGCATCTATGCGCAAGAAGATTAACTCAATAGATAAAAAAATAATTTCTCTTCTAGCTAAACGTTTTCAAACTACTCGAAATATTGGTCAATCAAAACAAAAAATTGGCCTTCCCATTGTGGATATCCCCAGAGAAGAAGAAATGAAACAACTGCGTAAACATTTGGCTAACAAATATCATATAGATATACATATTATAGAATCTATATTTCAAGAAGTGATTGAACAATCCAAACAAGATATGCTACAACATATTTATAGATAGATAAAAAAATCATCTTGAATTTATCAAGATGATTTTTTATTTATTAGACCTGTTGCATAATAAGCTTCGTTGCGAAATTTTCAGATTTTGAGGCAGATTTTATAAATATTTTTTGATACATAGCCATGCTACGTAGAGGAAAATTTTATGAAAGCTGTCCAAATATATGGAAATTGCAGCAGATGCTTATTATGCAACAGGTCTATTATGTATTCTTACGCTTTTCGTCCTGCTCTTTTTCTTTCATTTTCTGTAAGAAGTTGCTTCCTAATACGAATATTATTTGGTGTGATTTCTAGATACTCATCATTTGCAATAATTTCAAGTCCACGCTCAAGTGTAACTAAAATAGGTGGAGTAAGATTCAATGCATCGTCTGCACCACTTGCACGCATGTTTGTAAGTTGCTTTCCTTTGATAGCATTTACACTCATATCCTCACCTTTTGCAGTATTTCCTATAACCATTCCAGTATATACCTCTGTATTTGGTCCTATATATAAGACACCACGATCTTGCAAATTTGCAAGTGAATATCCAAGTGCTTTTCCTGTTTCTCCAGAAATCATAGACCCTACACTTCTCTTTTTAATTTCTCCAGCATACGGTTTAAATCCCAATACTTGACTACAGAGAATTCCTTCCCCTTTTGTATCCATGACAAATTGTCCACGATATCCTAGAAGTCCACGAGATGGAATTTCAAACATAATACGAGTTTGACCATCTTTTGTCATCATGTTTGTAGTAATTCCTTTTCTTTTTCCTAATTTTTCTATTACTACTCCTGCAGATGCATCTGGTACATCTACTGTTACTTCTTCAAATGGCTCGTGTTTTTTTCCATCCACTTCTTTTATAATAACTTGTGGTTGAGATACTTGCATTTCAAATCCTTCACGACGCATATTTTCTAGCAATACTGCGATATGCATTTCTCCACGACCATATATTTTATAGTAATCTATAGCATCAAAATTAATTTTCAATCCTACATTTACTTCTAATTCTTTTTCTAGTCTTTCTTTTATCTGACGAGTAGTAACAAATTTTCCATCACGTCCTGCAAATGGTGAACTATTTACAAGCAAGTTCATAGAAATAGTTGGCTCATCTATAGTAATAGCTGGCAATGGTTCTTGGTCTGCTTTTTCACAAATTGTTTCTCCAATGTAGATATCTGGGATTCCAGCAATCATAACCAAATCTCCAGCGAAAGCTTCTTTTACGTCTTCTTTTACTATACCTCTAAATGTTTGGATTTTTGTAATGCTTCCTGTTCGTGTTTCACCATCTGGTTTTCTAATCATTACTTTACTTCCTGCTTTTACTGTTCCTTCATATACACGACCAATAGCTAAACGCCCTAGGTAATTATCATATCCTAGATTAAATGGTTGCATGCGAAATGGAAGGTCTATATTTGCAGGAGCTGGTGGAACATGTTCTAAAATTGCATCTAAGATAGGCATAAGATCTGTTGCTTCATCTGCCATGTCTTTTTTTGCCAAGCCATCTTTTCCGTTTGCGTAAATAGTGACGAATTCAAGCTGTTCATCATTTGCTCCTAGATCCATGAATAACTCTAATACTTGATCATGTGATCTTTCTACATCTGCAGCTGGTTTATCTATTTTATTTAAAATAAGGATTGGTTTTAGTCCTAATTCTAGAGATTTTTTTAATACAAATTTCGTCTGTGGCATAGGCCCTTCCTGTGCATCTACAATAAGTAATACAGAATCAATAGAACGAAGTACACGCTCTACCTCTGACCCAAAGTCAGCATGCCCTGGTGTATCTACGATATTGATTTTTGTATCTTTATAAAAAACTGATGTATTTTTAGCGTAAATAGTAATACCACGCTCTTGTTCTAGCGCATTGCTATCCATACTTACTGTATCGTCTTCACTTACCATGCCTGTTTGACGCATAAGTGCATCTGTAAGCGTTGTTTTTCCATGATCTACATGAGCGATAATCGCTATATTTCTAATTTCCATACAAGAGATTGATTTAAATAAAAAACGCTCCCCCACTTGAGAGAGTGTTCGATGCAGTATTATACACGAATATACCTGTTTTGTCAAGAATAATTTCCAAAAAAAAATACAGCGGGATCTCCTAATGAAAAACCGCTGAAAGTCACTTTCGTAATGTTCCATACGCTATAGCGTATTGGACCATTAAAATCTCCTATACTAAAACAAAATAATTTTTTACTTACCTAGGCCCAATCCAGCGTAAGTACTCATGCCCCATAGGACCAGTAGCCCAGCGAAAATCGCCGCTCTCTGGAGGTTTAGCTTGCTTGAGTAGTCCAACAACTTCATTTCCATCTAATCCAGTTAGATCAAAAATCTCCAAGATGGTAAGAGTGCCGCTACTCTTAAGCGCATCAAAGATCCTTCCTCTCAACTCACTACCTTTGGTACGCTGCCTGCTTGGTCGGCGTATCACTACAGGTTGCGAAGTACTCCGAGGACGAGATGGCTTTTTCTTTTTTGGGTGACGAGGAGAGTACTTAGGACCCTGGATCCACTTTGGATCTGGATTTTCGGAACCGTGCAAAAACCACACTCTACAGTGCGGATCCCCATCCACCTTCAGCACACCTATGTCAAAAGGTGTGATTCCAAGTTCACCAGCAATCCTGACTATGGGCTCAATGACTGAACCAACAGCTATCTTTCTGCTAAACCCAAAGGTCTTCATGACCCAGTGGATTCCAACAGCTTGACGCCGTTGAAGCTCCCTGATGAATCGCTGTGATGGTCTAGGAAGTACTCCTGCAACGAGCAATTTATCCAAAGGAGTTGCCAGTCTATACCCCCTATGGCGTTCCCCTTCTTCCTGAAACCAACAAGCGTGAAGTGGGTTCTCCATTCCCACATCCTCACATGCTTCCCCAATCCTTTCTATGACTGCCTTTATTCTTCTGACTGCATCTATATTTGAAGAACTTTCTATACCAAGGATTCCTTTCAAATCCAAAGTTGATGCATACCCACCCATGTCCTGCATTGCTGTAAGCAATGTCCTCTCTTTAGCACTAAGTATCAGTTCTGCCATGATATAAGCCCTCCCAGGCTCTTCGAATTACCTCCCTGCCAGAGAGGTGTAAACCACCTATATGATATAGGCTCGACTTGGTCTACTTAGGTTAATGAGTAAATCAGCCTAGAACAAAATAAGATTTTTGTCAAGTATGGTATGTCTATGATAATAAAAAAACAGCTCTTCTGAAACTGTTTTTTACTAATGAGCCATCATCCAGGATTGAACTGGAGACCTCAGCCTTACCATGGCTGCGCTCTACCAACTGAGCTATGATGGCGTGTAAATTATTTTAGCACATACAGCTTGTCCGCCCAATACGAACGATAGTGAGTATATGGTAGGAAGCTATGATGGCGTATAATCTTATAGACAATATTATACTAGTATACTGTCATTTCGTCAATATAATCTATATAATTGAATAAATTAAATATCTATGCTATGATCTTTTAGCAATGCACGGTATTTGAACTACAGCACAACTCAAGGAGAACACTCATGGCAAGAAAAAGAAAGATTACTCTTAGTAGACTCAAAGCTCTTTTAGAAGAGCTACGATACGGCGCAGAACAACTTAAAATCACACTCCACGAAAATGGAGAAGGGATAAAACATCCATACCTGTTAAATAATCTGGATGATATATCATTCCTAAGGGATGATGGCTTCCAAATAGAAGACATAGACGGATTTATCCGTTTTACAGATATTGACTCTATAAAAATTATAACAATTCGAGGATAACAGAGGATAAAAAAAGCATCTACAAATACCGTGCTTTTTTTTATTTACTCACAATCCACTGTGACGCCATAGTTGCATCACAAACCATTTTTGCATATTTCAGTGATTCTGCTGTTATGCCTCCATCACCACGAAGATACATCCAAGAAACCATATCTGCCATAGTTCCCACACCAGTATTACATCCACCTGCATGATCAGTAGGACATGATTCTGTAGAAAACTTGCCTGTATCGCTACAATTCAATCGTGCTGATTCTTTTGTCCAAAATGAACCATGATATTCAACACATGTTGAACTTTCTGCAATAGCCTCACAACTTCCTACAGCGCCTTTTCCAGCAAGTTTATCTGCTTTTGATCCTTCTATATCATCAATAAGTTCTAAAGCATCATTTACACGTCTTTCTTCTGTTGCATCATCAAGTTCTCGAATATAATCTTCTTCAAATTCAATATCTCCATCTGCTCGAAGCGCATCAAATTCTTCTTGGGTCAAAAGTTCTTGATTTCCTCGTTCTTTTTCTAAGTCATTTTCTACATCTGTTTTTGTACATCCTATGGTAATGAAACAAAGTGCGATGAGAAGAGTTGTTGTAAGTGTTTTTTTCATATGTTCTTTTATATTAATATAATGTATTATTCATTAATTTTTTTCCTATAATATCTACAAAATTTGCAGTATATTCTGTTTTATCAAATCGTTTCAAGACATCTTCTACATATTCCGAACATATTATTTCTATATTATTTTCAAAAAATAACTTCTCCATTTCTTCTTTAGAAAAAAAATATCTTTGTTTTCTGTTTGAAATAAACAAATTACCCTCTTGTTTTTCTCCTTTTCCATAATCAGCATCATATATAGATTTGACTCTGACACAAATATATCCATCTAGTTTAAGCGATTGTACAAGGTTTGCAAAAATCTTTTTTGTTTCCTCCCATGAAAAATAATGTAATCCTAAACAAGAGTATACAACATCATATATATTTGCATCAAGAACAAGTTCACGAACATCACTTTGTATACGTTCTATATCTAAATTGTTTTTTTGTAAATTATCAAAAAGTGCCACAGCAGAAATGTCTGTCGCAGTAACAGTATATCCAAGTGTAGCAAAATAAAGAGAATCTTTTCCATCTCCACAACACACATCCAAAATATGTTTTGGTGGACTGAAATATGTACTCACTTTTTTTACAAATAATGTTGGCCCAAGTACGGTGTCTACTTTTTTATACACAGTGTCCCAGTATTCTTGTGTGTTTTTTTGTGACATATTTTTAAACAAATTAATTTCTCATCAATACTCCTTCTAATATATGCTCTGCAGGTGCGGGATCTCCATCATCTGGTTCAATAGTAAGCACATAAAATGTATGATCGCTTAGATCTTTCTCAGATTCATAGACATTTTTATACACCCCATCAATTTTGCTTGCTTTTCCTGTACTAATAACATTAAAACTCCCTTCTCTCCGCACAATCCATCCTTCATAAAAATCTGTTCCTTCTGGATCTGGTAATCCTTCAAATACCGCTTGCAATGTATATGTATTATTAAATACTGCTTGAGCAAATCCAGATGAGGTTCCTTCCGTGTTTACTCCAAGTATTGTTTTTCCTTTTGTTACATCTTCTAAATCTCCTTCCCAATCATATACTACTTTTTCTATATTTATTTCAGTTTCTTTCACATCCATATCTTCCACCTCATCGATAATCTCTATTGTATCGGTTTCTTCTTGTTCTGTATTATTTTTTACATCAGTTTTTGTACATCCTATTGTAATAAAACAAAGTGCTATTAAGAGAGTTGTGGTGAATGTTTTTTTCATATGGTTTATTCTATTAATATATTATTCTTTTACATCAAGCATCTTTTGTACTTCTTTGTCAAAATCTGAAATGTAATTTTTGTCTTGTTCAACACGAAAAACGTCATATTCTGACTCTGCTTTTAACTTTGCTTCAAACATAGATATTTTTCCAGCATCTTTCAAAAGTGGATAATTAGAAAGTTCCAAAAATTGTTCTAAATAAATATCCCAATCTGTCATATTCATAACCTTACCATTTCGAGCTTTATTTTCTGCAATATCAAGATAACTATTTACAATACGATTAAGTGCGTCAATATGTTTTTCATTCAAATAATTTTTTGCAATAGTTACATCACTTTTCAAAATTTTACCATCTGGAGCGTTCTTCCATGTCTTTAAACCCATATAAATCTTTTTTGCATCAACTTCATTATAAATAATTTCTGCTGCTGTTTTTCCTGTAATAGCCCAATGCAATTTATTTTGTACAGTAGCAAAAAAATGTTTTGTAATATCTGATTGTGTACTATAATCTGCTGAAAGAGCATAAATATCGGTAATTTTTTGATACAAACGCCGTTCACTCATGCGAATTTCTCGAATCCTCTCAAGCATGGCGTCAAAATAATCAATACCAAAATTTTCTATATTTTTAAGGCGTTCATCATCCATGGCATATCCTTTTACAATATACTCATTTAAAATCTCACTTGCCCATTTTCTAAATTCTGTTGCTCGAGTAGAATTTACACGATATCCTACAGCTGTGATTGCTTTTAGGTTATAGTATTTATATTTTCTTTTTACTTCTCTATTACCTTCTTTTTGAACTTGTAAGAATTCCTTACAAGTTAAATCTTTAATAAGTTCTCCTTCTTGAAATATATTTTTCAAATGCAATGTTATATTTTGAGTTGTGGTTTCAAAAAGCTCTGCAATCTTCTTTTGTGTGAGCCAAAGTGTGTCATCCTGAAAAAATACATCTATATTTATTTTCCCTGTAGATGTTTTGAATATAACGAAATTTGAAAATTGTTGAAGGGTTTTTGTCATATGTTTTTGTTTATTTATGCAACCACTGGTAACAGTTTTTTAATTATTATACTCTTTTCAATACCCCATCCACCTTTTCATATACTCTCTTCGAATTCTTTTCCATCTTCTTCAAAATCTCTTCCTCCAAATCTACTCCTAGAATTTCAGCTAATCCAAACAAATATATTGCAACATCTGACAATTCTTCACCTACACTTGGAAGTTTTTTTCTATATGCTTCAAAAGCCTCTGCAAGTTCCCCTTGTGTAAGACAAAATTGTAAAGGAATATCTGTTATATTAAATCCTTTATCTATTTTATTTTGGTATATTTGTTTTTGGATTTTTTGTAGGTTTGTCATATATTCAAATTCTCAATCATCCTAGCAACATAAATATCAAGAATTTTCTTCCCAATTTCTTTATCTACTATCCATTTTGGATGATTATCTGCTATTCCGTTTGGACACTTCTCTATCAATTTATCTGTTTCAAAAGGATTGTCTACTTGTGTTTTAGGCTCGTTCTCGGAAGGAACTTTTACTAATTTTTCATCAATTACGAGCATATTTGATATTTCTGAATTTCCAGCATGATTATCCATTTCTCCTCCAAGAATTTGCTCTATTACCTTATCATCTTCTTCATGTTCTATTTCAAGATGAACAATATTTACACCATCAAAATTATTTTCTTTAATAAAACTTTCAATATATGAACCATTGGCATGAAAAGATGTAATAAAGATATTTCTTGCCCTATCTTTAAGTGAATTACAAATATCAAACATTACAGCTTTTAATGTTTCTTCTGTTATCCAAAGACTACCATAAAAACCTCTATGTTCTTCTGATCTTGAAACTTCTAAAGTTGGTAAAACAATTAATTCTGGAAATTCTTTAGAAATTTTATCAACTAAATAATCTGTAATATATGTATCTGTCCCAAATGGAATAAATGCTCCATGTTGTTCAGTAGAACCAATAGGAAAAAGAAAATCATACTTTTGGTTTTCTTTGAAGTATGTCGATTTTATTTGTTTGAGTTTCATATTGTTTTTTATTTAAAATTTTTATCATCCCTCCAATTAGCGGGATTATTAATTATATAATATTTTATATTAAAAAATTCTTTTTGATTTCTAATGATTCTTTCATAAAATCTTGGTTGCCAGGCAAAACGAATATTATCTTGAAATTTATTTATTGTTTTTGTACAAATTGATTTATATGAACGAATTATAACAGGTAATGAACCAGATTTCAATTTATAAAATGTATTTGATTTTTGAATCTTTTCGTCTATTTTGTTTGTAGAGACGCAGCACTGCTGCGTCTCCATCTTTGCATTGTTCTTTGTTCCACCACCATTTCCACCACCATTTCCACCACCATTTCCACCACCATTTCCACCACCATTTCCACCACCATTTCCACCACCATTTCCATCATCAATTATCAAAATTCCATGTACATGATTTGGCATGACAATAAATTCATCCAATCGTACGTTTTCAAAATGTTTTGGGATTTCAAACCAATATTTTTTTATTATTTCCCCAAATGAATTTAAAACCATTTCATCATTTTCAATTTTTCCAAATAAATTTTGTTTATTTTTTGTACATATGGTTATAAAATAAAATGCGTCTTTTGAATAATCCCAATTTTTTAGGCGAATTGTGTTTGTTTTGTATTTGTTTTTATATAGGAAGTTTTGGGTGGTGGGTTGCATGGGGTTTTGTGATTTATGGGTTAGATAAAGATGATATTATTTGTTTATACATAGAATTGTTTGTTGATGTAGACGCAGCATTGCTGCGTCTCTACAATAACCAAAAAAATCTTATTCCTTTTTCAAATCATTAAACTCCTTATCTAAATTATTTTTTTCTTCTTCAGTTACAGTATTTTCAAAAATATTTTCTATTTCTTCATCTGTTATTTTTAACTTTTTTATAATAGATAATAATTTTACTTCATTTCCCACCTGATATACACGAATTAACTTTCTAATATAATCAATTCTTTTTTCTGAACTAATTAAATAAATGATAAAAGCATATAATAAAAATAAATTAATGTCTTTAATGACATATAAAATTATTATAGCTAGTATAATTTCAATAAAATATCCTAAAATACTTTTTATAAATTTCATATCAAATTATTTTAATGTTATCACTCCCCCTCAACACCCTCTCAAGCACAACACCCTTCCCAAGCACCCCCGCAATCTCAAACGGCCCCGGAGAATTCTTCCGTCCAGACAAAGCAGTCCGCATTGGCCAAAGCACATCTCCCACACCATATTCATTTTCCTTTATCCAAGCGATGAGATTTTCTTCCAAATACTTTTCATTCCAATCATCCTCAGAAATATTTGACAAAAATGCATGTAATAATTCTAATTTTTCCTTTGAACCTTCCCGAGTACTTTTTTTCCACACCAGAAGCTCTGGCTCATATTTTAATTGAGTAGTAAATAAATATCTACTATTCATTTCAATAGCCATAAAATAAGTATCCCTATCCATTCCCATTTCTAAAATCTTTTTAAGTTTATCTAAATTTATATATTTACTTTCTGTTATTTTTCTATTATTTTCAGATTCTATACTTTCAGTAACTTGTAAAGCATTTTCTTTATCAGACCAAGTATAATATATTGAGTTTCCTTCTGTAGCATATTGATCTTGACTCTCTTCATCTGTTAATTCATTAATATGTATATCTTTTCGTGGTTTGACAAGATAATCTCTATATTTTTTTGCAAGCTCATCTTTATCTAACTTTCTCATCCATTCATTATTATACCAAGCCAATTTCTCACGATTAAACACTGCCGCAGACTTTGCAACTTTATCAAAATCAAATTCTTTTTCTAATTCTTTCAAACTAAATATCTCTCTCTCGTCACCGGGATTCCAACCAAGAAAAGAAATAAAATTTATAAGAGCTTCTGGCAAATATCCTTTTTCTTTGAAATCCTCTACCGCTACATCTCCATGACGTTTAGATAATTTTGCTTTTTTCTCATTTACGAGAAGAGAAAGATGTGCAAATTGTGGTTTATCCCAACCAAACATTTCATAAAGCATAATATGCTTAGGAGTAGAAGAAATCCATTCCTCGCCACGGATAACATGCGTAATTTCCATAAGGTGATCATCCACCACTACTGCAAAATGATACGTAGGGAAACCATCTGACTTCATAAGTACTTGATCATCCACCAATTCATTTTTAAATTCAACTTTTCCACGAACTAAATCATCAAAACTCGTTACCCCTTCCTTTGGCATCTTTAGGCGAATAACATATTTCTCCCCTGCATCAATCTTTACTTGAACTTCTTCTTTGCTCATTTCTCTGCAATGTCCATCATACCCTGTAGGCATTTTATTTGTCTCTTGCATTTTTCGCAAATCATCCAATCGCTCTCTTGTACAAAAACAATGATATGCATGTTCTTTTTCCAAGAGTTCATCCATGTACTTTTTATAAATATCTAGCCTTTCTGACTGAATATATGGCCCATTCTCCCCCACTTGTGTAATATCTCCAGCATCATCAAATTTCACACCTTCATCAATATCAATTCCACCCCAAGCAAGTGAGCGAACCATAGCTTCTACACTTCCTTCTACTAGTCTCGCTCTATCTGTATCTTCTACTCGCAAAATAAAGCTTCCATTGTGTTTTTTTGCATACAAATACGCATAAAGTGCTGTACGTAAACTCCCTACATGTAAAAATCCTGTTGGTGATGGTGCAAATCTTGTTTTGATCATACGTATTTAATTATAAATTATGAGTTATTAATTATGAATTTTTATAACTCATACCTTTTTTTTAATTTTTTGTTTTGATGAAATAATTATTGATGCTATTATTTTTCTAATTTCTACTAAATCTTTTTCCAAAGATTCAAATTGATTTTTATTTATATAATCTGACTCACATAATAATTCTAACCAATACATTGTTTCATTTGCTTCTTTTTGGGCAATTGCAAATTTGTGAATGAAATCTAAGGTACTTTCTGCATGTTCAGATTCTCTTATCAAAGCACCTACTGCAGTACCACTACGTAAAATCTGTTTTGACAATACATATTCTCGTTCTTCCTTCAAAAATTGGGAAAGCTTTATTATTCTAATTGCAAAAGAAAATGACTTTGTTTTTATTATATTATCCCCCATATATACAAAAAAACTTAATTACAAATTAATTTATCATTCATCATTTATCATTCATAATTTTGACATAACAATTCCCCCAGCAACCGCCACATTGAGCGATTCCGCTTCCCCTTTTCCTGGTATTGTGTAGCTTGCATCTAGCAGTGGTTTTACCTCTTTTGACACTCCATGTGATTCACTCCCTAGCACAAGACAGAGCAATCCTTCTGGGAGTTTATCAAGCGATTCTCCATCTAGAGTAAGCCCAATAGTTTTATATCCTTTTTCTTTTAACTCTCCAATACGAGTTTCCAAATCATCTCGTATAAGCTGTACATGAAACAGTGACCCCATAGTACTTCTAACTACCTTTGGATTATATGGATCAACACAATTTTCTGATAAGACAATATTTGTAATACCAAACCAATCTGCTGTACGAATAATTGTCCCTAAATTCCCAGGATCCATGACACCATCTAGGCAAATAACATGTCCTTCCCCTAGTCCTTGCTTTTCTTTCATATTTGCAATTCCCATCACTCCAGGAAAAGTATCTGTACTTTTTATTTGTTTTATATCTTTTTCCGGCAATACTTGTACAGGGACTTTTTTTTCTTTTGCAATATCAATAATCGCTATGATGTCTTCATCTTTTTCTCTACCACTTTCTATACATACTGCAGCTGCTTCATATGAAGAATTGAGCAAGTCTGTCACTCCCTTTACCCCTTCTACAAAAAATTGCTGGTATTCTTTTCTATACTTTTTTTGCTGTAGTTTCTTTATGCTTTTTATCATACTATTCTATGTTTAAAAATATAACATCAAAAACTGTTTCATAATATACAGCATATTTAGAAATATAGCCCCCATAATTACTCTTGCTATATATCGTGCAATGCTCTTAGATTGTTTTGTATACCAAATCAGTAGGCTAGCACTTATCATAACAAATATTATTGGAAATAAAAATGATACAATACCTACTTCAAAAAAATTACTCACATGATGCAACCATGTATCTGATCTCATATTTGAAGAAATCATATAAACTTCTCTCAATAATTCTAAAAACACAAGCATCAATGTACTCCCCAATACAGCAAAAATAACAGACACATATTTTTCATTTACTTTTTTCTTTATTAATATAAAATAAATAGACAATACTGTAGGCACAAGAACAAAACTACTCGTCCATAACATTTCTCCAAAATACAAAGCCTCCGGAGATAAAGCTAAATTATCAATGATATAACTAGATAAAAAACTACTTATTACATGAAATCCTGTATAAAACACAAACATATCTAGTATAAAATAACTTATTTCTTTTATGGTCTTTAGGTGTTTCATATATAGTTAATTATCTGTTTTTTAATACTAAAAATAAAAATACAACGGTCGCTTTCCATATTCTTTTAAAACGGCTAGGCTCCAAGAGTAATCTCCACGCCCACTCCAGCCCAAGCACTCGCAATAGTTTAGGGGCTCGTTTTGCTTTTCCTGCTATAAAATCAAATGTCCCCCCCACTCCCATGGCGAGTTTCACACTTGGGAGATGTGGGAGCTGTTCATAAATCCACTTTTCCTGCTTTCCATGCCCAAACGCTACAAACAATATATCTGGCGCACAGACAATAATATCATCTATCATAGCATCATGTTCTTCTTCATCATAATCTATACTGCCATCATCTCGTGTCGTTATCTTTACTCCTGCATGCATGCCTGCTATATTTACTTTTTTCTTTTCTAATTTCTCTTTTACTTTTTTTAATACATCCTCATCTCCTGATCCTAATAAATATACTGTCTTTCCTTCTTCTGCCGCTACATTGCAAATGTCTTGCATAAGATCCACTCCTGTAATTCTTTCTATATGAAATTTACTTACAAGTCTTATACCAAACCCATCACAAATATTTAAATCACTACTGTTTAATACTTCTGTAAAATAAGCATCTTTTTTTGCGTCTACGAGCATTTCTGGATTTGGGGTAAAAATGGTATGTTGTTCATTATCACGCAATAATCCACGGATATGTTCTATAACCGTTTCTTTTTTATATGAATTAATGCGGATACCTAGACAATACATAGATAATTTTAGCTAAACATGGTGTAACTTTAGCATAGTTGACAGTTCTTTTCAATATGGTATAGTATGATTATCACTCTAAGTATGTGAGTGATAAATTAAATCTACAATTAAATACGTCATTGCGAGGAGGTACGACGAAGCAATCCCAGAGTTTAGCACAATAAAGCCTGGGATTGCCGCGCTGTCCTAACGGCAGCTCGCAATGACGTCAATTTATAAATTACAAGAATTATATGTTTAACCCTCAACAATTTACCCACAAATCACAAGAAGCCCTCCAGCAAGCAAGTGCGCTTGCAAATGAGCATGGGCAGCCTCAGATAGAACCACCACATCTTTTCTTATCATTACTAGAGCAAACTGATGGGGTTGTTATTTCTATATTACAAAAACTCGATGTCAATATTGACCAGATAAAACAAACTATCATGCAAATGATCCAGATGCTTCCAAAACAATTTGGGAATATGCCAAGTACTGGGATGGGTCAAATTATGATGGGGCAAGCGATGATGTTTTTATTAAAACAAGCACACGATGAGTCAAAGGCAATGGGAGATGAATATATTAGTGTAGAGCATATCTTGTTATCTTATTTAAAAAACAAAAACCCAATTAGCGATATATTAGCTACAGAAAAAGTCACGCATGAATCTGTATTAAAGGTATTAGCAGAAGTGCGTGGAAGCCAAAAGGTAGACTCCCCTAGTCCAGAGAGCACATACCAGGCACTAGAAAAATATGGATTAAATTTTACAGAACTTGCTCGCAAAGAAAAACTAGATCCTGTCATAGGAAGAGACGATGAAATCCGCCGTGTAATGCAGGTAATTACCAGAAGGACAAAAAATAATCCAGTATTAATAGGAGAACCCGGGGTTGGGAAAACTGCTATTGCAGAAGGATTGGCGCAACGGATAGTAAATGGAGATGTTCCAGAATCTCTTGTTGGGAAAGAAATCATAGGGCTAGATATAGGAGCACTAGTTGCAGGGACAAAGTTTCGTGGAGAATTTGAAGAAAGATTTAAAGCAACAATAAAAGAAGTGGAAAAATCTGACGGAAAGATTATTTTATTTATAGATGAGCTTCATACCATTATGGGTGCTGGGGCAACGGAAGGTGCGGTAGACGCAAGTAATATGCTAAAGCCCGCGCTTGCACGTGGAAAACTTCACACTATAGGGGCAACGACATTGAAAGAATATCAGAAATATATAGAAAAAGATGCTGCCTTTGAGCGACGATTCCAACCTATCATGGTGCTAGAGCCAGACAAGGATGATGCCATTGCTATTCTTCGTGGTATAAAAGAAAAATATGAAGTGCATCACGGAGTCCGTATTACTGATCCTGCAATTATAGCAGCGGTAGAACTTTCTAGCCGCTATATTACTGATCGCTTTTTACCAGATAAAGCAATAGACCTAATAGATGAAGCTACTTCTGCACTTCGTATGGAAATAGATTCTATGCCAGATGAGCTAGATAAAATGAAACGGCAAATGATGAAGTATGAGATTGAAGTGGAAGCATTAAAAAAAGAAAAAGATACTGATTCGAAAGAACGATTGAAAAATATTAAAAAAGAATTAGAAAATATCCGTGAAGAAAGTAATGAACTAGAAATGCATTGGAAAAATGAAAAAGAAATTATTACGAGCATTCGCGGGGTAAAAAAAGAAATGGAAGAATTGAAACAAGAAGCAGATATTACAGAAAGACGTGGAGATCTACAGAAGGTAGCAGAAATTCGCTATGATAGAATTCCAAAAAAAGAAGAGGAAATAGGAGTATTAGAAAAAAAATTAGTGAGCATCCAGAAAGGACGTGGCATTCTAAAAGAGGAAGTCACAGATGAAGATATAGCAGGGGTAGTTGCCCGCTGGACAGGAGTGCCCGTGTCAAAAATGCTCCGCACAGAAACAGAAAAGCTGGCAAATATGGAAAGTGAATTGGGAAAACGAGTCATAGGCCAAGAAGAAGCAGTGGAGTCTGTCTCTCATGCAATCCGAAGATCACGAGCTGGAATTTCTGAAGAAAAACGCCCTATTGGTTCTTTTATTTTCATGGGGCCAACTGGAGTTGGGAAAACAGAATTAGCAAAAGCTTTGGCAGAAATATTATTTAATGATGAGGAAGCGATAGTGCGTGTAGACATGAGTGAATACATGGAAAAGCACGCCGTAAGTAAGATGATAGGTTCTGCTCCCGGATACGTTGGTTATGAAGAAGGTGGACAGCTAACAGAAAAAATCCGTCGCCGTCCGTATTCTGTAGTATTGTTTGATGAAATAGAAAAAGCACATCCAGATGTGTTTAATGTTATGTTACAGATTTTAGACGATGGACAACTCACCGATGCAAAGGGAAGAAAAGTAAACTTTAAAAATACTGTGATCATCATGACCAGCAATGTGGGCTCTAGCATGATTATGAATATGAGTAAAAAAGGTGAATTTGGGTTTGGTACAGAGAGAAAAGAAGGAATGAAAGAAAATGAAACTGTGATTAAGAAAAAAGTAATGGATACTCTCCAAGAACACTTCAAGCCAGAATTTTTAAACCGTATAGATGACATTATCATGTTTCATCCTCTGGAGGAAAAGCAGATTCGTGCTATTGTGGATTTACAATTAGTACATATTGAGAAACGACTTGCGGAACAAAAAATCACACTTGAGATAAGTATGAAAGCAAAAGATTGGTTAGCGAAAAAAGGCTACGATCCCCTATTTGGTGCCCGTCCACTAAAACGGCTCCTTCAGACTGAACTTTTAAATCCTCTTGCTTTGCAGATTATTGATAATACTATTGGTGAGGGGGATGTTGTGAAGATTGTGGTTAGTGGTGATGTGATTGTGATTAAGAAACGATAATATATAAAAAAGGACAAGGTATAAAAACCCTTGTTTTTTTTGTTATATATATTTTAGAATAGCTAAAATAATGATTTATGCACAGTTTCCTCACAATTACTCTTGATATTTTGATATAAGATAAACATCCGCCCTTTGATGTAAACGGGAACCACCTTTGGGGGAATCCCCCCAAAAAAGGCTCACGCTTATGGAGGTGCTCAGGCGCTGATTACTAAAGTAATCAGCGCCCATTTTTTTTATTAAAAATTACTTAATATAATTATTGGTAATAGGATATTAATATCACACAGAAATATCTTTTTTTATTATATACTGGATGGAGAGATTTCACCTAGCCTACGCTGGCTTCACAGCCATAGAGGAACTATAGAGCCGTATTATACATTCTATTGCCTCTATATATTCATCATCTGACCAACTACCAATTTCAACAGTATTTTTCCCATTACTCAATACTATCACTTCACAATCTGGATCTAATTGTATCATAAATTCATTGGGGATCCCTTCACATACTGCATAAACATCTTCTGATTGATATGTTTTAGATCTGTAAAATACTACTTTAGAATAAATATTTGGGTGATATTGTTTTAATTTTTGAAATAATTTATACCCAAATCCATTATACCTTTTAGTTACTGATTCTATAGTTTCAATTGAAAATTCCCAATTAGGTAAAATTTGATGTGTTTTCTTCTTCATATACTAAAATTCATTAAAATACTTTTTCATACCCTCCACAAAAGGTAGCGCATATAAAAAGTTATATAATAACTGTTTCTTCTGTTATTTGTTTGTGTTTCCATGTCCCTTTCATAAACCAAATTATCGTTATCACCGCTGCAATAACATTTGCTATTGGAAAAGATACCCACAAACCAATTTCTGCAAGTGCCGTATGCTTTGATAATATATATGCTAAAGGAAATCGTAAAACCCATAATGAGACTATGGTTAATATCATAGGGATCATCGTATTTCCAGATCCTCTAAACAATCCGTTCAAAGACATTTGAATTCCAATAAAACCAAAAGTTAACGCCATGATCTTTATAAATAACGCACTTGATTGAATTGTTTCTATTTCTCCAGGAATAAATATTGCAGAAATTTGACTTGCAAATAAAAACATTATAATACCTACGATTGTCAAAATAATAAAACCAACAAATGCACTTAATTTTGTTATCTTTTCTGCTCTATCTATCTTCCCTGCCCCTATATTTTGTCCTGTTATAGTAGAGGTAGCAATTGATAATCCTAATGCCGGGATGATAACAAAACTTAGTATTCTGCTTCCAATACCATAAGCGGCAAGAGTCATTGTTCCAAAAGTAGTAACCAAAAATGTCATAACTACCATTCCAAGAGCCCTCGTCGATTGATCAATTGATGCTGGAAACCCAATGGTACACATTTTTTTTATCAATACCCAATCAGGTTTTAAATCATTCAAGTGCAATTGAATCTGATACTTTCCTCTTATGAGTAATACTATCCCAATTATTGAGGCTAATCCTTGTGTTCCAATAGTAGCGACCGCCGCCCCAGAAACACCAAATGCTGGGATAACACCATACCCAAAAATAAACAAAGGATCTAAAATCAGATTTAATAAAACCGTCCCAAAAACAATATACATTGGAGTCTTCACATCCCCTACTCCTCTCATTAAAGATTGAAAAGCCATGTACGTAAACATGAAAATCATCCCAATAAAAGATATTTTTATATATGAAACAGCACTTGAAAAAACACTGGGTTCAGCTCCCATCAAGCTAATGAGAAATGGGGATAAGACATAACCCAACGTAGCAAGAATGATTGAGATAAACACAACTAATACCATTGTTTGAGATGTGACATGATCTACTGCTTTTTTATTTTCTCTTCCTTTGTATTGGGCAACAAGAATAGTCCCTGCCATTGCCAGTCCACCACCAAGAGAAATGATAAAGAAAATAATTGGAAAACTAATTGAAACAGCGGCTACAGCAACTGTTCCTAATCTTCCAACCCAAAAAGTATCCGTCAATTGATAAGCGGTTTGTAAAAGATTAGCAAATATGATTGGGACAGATAATGCTAGTAATGAACTTAGAATTGATCCTTCTGTTAAATTATTTTTTACTTTCATGTTTTGTATTACACGACTTCATATATCGTTTTTTGTACATTATCAATCTTTTATTGTTAATAATTTATAAAGTTTTTTGAATGCGTCTTTATTAGTATCAAACTTTAATAGCTCTAAAGCTTCATTTATTGTGCACCACTTTTTTTCAGAATGTTCCAGAGAAAGTTTAACGTCAATTTTTTCATTCACTTCAACCCCATAAACGTATTCTTTTAGCATACCTTGTTCATCATCATGAAACTCAAAATAATGCACATCATTTAAAAAATTAATATAATCCTTTATTTGTGTTTCTTCAAACAATTCTCTTTTAGCTGCACTAAGCAAATCTTCATTTTTATGAACACCCCCAGTAACCGGTTGCCAAAAACTTCCTCTTTCTGGAACACGCTTTAATAGCAAAAATTGTGGCTCAGCATTAACGATTTTATATACAATTATTTCAACTTGAGCTATATGTGTATTCATAGAATTTAAAAAAATATTCCTTAATTAAGACTAACAAAATCCAAAAGATCAATTGGATTTTTAATCAACACCTTTTGTGTATATTCGGGAATTTCTTTCAAATCATAACCCCAACCATACTCTACAAGAAGAATATTGTTTAAACCAGCTTTTTCTCCTTCAATAAAATCAACATTTCTATCTCCTATAAGTAAAACCTCATTTGATTTTATTGCTAAATTTTCCATTACTTTTTTTATTGATCCTGTTTTTTCAAATCTTCCTATATGATTTTCTTTTGCCAGGATAAAATCAAAAAGATTCAAAATCCCAAATTTTTCCAATTTTTGTTCGACTTCTTCTTTGTAACTAGAAGAAATCACTACAAGTTTGTAACTTTTATGAAGTTCTTTTAAAACTTCTATTATTCCGTCAAAAGGTTTTGCGTCTTTCTTTAATATTTCTTCTTTAAACATCATGTTCCCCTTAACCCTTTCTTCTTCTGTAAAACTAAGATTAGCATAACATTCCAAAGAAGAATGACCATAAACTTTTTTAAAATCTTCAAGATTATCAGGACATGATTTTCCTAATTTTTCACAAATGATCTGATAGACAGAATGCACATTAGGGAAGCTGTCTACTATTACTCCATCGTAATCGAAAATAATTAGTTTGACCATAGAATTATAGTTTAGATTCCTTTTATAAGATTTCATTTAATGTTTCAGTCTATCTAAAGTTTGTCTAGAGCAAAATGCAACGCCCACTTGCGTATAACGCAAGACTAACCTCAATATTTTATGCCCAATTCTTGAAGATTTCTTTCTAACTCAGATTGTCCTGAAAACAAAATAGTTTTCATACCTAATTCTCCGGCTGGCGGCAGGGTTCTTTGAGCATCATCAATAAACAAACACTCTCCCGGTTTTACATTTAATTGTTTAACAACCATTTTATAAATCTTCGGATCAGGTTTGACTAACCCTGAATAACCAGAACTAACAATAACTTCAAAATATGAGTCAAGATCATATTTTTTCCTCTTGTAATCAAGCCATTCTCTGCTGAGAGTTGTTAAAGCCGCAAGCCTATTATGTTTTTTCAACTTTTGCAACAAACCAAGCATATCCTCAATAGGTTTTTGGTACTCTTTCCAAAGCTTTTTGGCCTGTTTAATATCAATCTTTTTAGCACCAGCAATTTTTAAAAATCCATTCCAAAATTCATCTTCAGTAACTTTTCCTGTAGAAAATTGAGGCCAAAAAGCATCCCAGCCTCTTTCCATATCATCATAAGTTATGCCAAAGTAATCTGAATATGCTTGAAATTTTTCAGGACAATCATCATGCCAATCATTTGTTAAAACAACATGTCCAAGATCAAAGATTAATGTAGTAATTTTCATATATAAAAAAGTTGAGTATTCTACTTAAATATTTCTAAAGATCAGCCCTAGTAATATATCAAATAACTAATTTTTAAACAAACTTTTATTCACATTAAAACCCAAAATCACTATACAATGTTTTTTCTTTACTTTTTTCCAGTGCTTGCTTAATAAATGGAATTATATTTGTAGGTAAATTATCTATAGGAAACCAACTTACATCGTCACATTTTTCAGGCTCCATAGTTTTTGGCTCCCCTACCCATTTACTCGCTGTAAAGAAAATATCTATTCTATTCCCATCCTGATTTCTATGCAAAACATGAAGTGCCTTTATATCTTTAGATTCCAAATCAATTCCTGCTTCTTCTTTTGCTTCTCGGATAATTGCATTTTCATAAGATTCATTATCATCTAAATGACCTCCAACTAAACTATAATTACCATCTTCATATCCTGTATTATATCGTCGAAGTAAAAGAACGTCATTCTCTTTAAATAAAACAAGATATATGCCTGGAATTATTTTTAATCTTTCTTTTTTCATAGTAATGGTGTTATGAGTTATCTAATTTTTTTCACTATTAAACTTCCTATAATTTGAATTAATATTAAAGTGGGTATACTTATAATAAATATTTTCCACGCTTCTGATAAACTTGGCCACCATTCAATAAATCCAGATAAAAATCCATTAAACGGTTCTGATAAAAAAACTTTCCAAACAATTAAAGTAACAATAAAAACTATAGTTTGTAATAACCTAAATAAAAATATTAATTTATCAACTATTTTATCCATAGTATCAGACATTGTTTTCAATATTTCAGTAGTACCTTCTGTATTTTCTATATAGGCGCCAACTATCTTTTCTTGCACTTTAACAATATCGTTAATTATTGTTTTATTTTTACTCATATGTTTTATGTATATACTAAATGAGAAGTTATTTACAATTTATGTAGGGACAGGTCGCGACCTGTCCCTACGGAAGACCACCTACTCCAAACAGTCAGTCTTTATCAACAACCGTATCATAATCTCCTACTGTTTTTGAAAAATGTTTTTTAATATCTTTTTTCATAGTAATTATATTATAAATTATTTATTTATTTTTCTAAAAATCAAAAGATATGAGATTATTGAAATAATCAAAGCTCCAAATCCAAATGCCAGATACCCTTGTTGTACACCAAAACGTCCTATGAAATACCCCAAAACCAATGGCACCCATATGGCATTTAAAGAAGCAAAAAATGCATACACTGATAAATATGTTGCTTTCAAATTCGAAGTGGGGCAGGTTTTAAGTAAATATACATCAGTCAAAATTCTACGAATTCTATAATAACCTCCTAACAATACAAATATACCAACGCCTACAAACACATTTGATACTATACCTACCATAATACTCGCACTACATGCAATCAAAAAATCAACCATATAAAATGTCTTGGCTTTATATTTTTCAAATTTATGTATTTGATATGTAAAAATAATACCAACAACACCCATAAGAGAATACACTAACCCAAAAAACCACATGGGTACACCAATATCTTGAAAATATAATTCTTTATACTCTGGTATTTTATTGTGAACTGCTGCTATAAAACCTAAAAAGAAAAATAAAAAAATCTCGTTTCTGTGCCGCACAGTCTTTAAAAGAGCAAAAAAACCATCATGAATTCTTTCAGTTATTTTTTGATGTTCTTTACGAGGTGTTACAAACAATAAAGAAATAATCAATATCATGGATTGCAACAAAAATCCAATAAGAAAAGGGAGTCGTGGATCAATGGAATATGTTAACGTAACAAGTCCTACAAGAAAAATATTTCCAAATATTCCCCACCTCTGTGCACGCGCTGTCATTTTACCAAATTCACCATCTCTCCCAAGCTCAATAAGAGTTTCATGTAAAAATGCCTGCATCGTACCAGAATGAAATGCTTCACCACCGAAATATGCGAGAGATGCAAATAGCACTCCATAAAAATTTGGTGCAATTACAAATCCAAGTGGTGCAATCATCATAAAAAAAGACCCCAGAGTAATAGCCTTTTTATGACCAATCTTATCAGAAATATATCCACTTGGGATTTCTAAAACCATCACAAAAAAAGCAGAAATGGCGGCGATGACTCCAAATTGTTCAACTGTTATATTTGCATATGTAACAGCATAAATAATAATCACCGCAATATATGCTCTTTTACGAAAAATACGTATCAATGCATATAACCACAGATTTCTTTCAAGTCCTTTTTTATAATTCATAAAAGTCATTATCCGCTTTTTTCGAAATTATTTTTAGGTTAAATACACCAATTTATGTAAGGACAGATTCCTACGGAAGGAAATAATATTCACCACCTACTCCCCACAAACCGTCTTAACAATCGCAGTACAAACCTCATACGGATCCATATTTGCAGCAGGCCGCCTATCTTCCAGATATCCCTTTCCCTCTGCAGCTACGTGTGCTGGTACACGAATAGAGGCACCTCTATCACTTACACCATAACGAAATTCTCCAATATGGCAAGTCTCATGTAAACCAGTCAATCGTTCTTCATTATGTGCGCCATATACTTTTATCATTTCGGTATGTTTTTTTTCTAATTTTTCAATCGCAAACTGAATGTAGTTAAGCCCACCTTCTTCTCGCATTAATTTTGTACTAAAATTCGTATGCGCTCCGGCTCCATTCCAATCTCCTTTCACTGGTTTTGGATAAAGTGTTGCATATACACCATATTTTTCTGCAATACGATAAAGCAACCAACGACTCATCCATAATTGATCTGAAACAGACAATGGATCAAGTGTCCCAACTTGAAATTCCCATTGCGAAGGCATAACTTCTGAATTAATACCCTCAAAAGAAATACCTGCAAATAAGCATGCTTGCATATGTTCTTCTACAATTGGGCGTCCAAATACTTCATCTGCTCCAATACCACAATAATACCCTCCCTGTGGTGCAGGGAAACCATTGTCTGGCCAACCTAGGGGGCGATTCCCTTTTAATAATGTATATTCTTGTTCAATACCAAATAATGACCCTTGTGATTCATAACGTGCAGCCACAGTCCGTAATTCTGCCCTTGTATTTGATATATGTGGGGAACCGTCTGCAAGTAACACTTCACACAATACTAAAATATGTGCTTTTCCCCTGATAGGATCTTGGATATGATACACAGGACGCAATACACAATCACTATCCTTCCCTGTCGCTTGATATGTACTTGATCCATCAAAAGACCAATCTGGGATATCTTCTAAATTATTAACATCATGACGTAAAACTTTTGTCTTTGAACGCAACTTTTTTGTTGGTTGCCCTCCATCCACCCAAATATACTCAGCAATAGTGTGCCCCATAGAAAACAAATTAATAAATACCTAGATATAGTAGCACACATATATTATCTAAAACAAGAGAATATATACAACAAGTCTACTATATATCCCCCAGAAATGTATCTTCAATTTTCACATCCTCCGCAGAAGGAATACAATTCTCATCTTCTGCATGCTCTATACGTTCCATCACAGTATCTGCTTCACACTGACAAACAATATGCTCTTCATCTACTTCTACATTTGGAGCATATCCACAATATCCTAAACACCCACAAAAATCCACATCATGTTTATCATCAGACTGCCCTGGCTTTACCCCCGTAGACTTTACAATTTCATCCATAATTCTATCAGCCCCAAATGACTGACATACTTTCCCACGACAAACACGTATTTTTTTCATATAACACAAGTTAAATTTTTATTATTCTAATAAGGCTCCTGATATGGTTATTTAATTTTGAGCTGCTGCCGCCCTAGGCCGAGCGAGCGACAGCTACGTGAGTTTATGAGAAATTAAATAAATATATCATGAGCCTGTCACAGGATAATCTAAAAACCCATTTGTTCACGAACACTCTCCGGAAGCTGCCATGGCGGATCATACGTCATTTCTATTTCCACCTTTTCCACTCCAAGCGCATGAATAGACTCACGGATATCTTCTTTTAGATTAGATTCCAAAGGACACGCCGGAGTAGTCAGCGTCATAAGTATAGACACAGTTTTTTCATCACAAATATCTATCTCATAGATAAACCCAAGCGTCCAAACATCTAACCCAATATGCGGATCCATCACAGTCTTTAACGCCTCTATAATTTGTTCTTTTTTAAGCATACTTTATATCTTATCCTAGATCACACTTTCTCCATAATACTTCTCTGAATAAAACCGAATCAACTGCTCTACTTCTGGAACAGAATCCTCATTTATTTTACTCACTTTTAACTTTTTTTCAACATCCCCCACAGTTTGCGCTCCCTCTAGTACTGCCTCCTCTATATCTTTATCTGTAACATTTGAGTCCTGGTCAATAACCTTTGCACCAGCTACCATAATTCTATCATGCTGATCTGTATTTCTAAACCAATCATTTATTGCCGCATGAAGTGCCTTGTCCCCCAATACTGAACAATGAATTTTTCTGTTTGGTAAACCACCTAAGCGAGCTATGATATCTTGAGGTTTAATCTTTAGTGCTTGCGTAATAGTCATTCCATCATTTTCTATAAGCATGACAGATAACATAGACGTAGAAGCAATTGCTGATCCACAACCAAATGTTTGCCATTTGCAATCAAGGATTTTCTCTGTCTCTTTATCTATCTTTAGCCACAATACCATTTCATCCCCACAAGCTGGAGACCCCACTCTTCCCATAGCATCTGCTTTATATGCATCTTCTTCCCCTGCTTTTAAAATATTTTTTGGATTAAAAAAATGTTCTTTTACTGTATCCGTATACAGCCAAGAATTCCCTTTGTCATCTTTAATCTTTGCTTCTTGTGTCATATTATCGTTGTAAATATTTAGGATGTGTGTTGTTTTTTTTATTTGTAGATAATTTTACAGGAGACATTTCCCGAAGCTTTTCTACTATACCTGGTAAATATTCCAATACATAATCTATATCTTCTTTTGTCGTTGTTTTCCCTAGAGTAAAGCGCAAACTTCCATGCGCATATTCATACGGCAATCCGCAAGCAAGTAATACATGAGAAGGATCTAAAGATTCAGCTGTACACGCAGAACCAGTAGAACATACTATGCCATACTCATCTAAATAAAGAAGCAATGCCTCTCCCTCTATATCTAAAATAGATACATTTAAATTGTTTGGAAGGCGCACTGTTTCATTCCCAAGTTCTGGTCCATTAATCTGAATTTTATCAATACGTTTTTCTAACCCATTGAAAAAATATTGTCGTAGTTCTATCAGACGTGCGTTTTCTTTTTTACGATGTTCATTAACCAATTCCAACGCACGAGCAAACCCAATAATTGATGGCACATTTTCTGTCCCTGCACGTAATTTCATTTCTTGCGCACCACCTATAATCAATGGCTGAATAGAAACCCCACGTCTTTTATATAATATTCCAATCCCCTTTGGGCCATACATCTTACTTCCGTTTATTGTCATAAGATCTACGTGTAATTTTTCCACGTTCAAATCTAAAACTCCTGCAGCTTGGCAAGCATCTGTATGAAAATATGGATATTTTGTATTATTATTTTTTCTCCATTTTAATATTTCCCTTCCAATATCTGCAATAGGTTCTACTGCCCCCATCTCATTATTTGCATACATCACTGATACAAGTATTGTATCTTCTCGTAACGATTCTTTTACTTGTTTTTCTGTCACCAATCCTGCTTCATTTGGTTCTAAATACGTAATATCAAATCCTTCTTTTTCTAACCTTTCACACGGATGAAGAACAGCATGATGTTCAATCTTTGTCGTAACAATATGACCTTTTCCATTTTTACTATGCTTGTATGCAATACCAAAAATAGCCATATTATCTGACTCTGTCCCACCACCTGTAAAAATAATACTATCCCCACCTTGAATTGCAAGTATATTTGAAATACTCCTTCTAGCCTTATCCACCGCATCCTTTACTTCCCGCCCAATACTATACAGAGCAGAAGGATTCCCAAAATGCTCACTAAAATACGGCCTCATCACCTCAAATACTTCTTCATCCGTCGCAGTAGTAGCCGCATGATCTAAATAAATCACTCTTTTATTTTCTGGTTTTGTTGGAAACATATTTATTTAAAAATTAATTATCACTACTATAATTATGAATAAAACTATACGAGAGTACAATATATTTATTTTTGAACGGAGATGCTTCAGATCGTAAAAGGAGCGTTTTAAGAAGCAATCATGCAGTGAAAAAATAGATATATTGTACGAACAAATTTATTAAGCACGAGACAAATCCGCCATATCCGCCAATGTATACCCCTTCATAAATACACGCAAATCTTTTTGTAATACAGAAAAAAACATACGAGAATCACACGCCTGCTCGCGGGGACAACTACACCCTTTTTTCAGACAGGTCGCCGCTCCATATGCCCCTTCTATAGCCTCATATATATCTAAAAATGTAATATCTTCAGCTTTCTTTGCTAAAGTATACCCCCCATGCGCCCCCTTTGTTGCAGTGATTAATCCAGCCCCTTTTAACAATGCCGCAATGCGTTGCAAAAAAAGAAATGACATGTTATGCTCATTAGTGAATGTACGTAAACTTATTTGTTGTTTTTCCTCCAGCTGTGATAGAGTTATAAGGAATTGCACCCCATAATCCACTTGCTTATTTAAAGAAATCATAAAAAATGTTATAATTCATACCTAGGTGGTATGATATTACATTATCACTCCTCTGTCAAGTAAATATTAATACTATTTAAACTTCCATTAAGTTATCCTCCCCCTACCAGGGGGAGTTAGAGGGGGGCTTCTACAAAACAGACCCCTCCTAGCCTCCCCTGATAGGGGAGGAACAAAAAAATAGATATACTGTGTGAACTTATTATACCCCCCAAATACTACACTATGAACACTTTCACCACAACACTTTTAAAAAAAACAAACCTTTGTGAGGATGTATTTGAGTTTCATTTTTCTAAACCAAAAGAATTTACATTTATAGCAGGACAATTTATACAAACAATGATTCCACATGAAGGAGCAATCGTCCCCCGCTCCTATTCTATAGCATCCAACCCAACAAATACTCATCTTATTTTTTCTATAAAAATTATCCCAAACGGTATTGCCACAACATATCTACATAAAATGAATATAGGAGACAAACTAGAAATAAGAGGACCTATAGGACATTATATTTCAAAAGAAAAAAAACCAATCACTTGCATAGCGACAGGAGTTGGTATTGCCCCAAACATGAGTCTTATTTATGATGAACTCACAACAAAAAACAATCCTCTTCCTATTCGACTATTATTTGGCGTGCGTGAAGAAAAAGATTTGTTTTGGGTAGAAAAGTTAGAAGAACTCGCAAACAATTACACAAACTTTTCATATACAATAACACTATCACAAGCTCATGATAGTTGGGGTGGAATAAAAGGACGTGTCACAAAACACATCCCAGAAAACATCGCAGCAGATGAACAAATCTATATCTGCGGAAACCCACATATGGTTGCAGATGTAAGAAATGCTTTTTTAAAAAATAATGTTGATAAAACGCAGATACATATAGAAGTGTTTTAATCTTCTTCCTCTTCTCCACCAGGTAATTCCAATGCATCCACAGTAGGTAAACTCGCCCCCACAATCCCCTGCAGATCCCCATACATACCAGACGTGTTTAAAATTACACGCTCTATTTCTTTTTCCCTTTTACTCCAAATACGCTGCATAGAACGCTTTTCTGTCTCTAATCCTTCCTTCATACTAGAAAAAGCAGATACTATATTTTCTATTTTATTTCTAAATTCATTTCCACACAAATAATCATACAAATACTCCATCTTCTGATCCTTCCCCACCAGAGACTGCTTTGCCTTTGATAATTCTTCTAAATGAAGACGAAGCGTAGATGCCAGCGCAAATGCAAATTTATAATGACAAATCCACACGCCATTTTTTAATCCAAACGTTTGAATATCACTTGGCAAAGATTGAGAAACTAAAATACACACATCTGCTTTTACCGCTGCTTGATCATCTTTTAATTTTTTTATCCAGTCACTACTCCATGCCTTTGTGTTTTTTGATTCCCAGAGAATAATTCCCGTTTTTTTCCCAAATTGTGCATGAACTGTTTGTACGAGATCCGCACCTCTAATTCCAGTAGGAACATCATCAATAGTATCCATTGGGAAATGTTGCTGTAATAATACTTTCAAATCATTTTCTTGCACATCCCCTTGTATTTGCATGGAGCCTTGTTCACTTTTTCTTTTTAACTCTTCAATCGTTGAACGCATTTGCTCCATTTGCTTGTCTTTTTCTGCTATCTTTAGCCTGCTTTCTACAAATGCTTCTTCTTTTACTTGCTTTGACACTTTTTCTCTTTCTTCATCTAACTTTCTTTCCATTTCTAGTACAAGACTTTTTTCTTTTTCTTCTATTTCACGCTTTTGTTTCCGCAATTCCAATTCCTTTTCTTGCATCTCTCGTATCTTCACTTCTTTTTCTTGATTTATTTTTTCTAAATCTTTTAGTTCAATATTCATTTTCTCCTTTGCTTTTTCTTGCGCTACAAGCCACATCTTTTCTTTTTCTGCTTGTAATCTTACTTCTACAGATTTTTCTACTTCTCGTTTTTGTTTTTCTAATTCTTTTTTCTGAAGTGCTACCTCTTCCATTTGCTTTTCCACTTTTTTTCTAAAATTCACTTCTAATTGTTCTGTCACTTGTTTTCTCAGTGCTTCTGAAAGTGGAATACTCACACTGCAACTAGGACATACGATATGTTGATCTGACATAATATTTTATTGACAAATATATATTTTTATGCTATTATTTTTATAGGTGTTTGGAGGGTTCGCCCTCTCACGGCTAATACATAAGCTGTAACCAAATACCTACAAAGTATCTACCATCTGGTAGATTTTTTGTTTTTAATCGTTCGCAGGATACCCACTATGCAACTTTTTTCTTCTATGTTCCTTATCAACACCCCAATATGGGATAATACTCCAAAAAAAACATTCACCATCTTCAATTTGTTTTAATATTACCTTTACACGAATAGAATCAATCACTGCAATAAACTCATAATACGTAACAAATTTCATTATATTTTGAGTTTTACTATTTACTCTTACACGTTCAAAATTATTACTTTCTAAAATTCCTTGTAATGTAGCACTTGCACTTATTACCTTAGGCGCTAAATGTAATAATTTAAAACGCATATACTGATCCTGCCGAGAACGAGATTGTCTCTGCCTTTTAAATTTTATATGTCGTAATCCTGAACTATTAAAAGAAATTTTATCTTTTAAATAAGGACAATACACTTGAGACAAACCTTTATAAAAATCTTCTGCTTTTACTCTTACTTCTTCAAAATTATCAATATCAAGTGACATAATTACTAATTTTTACTAAACCAAAAAATACATCACCATAAGTATTTTTATTTCACCTCAAAATTCCTTATTCTCGTATCCATAATAATACTTGATTTATACATACGTTTTTTTAAGATAACTCCCTCAAGCGTCGTACATCTACTTAACGCTACATACGTTTGTCCATGTGCAAAACTTCCTCGTCCCAAATCAATTATAACCTTATCAAAGGTTTTCCCCTGACTTTTATGTATAGTGATTGCCCAAGCAAGTTTCATTGGCATCTGAGTAAAACTTCCTATAATCTCTCGTTCAAACTGTCCTTTATCAAATGTATAACGAGATATCTCCCACGTATGCTTTTTTACATCTACCATATCCCCATTTGTTTTTTCTACCAAGACACGATCCCCATTTATTTCAATCACTTTCCCTATGGTTCCATTTACCCATTTTCTCTCTGCATCATTACAAATAAACATCACCTGCGCTCCTACTTTTATAGTTATCATTTCATCATTTGGGTGAAGATTTTTTGCAATATCTCCTGTTTTTTCTGACAAATACATCCTTTCTTCCTCTGGAAGTTGCGCTAACTTTTCATCATTCACCTTCCGTGCACTCGCATTTGTGGTCATGAGATAAATATAATTATCCTTATCTTCTGGCGTGAAATCTGGGAAAAATCGAGTGTTCAATGTATTTAGATGATTATGATCTACAGAATTATTTCGTACAGCATTTAGAACATGAATAAAATCCATGTCTTTTTGTCTATACATTTCTGTCAGTTCAATTATCTCTAATTCAAATTTTGTAGAAAATAAATCAAACCGCGTTTTAAAAACTTCTGCCCCAAAAAAATAAGGTAAGGTATATTCAGAAAAAAACTTTTCTCTATCCACGCTAGTGACTACAGGAGGAAGCTGATATAAATCCCCAAAAAACACCATCTGTACTCCTCCAAATGGTTGATCATTTTTTCTGGTACGCCGAAGTACTATATCTATAGCATCGAGCAGATCTGCCCTTACCATAGAAATCTCATCTATAGCAATAGTTTCTATTCGCTTAAATTTCTTTTCTTTTTTTTCATCTATTCTCATTTTCTCAGCCTCTGCCTTTTCAAACCCTGGTTTAAGTTTAAAAAATGAATGGATAGTATCTCCATTTATATTTATAGCAGATATCCCTGTAGGCGCAAGAAGGATTATTTTTTTTGATGTATAGTTTCTTATATATTCTAAAAGCGTAGACTTTCCAGTCCCCGCTTTTCCTGTGACAAAGATATTATCATTGGTCTCTTGAACCTTATCTATTGCAAGTTGTGCTTTTTTTGAAAATGTTATGGGCATAATGTAACTATTTATTTTTTCAAGAAACCATTTTGTTGACGCCAGCAAAACGATTCTATATCGGCAAAGTCAAATTAATTCCACCACCAACCGCACCAGACTGCGAAGCACCTTCTGCTACTGGAAATGATGCGAAATTTACAGAAATAGGCATAATATCTCCCTGAATAGTAGGATAGTAAATCATACTATTTTTCTTTCCATGATCATACACCTCTTTTGTGACTTTCACATCTTGCTCACAATAATCTTTTACTTTCTGAATTTCTCCATTTTTAAACCATTCCATTGCAATTAATCCATCTGCACTTTTTTTCATCTGCAAAGTTGCTTGTGCTACATCATCTAATTTAAACCTTTTTCCACAAGATTCTTTTATCACTTTTAACAAATCTAAATGTGGGATGATTGTCAAATCGCCAGCATAATATCTATTTAAAATTGGCACATCAAAATGCTCACTATTATACCCAATGATCCGTTCTGCTTTCTCAAGTATTGGCCACAAATCTTTTAATTCATGTTCTTCAAATGATCTATATGAATCTGATTCATATTCATAAATAGACACCACGGTTACTTTCATTGTTGATAAATTCTTTATATCACCAATGGTTTCAATATCAAAAACAATCTCTCGAGACATATATTATTATAATAAAAAATAATGTAAATTAATGATGATGTAATAAAAAACAAACCCATACTTATACACGAGCTATTATTGTACCACAGAGTTCTTTGGTGGGCCAATATGTGGCATTCCACTGTATGTTGCTGAAATATATTGTCCTTTTGGGTGTGCCTCTAATGCAAAAATAATACGTTTAGGATGATCTATATCCTCCAGAGATACTCCCATAACAGGAATATCTAACACATATCCCCAGGTATTTGCAAGGGTTACTGCCAGACGAGTCGCTGTAAAACTTCCTGATCCAATAACTACAGCAATTCCCGAAACATCTTTTTTTGTTTTTTTCTGTGATTCTAGATACTCATGGACTGCTTGCAAGATATCTCTATTTTTATAGGCATATTCTTCTAAATCATTGCCACACTCCCCTACACGAATAATATCTTTTTTTGAAGAGTCAATAATAATGTGCATAATACAACTTACTTAAATATCTAATTCATTCACAACTTTTCTATGTTTCCCTTCAAAAATACCAAATAAAAATTTATCCATCACATGTCGTCTATCAAAAAATTCTTGTTCTGTCATACAAGTAAATCGAATAGTAGATCCAAATTCTTTTTCATGCTTTGTGATCATCCGATTAATTACTCTTTCCTTTGTTTCCCCCACAAATAAAATATCTGTTGGGGCTCTCTTTTCCCCAGAAAAAACACCTGTCAATAACAATAATTTAATATCACCACACTTTTGTCCTAATTCTATAACAAAGTCCTCTTCACCAAGCATATGTTCTTTTAGTAACAATGCTTGTAAATCTGTATAAAAGATAGAAGACATATTGAGGCGATAATATTTTCTACGCTCTGTTTTTTCTGCATCCAGTAATTGTTCTTTATCCACAAGCTCGACAATCCCCGCTTTATGCAAAAGTTCCAATTCACGACGAACTGCATTTATCTGTGTATCTAGCTCACGAGTTAATTCACGCACATAACACTTCCTCGTTGGTTCACGAAAAAACAATCTCAGTAGTCGATAACGGGTTTTTGAGCCAAATAAATGTTCAAGCATATGTCTAATAATTATAAAATATAAGGAAACAATCTTGGGGCTTCCATCATTAAAGTAAATATAGTATAATACCTATGCATGATGAAGTCAAAATTTATGAGAGAACCGTTTGAACTATATGAATTTTTTTCAGAAGGAAAACGACTAGCACAGTCGCATGTCCTTTTGCATATTACAGAAAACGCCCCCGAGGAAGAAGGGAAGGGCTCATTTTTTGCTATCTGTGAAATACAAGAAGGCACTGTAGACCAAATAGAACATGTTCAACGCATGATAGATGACCTAGAATCTGGATATTATGAATCAAATAATGATGATAAAAAGCACGCCTTTGAATGCGCACTAGAATTTATAAATCATAGAGGACATCATGTTTTAGGGAAAGATGGTGGGGAGATTGATTGTTTTGTAGGAGTCATAGAAGACAATACACTCTATTTTGCAGCACATGGAACCCCACAATCCGTTCTTATGTACCATGAAGAAAAATCATGGAATATCATGAATTTGCTTGAAGGGAAAAAAACGAATCATACAGAAAAACTTTTTTCTCGTGTGACAGAAGGCAGCTTGGCTGATGATGATTTATTATTTATAGGAACTCCTGGAATAGCACAAGTATTCCCAGAAGGACGTCTCCAACATATTTTTACCTCTCGCCCACCAGCAAGTGCCATAGCCTATGTCCAAAAAACACTAGACAGCCAACGCAGCGACAGGTCTTTTGGCGGGCTACTTATCCACCAACCAAAAAAGAAACGTCCATTTAAAGAAAAAGAACTTCCACTTATTATTCCAGAAACACATAAAAAAAACATACCCTCAAATAAACAAAAAATAACTGCACAAGAAAGTAAAAAATCTACTTCACGTTCAGAAACAAATTATCGCCCACGCCCATCCCAAAAAAAATCCGATGAACCATTGTGGAATCGTATATTAATTATGGTAGGAAAAATATTGGTGATGATGCTGGTACAGTTTGCCTTGCTTTTAAAACATATTGTTATTGGTATTTGGAAACAATTACTTGTGCTCTTTCTTATTACTACAAATCATGGGAATCAAAGAAAGACCATTCTTGACCAATACAAACAAAGTATTTACAGAAAAAAACAATATATCACCAGTCTTTCTCTTCTAAGTAAAATATTATTTGTTAGCGCACTGGGGCTCATCATTATATTTAGTGTGAGTATATGGGGAGTAAAATATAAAAAAGAACAAGCACAAATCGCAACAATACAAGAGCAAACACTCACAGATATCCAAGAGCGATATGAAACAGCAGAGGCAAGCATGCTCTATGGGAATGAATCAAAGGCACTCCGATTGCTTGAAGAAATACAAACACTTATCGAAGGCCTTCCAGAAGGAGCAGAAATAAATGACATCCGTACAAATGTAGAAGAAAAAACAAAAACCCTTCAGCGAAAACTCCAAAAGATAGAAGATGCAAATCCAATGCTTATTGAAGATCTTGGATCTTACGGTTCTCTTACGAGAATTGCTTATGCAGATGGAGGATTATTTCTCTATACAGATGACAGTAAAGATGTTTTATTACTAAATCCATCTACTAAATCTATAGAAACAAAACACTATGATAGTGTCCCTGCAATGATTCATAGTTATGTCCCAAAAGAAGAAGAAAACATTATTTTTGTTACCAATCAAAATAGCATTGTATCTTGGGATGTAGAGACAAAAGGAGTGAAATCACAAGATATTTCTTACCCAACAGAAGAAACAACTATTACTGCTATTGCCACATATAATAAACGACTTTATACTCTAGATCCTATTCATAATCAAATCTTTAAACATAATCCTACTGTGAGCGGATATGATAGAGGGAGTGCATGGTTAGCCACAGATGTAGATATTACAGGAGCTATTGATATTGGGATAGATGGGCGTATTTATATTTTAAAACAAACAGGAGAAGTCCTCGTATTTGAAAGAGGAAAACCTGTATCATTTCATACAGATAGCATAAAGCCAGTACTCGCAGAACCGGTAGAACTCTGGGTTCGATATGAACATGATCATATTTATATCCTTGATCGTGGAGAAAAACGAATTGTAGAAATTACGAAAGATGGCAAATTAATCCGCCAATACCAAAGCGATATGTGGGAATCTCCGCAATCGTTTACTATTGATTTAGAGAAAGAAATACTATATCTTTTAGATGATAAAAAGGTCTATAGTATAGATATTTCGTTTTCCACATAACTATAGTCACCACAAAACAAAACTTAACATCGTAAGCATATAATTTTATCCATCTCATACCTTAAAAAAGTTCACTGTAGCTAAGGCTAGACTTCATTTTTTTAAGGCATAATCTGAATTAAATTCTCCAACTTACAATATCAACTTTCGTTCTGCGATGACTATGCCTTGACTTTTATATACAGATACTATATAATATTCTCGTTATACAAGTCGCCATCGTCTAATGGTTAGGACACCAGGTTTTCATCCTGGTAATCGGGGTTCGATTCCCCGTGGCGATACTAGTCTCCACTTGTCCTTCGGCAAGTTGCGCCTAGCAAGCACAATCTTTAAAGACAAAAACAATGGCGTAGAAGCCATTTTTTTGTTATGATAATATACATACAATAAGAGCAAACTCTATGATTATCCTTGGAATTGAATCTTCTTGTGATGATACCAGCGTAGCATTACTTCAGATAAAAAATAACAATATAACTATCCTTGCAGAAAAAACTGCCAGCCAAATTGAGATACATAAAAAATATGGTGGCGTTATCCCAGAGTTAGCCGGAAGAAAGCATGCAGAGCAAATATTACCTGTCATAGAAGAAGTATTAAAAGGACAAGCAAAACCAGATGCTCTGGCAGTTACTGCAGGCCCTGGGCTCATTACAGGCCTTCTCGTGGGTGTGGAAGCTGCTAAGTCCCTTTCTTTTCTATTAGACATTCCTCTAGTCCGCACACATCATATGGAAGGGCATATCTATTCAGTACTCCTTCCAGAAAAAGGAACCCAAACACCACTCCCAGATATAACATTTCCAGCACTATGCCTCACTGTCAGTGGAGGTCATACTTCTCTTACCCTTATGAAAAATCATGGAGAATATGTACAAATAGGAGCTACAAGAGATGATGCAGCCGGGGAAACTTTTGATAAAGTAGCAAAGATGCTTGGTCTCCCATACCCAGGTGGGCCACAAATATCTGCATTGGCAAAAACTGGAAATGAAAAAGCAATCCCCTTTCCACGCCCAATGCTAAAAAAAGATACAGAAGATTTTAGTTTTGCTGGATTAAAAACAGCAGCACTTTACTGGTTACAAGATCATAGATTAGAAAAACCATGTATGGCTAACATAAAAAAATTATTTGGTAGACAAGCGGTAACACGACAAGATTTTTGTGCCAGCTTTGAGCAGGCAATTATAGATGTGTTAGTTATAAAAACACTTCGAGCTACAAAAAAATATAATCCAAAAACAATTATCCTAGGTGGTGGAGTTTCTGCAAATAAAAAATTACAAAAAACACTACAAGATGAAATAAAAAAACAAGATCAAACATTGGAAGTGCGTATACCCAAATCTGGGTACTCTATGGATAATGCAGCGATGATTGCACTAGCGGGGTATTATCATGCAAAGAAAAAAGAGTACACTACATGGCAAGATATTGTGGCAGATCCACAGTGGTTATTAACAGACAAATCTTGACTGAAATAAAAAATAGATGTACACTTTTTATAATTTGTTCATTGAAAATATAAGGAGGGAACCCTAGTTGGGTTTCTTTTTTTTGAGGATTTTTTGTTGATCCTCTCATTATATATGTAATATATTGAAATTATTGAATATATAATGAGGGGCTCAACTTCCCCCCTCGAGAGAAAACCTATGATTTGCCCAGACTGTGGCAAAGAGTATCCCTATCCTACTGAATTTGCGAAAAGCGAATTTATTAAAGAAGGAGGAAATCTAAGATGCACTCAATGTTGCATACGCATACAACATCCTCCTGAGGAGGATGATATGCCAACCCTTCCTTCCTACCATGTATCCCCCACCAACCGCAAGAGCAGGCCTAGCCATTAACTAGCGCATCAGGCCTCCTTGCACCTCCCAGATATATTGTTACATAAAAAATATATCTGAGAATAAAAAAACAGCACATATCATTGCTGTTTTTTTATTTATATTCTACTTAATTCCGCAACTAAGAAACAACCACTCGCCCACTTCCAACCATCTCTTCTATTGCTTTATCTAGCACAATATTCCAATCAACCATAAAATCCGTCTTTATCGTATCTGCTCCAATGCAAATATAGACTCTACGCTTCCCCGGGTGACTGGCAAATACTGTTTTTAGTGCATCACTGTGCTTGCCTGCTTCCTCCTGCGTCATAGTGATAGACACAGTCAATTCTTTAAATACCAAATTACTATCCCCTTTTTCCTTTTTTTCTTTTTTCCCAATACTATTGCCCAGAGACACCTGCCGTGCAATATGTTCTGCATTTTCTTTATCAAGAAGATATACATTTTCTGGAAATACTTTATTTTCTCCTTCTTCTCTAGGAGTCTTTCCTACAATACATAAGATATTCCCTTCCACCCACAGTGGCTGTGTTTTTTTATACACCTTTGGAAATACCAATAATTCCATAACCCGTGTGGTATCTTGAATAGTGACAAATAGCATGACATCTCCACGCTTTGTGATTTTTTTCTGCACCTTATCTACAATGCCCCCCACAACCGTCCATTCGTCCCGTGGCGCCTCTTCTACGTCTTCTAGGGGTGTTAACACATCTTTCATTTTTTCTTGAAAATATAAAAAAGGATGAGATGAGATATATAACCCTAGCAATTTCTTTTCCCATATCAATTTTTCTTCCATAGTAGCATTCTCTGCTTTTTTTAATACCACTTTACTATCTAGAACAATATCTGTCCCTGCAAATAATGAAGCCTGATTACTAATTCGTTTTTCTTTTATTTGTTTTAATAAAAACAAAATATTTTCCATGTTTGCAATAAACACTCCCCTATCTATACCAAAGCCATCCATGGCTCCTGCTTCTGCTAAACTCTGCAATGATCTTTTACTCAAATCTTTATCATTCACACGATGAAGTAAATCTTCCAAATCTTTAAATGACCCACGCTCTTTTCTTTCTCTATAAATCACTTCACAAATATGTTCTCCTACATTTTTAATAGCGGTCAGCCCAAACCTAATTCGTCCAGGTTCTCCATGCTTTGAAACCATGGCAAAGTTTTTAAAACTTTCATTGATATCTGGAGGCAATACATCTATCTCCATACGTCTACATTCTGCCACAATAGCTGCCACTTTATCTGTATCACCAAACTCTGCTTGTAAAATAGCAGTCATGTATTGTACCGGATAATTAGCCTTCATGTACGCTGTCTGATAGGCAACCATTCCGTAACTTGCTGCATGACTTTTATTAAAACCATACGATGCAAACGGCTTAATCCTAGCCCAAAGATCAGTCACCACACTAGTACTAATATTATTTTTTATACATCCTTTTTTAAATTTTTCTTCCTGCTCTTTCATTAACTCTGGAATTTTTTTTCCCATGGCTTTTCTAAATTTGTCTGCCTCTAACCAATCATACCCTGCTAGTTTAATAGCTGTAAGCATGATGTCATCTTGGTAAATAAGAAGACCAAGAGATTTTTCTAAAATTTCTTCCAAATCTGGATGCGGATAATCAATAGCTTCTGGATTATGCTTCCTTCTAATATATTCTGGAATAAAATCCATTGGACCTGGTCGATAAAGAGCTACCATAGCCATGATATCTTCTATCACTGTTGGTTGCAATTCTTTTGTCCATTTTGTTATTCCAGAAGAACCAAACTGAAATACTCCCATAGTCTCACCACGAGAAATCATATCAAATGTTTTCTTATCATCTAGTGGAAGAGTATAAATATCTACTTCTACACCAGTAGTTGCTTGTACAATTTTTACGGCATTTCCTAAAATAGCAAGATTACGAATTCCTAAAAAATCATTTTTTAATACTCCTGCTACTTCTACATCGTACATGCTATATTGTGTCACCAATTTATCTCCACCCGTTTCTCGCTGTACTGGAGTAAAATCAGTCAATGGTGTAGGAGAGATCACAACTCCAGCAGCATGAATAGAGGTATGACGATTACACCCCTCAACTTGCTGTGCAAGATCTAAAAGTTTTTTTACATCTCCATTTGTATCATACAATGCTTTTAAATCTGGTTCTTCTTTCAATGCTCTCTCTAGCGTCATAGGAAATCCCTGCGCTCCGGGAGGAATTAATTTTGCTACCTGATCACAAAAGCTATAAGATAATGCTAAAGCACGCCCTACGTCTCTGACACTGGCACGTGCAGCCATGGTTCCAAAGGTGATAATTTGTGCTACTTTATCTTGCCCGTATTTCTTTGTAACATATTCTATCATTTCTTCTCTTCTGTCATCTGCAAAATCTGTATCTACATCTGGAGGACTCGGACGAAATGGATTTAAAAATCGTTCAAATGGAAGTTTGAAACGGATAGGATCTACCGTGGTAATTCCCAATACATAAGAGACCAAAGAACCTGCTGCAGATCCACGAGTAGATTCCACGATCCCATTATCTTTTGCGTATCTTACATAATCTGCTACGCATAAAAAGTATGGAGAATACCCTTTTGTTTTTATAATATCTAATTCATATTCAATTCTTTCTGTAATTTCTTTTCCCATCTCTGGATAAAATGCAGGCGCACATTTATATGAGTCCTCACGAAGCACATCATCATATGTCTTATCATCTGGTTTATCTACTGGTGCAAAATGCCAATTATCTAATTCAATTTCAATATTGATACGATCTGCAATTTTCACTGTATTTTCCAATGCCTCTGGGATATGGCGAAAACGAGCAAAGATATCTTCTCCACTATTTAATGAACGATCCACATGACGCATGTCTTCTCTATCTGTATAATTTACTTTCCACCCCTCGGAAATACAACGTAAAATATCTTGCGCTTCTGCATCTTCTGGTTTTAGATAATGCACATCACGAGTAACAACCAGTGGAATACCTGTATCTTTTGATAACTCAATAAGCTTACTATTTACATTCATCTGTCCTTCTACTGCTGGGTGATCTTGCAATTCAAGATAAAAATTATCTACCCCAAATATATCTACATATTCCAATGCAACTTTTTTTGCTTCTTCATATTTATCTTTCAATAGATATTGTGAGACTTCTCCATCAATAGTCCCAGACAATGCTAGAACTCCTTCACTATATCTTTTTATTGCTTCTTTATCTATTCGTGGCTTTCCATTAAAAAATCCATCTAGGTGCCCTTCTGAACATAACTTCATTAGATGCACATATCCCGTATAATCTTTTGCCAAGAGTGTTAATCTATACACTGCCTTATCTTTTTCTAAATCTTTATCTGCCATGGTTCGTGGTGCTACATATGCATCAAATCCAATAATTGGTTTTATCCCCTCTTTTTTACATACTTGATAAAATTCAATAGCCCCGTACATACCACCATAATCTGTTAAAGCAATTGCCTTTGCCCCTTGTTTTTTTGCTGCTTTAACCAAGGCTTTTACTTTTGGTAAACCATTTAAAAATGAATAATCTGTATGTACATGTAAGTGGACGAAATCCATAACTTTTATTATAACAACAACGTGGATATCATACAGTAAAATTGGAAAGGAAACAAGAGAAGAAATTAATCCTCTCTCCAAATAAATACTCCACCAACCCGCTCTGGATCACTCCCAAACAATGCAGTAACACCCTCAACGTCTACATTATTCACAGATGTTATAAACACACAACTATCATCACCAGTAAGCTCATGCGCCACTTCCAATTCATCTCCTACAAAATCACTTGTTAACTGATGATATAGACGCACACGCTCTGGCTGACCGTATCCATGTACCATAGGAAATCCACCACCTATAATATACGCATGAGTAAATCGCTCTAACGCAAGTAATTCCCATGTGTCTGCAATAATACATTGCGGATTTTCCCATTCCAATTCTGTAGCCACAATACGCGCAGCATCATAACTATCCTTATGTAATACATATTCATCTGGCCCACTTATATATGTTTGCACCCCTAACAATATAACAAATAATACACTCACCATTACCACAACTTTATACCACACACGAGAGAGACGAATAGATAACATATCCATTATATTTACCCATCCATAACAAGCAAATAATACAATCAATAAGCCCAACACCAAATCCAGACGGCGAATAATAGCCCTATCTCCACCACCAAGATGCCACCCTATGAGATACCCACCAAAAAGTGAAATTCCAAACCACAATAATATACGCCATCTATCATCTATTTTATCTTTTATAATAAACCACATAGCCACAAATACGCTGGCATACACACCAGACAATACTCCCAATATCCACCAACGCCATACCGTAAATACTGTCTCCACATATGCATATAGAGGTGTTTGATTTATCAACATATTTCCACTTGAAATATCGTGATCACGAATTTGAGAAATATAATACAATCCACTCCATTGTCCGAGTATTTGTTTTATTTCTCTTAAGATATCAACACCACCCATCTGCCACGTCCCCGCTAACCATTCAAATACAGGAATAACAAAGATAGACAAACCCATTCCTATCCCAAGCACACTTCTTTTTATCCACAGAGATGAGATACCTTTTATATAACGATAAGCATATGTATATACAAGAAGTAATAATCCAAGTACTGCATAAAGAGAATACCCAAAAAAAAGTAATGCCGTAGTCACCCACCACATCCACCGCATATATCTATAACCATAACGTAAATACGTTGCCCAAATAGTAAGGACAAATAAGAAAAATACAAACCCAAGGCTTACAGGAACAGTAAGAGAACCCGCAGCTTGGATAGGATATAATATAAGAGAAGCAGCTGCCAACCATAATCCCCTTCTGGTAGTCCCAAAAAGTACCGCGCCTAAACGAAATAAAAGTACAGGCACCATAAAAGAAAATAACAATGGCACCAAACAAATATGTATTATTTCAAAAGATAGCCCTGTGATATATTGAATAAAAGAAGTCATACCCCACAGCATACTATATCCAAGCTTTTGGGGATGAGAAAACAATCGTGGAATTTGCACACCAAACATTGGGATCATCTCTACAGTATCTCCTATAAGCACGGGATGTATATACTCAGAAGCCACCACTCGCTCTTCCATAGCAATATGCCGCCACACATCTCCTCCCCATGGCAATACATGGGATAATGGCACAAACAAATGTAATAAAAACGTATGTAAAATAAGAGTAAATAAAATAACAGGAACTTTATACCTAGAAAATAATATAATTCCAAATACAATACTGGCAAAGAAAAATACATATGGGAACACATGATGAATTGCCTGCCATGGAGAACGCAAGACCACATCACTGGTAGATCCAACAAGCAATGCCACACCAGCAGCCCATAATAACAGATAGACCACCATAAACCACGAACTTCCACCAAATATTTCATGACGACTACAAGACTCTGTACTTACCAACGTCCGAACACCTTTATCCCGTTTCCGCTTTACTTTATGATATAAAAAAGAAAAAATAAAAGGCAATAATACACTACACAACAATATACCTGAAACATGATGCATCGTCAGCCTATGAATCATTACAGAAACACTAGACAATACCGCATACCCAAATAATACGACACTCCACCCAAGCAAATGCGTCATAGCACTATGCACCTTCACATGAAATATTTTTGCAACACCCGGCTGCCACATCCACGCAATAGTTGCAGAAAAACAAAAAAATAACAACGTGCCAACAAAAGGCATCTGCCAAATATACATATTCCCCAATATCCCTAACAAAAATATAAAAGCAATACTCGATTGTACTATTTGTTTTTTCATAATATATAATATCTATTAAAGAGAGTGCAGTATATTTATTTTTGAACGGATATGTTTAGTTCCGCAAAAGGAACGTTTTAAGAAGCAATCATGCAGTGAAAAAATAGATATACTATACAAACCCAATCACTCAATACATTGCAAATAGATAAAAAACTCGCTATACTGTGGATATATGAAAAACTCCATACATATCAAGTATATCACCACTTTCACACTTGTGACAATCCTTGCGCTTTTTAGTATATACACAAATATCTCAAAAATAGCAGGAATACTCATATTCTCCCTATTTACACTCACACACGGTTATATCTGGGGGAAATCATGGATCCCAAAACAATCTGCAATCCCTCAATTCCTCTTTGGATCACTATTACTATATCTCTCTATCCCAATCATTGCAACCCCTGTTTACTGGTTTTTTGGGTGGAGTAATTTTTTGGCAAGTGGAATAATATGCCTTATTTCAATACTATCCATATATCTCATACATAAAAAATCAAATACTAAAGCTAAGATAAAACGCAATACATTAGACTTAAAAAAACTCATCTGGGGTATAATACCAATACTCGGAAGTCTCCTTCTCCTAGGCGTATTATATACAAAACAATATGGAGGAACACTCTATTCCCCATGGACACTCGTAGGGCCCAAATTCTTTACCGTATTTGCAATAACTACCATACTTTATCTATTTATTGCATTAAAACAAAAAACCCACCCCATGCTTCTTTTCCTTGGAAGCATCATTCATTATATACTCATACTGTCCGTTGCCATTATATTATTTAAAAATGGCTATGGCTATGATCCTGTGATTCACCAAGCAAGTGAAACCTATATTAGAGATCATGGCATGATCTCACCAAAAAATCCATATTATCTAGGACAATACATGCTTGTATTATTTATTTCTGCACTCAGCCATATATCTATTATTAGCATAGACACCCTACTTGTCCCACTGCTTGCAAGTATATACATTCCTCTCTTTCTCTGGCACACATATGGATACAAACATAAAGCACTCTGGGCAACAATTCTTTTAACACTTGTACCACTTTCTTGGTTTATTTTTACCACCCCATTTAACCTCACCCTTCTTTTTTCTACACTCGTTGCATTATGGATCTGGCATATATGGGATAAACCACATAGAAAACAAGATGACCTACTCATAGGACTATTTACCATCATGACACTTATTACTCATGCCATTGCTGGTATTCCACTCGCAATTATTATCCTAGCGTGGCGTTTTAAAAACCAGACAAAAACATACCTCTACCCTCTCTACAGCATCCTACTTGCCATTGCATTGCCACTGGGGCTTATCCTATATATGCATAGCGAACTTCGTGTTATTATGCCGTGGGAAGAACTGGATGTTTTTATCTCATTTTTCAAAAAACCACATTGGGAATTATTTGATAATGCCCCAAGACATTTACAATTACTCTATCATTATAAAGCACTTATCCCATATATCATATTAACAATAATGGGGGTTGGACTTTTCTATACAAAAAAAGAAAAGAGATCCTTGTTTTTTCTTGCGACATCTTTTGGGCTCTTTTTTTCTGGAGCAATCATTGCTACTATCATACGTTTCCCAAATATGGCGAACTATGAATACGGTAACTATGCAAAACGCCTTCTTATGATGGCATATTTATTTTTACTTCCAGCATTTGCCAGTACAATGATATATTTATATCACTACATAAAAAAACAAAAACATATTATCCAATATATTTCTATTTTCTCTCTTGTCATATTATTAACTATCTCTTGGTTTTTTACCTACCCTACCAGAAATGCTCTGTCATATTATACAGGGATATCTATCCGTAACGCAGATAAAGAAGCCGTACATTTTATTCATGAAAGAAATGATAATACTCCAGACTACATAGTATTAACAAATCAGATGGTCGGTGTAACAGCCATGAAAGAATTTGGATTTCTAAAATATCACAATGTAGCACATGGAGAACAATACTTCTATTCTATCCCCACAGGCGCCCCAATGTACAGCTACTTTGCACACATGGTATATGATGAACCAAAAAGAGCATGGATGATTCAAGCCATGGATTATGCAGGCGTAAATAAAGCATATTTCATCCACACCAGCTACTGGTCACCAGCAGCATACCTGCGAGATGAAGCAAAAAAAGAAGCCAATGCATGGTGGACATTTGGCGCAGATGAAGTATGGGTATATGAGTATGTAAGATAACTTACCTATATATACTTATACAGCGAAGAGAAAGCTATATTTGAGAAAAAAATGTGCCCGAATTATTTTGAAAAAAATTATAATGTGAAATTACAAATCTCAATCTAAGATAATATCTGCTCCCTAAACTCCTCCACAACTCCCGGAGTAACTAAATGAGCCTGAGACACTTCTGCCAATACCTCCCGCACACCACCAGTATCTGAAGCAATAATAGAAAGCCCATGTGCCAATGCTTCCTCTAAAACATTTGGTCTGTTTTCTATACAAATTGAAGGGAAAATAAGACAATCCGCTTTTTTATAAATTTCTTCTAATGCCACTTTTTCTAACCTCCCAAGATACGTAACAGTATCTTGTTTTTTTGCCCATGAGGAAATACGCTCTCGAAGTTCTCCATCTCCTACTATTATTAATGTTTTATCATCAATATCATTCCATATCTCTGGTAAAAGATGCGCCCCCTTATGCTCTGATAATGTTCCTACAAATACATATGTTTGTATCTTTTTAGAAGTTTTTTGTTTGTAAGAATTATGTATAGACAATACCTTTTTTTTACTCTTCTTAAAAAAACCACGTGATGTATAAAAATCAGACATATACTGCGATGGAAATATTACTTCTGCAGGACTCCCCATCAATAATTTAGTAATATACTTATAACAGACTTGAAACAAATTATCTTTTTTATGATCCCATGACAATACTCCACTAGGCTCCACCAACTGTACATCATGCACAGTATGTATATGCTTTATATTTCTTTTTCTAAAAGCTACAGGCAAGCACAATCCTAATCCCATAAGATTATGTGTATGGACTAGTGATACTTTTTCTTTTTTTAATATGTTTACAATACCCAGAGCAGAAAAAATATTACATATATTAAAAGCATGCCAGATCATTTTTAAAAACAATCCGTGCTTGTCTAAATCTACATATGAAAAAATCTGCGGTGCTTTATAATAATATACCACAACACCATCATGTTCTATCCGTTCATTTTTCTTTCCTAAACTTATGACAATTACATGCTTCCCTCCGGCCTGATAATGCCTTGCTAATTGCTCTACGACTCTCTCAGCCCCACCTCTCGCATACTTACCATATAAATTGTTTATGAGTGCAATAGATTTCATATAGCTCAAGTATACGTAAAATTTACTATTTTAGCAATATGTATATATAAAAATAACCGCCCCCATACATGTCAAAATTGACTTGTACAAAGACGGCGTTCGTTGGACTGCAGAGAGATTCTTCTCTCTACAGAAAAAATGGGTGCACGGTCCAGAGACCGTTATACCCACCACAATAGTATCCCGCGAGGACTACTACCATGAGCAGCAATACTGCCCCCATCCAAAGAGCGACTTTCTCCAAAACAGACTCATCCTCTACTACAGGATACATACACTTTCCTCCTGAAGCACTGGCTGTTAATATGTGCTTCAATATATATATTTTTTACATCTATAGATACTGGAATACATATTATTTTTCAACTAAAAACTATAGCATTTATTTAAGATACTGTCAATATAACGTTCTCTATCATGAAAAACCCATACACCATACTTGACAGAATACTTTTTTTATGCTAGCTTACTTTAGTTCAATGCAGATATCAACTCTTGTTTCTGCATACTGAACATTCCACCTCTATAGCTTTACAAACATGTGAAGCATAGGAGTCCATCATGAGCCGCAGTTCTTTCCAACTCATCAGTGCCCTTCTGTTCATTCTCTCCAGCCTAATGGCAGGCTGCAAGTGTAGTGAGCCACAAGGCTTCACAACAGAGGCAGAAGAAAACCCCACTCCTGTTGTCCTGCCAGCAGAGCCCCCCAACAGTGAGATCACTGTAAGGTGGACATATCGGACATCTCTTGGATACTCATTGCCTATATTAGAAGATGATACTATCTCTGAGTACCCTGAAAATACTCTCGAAATAGGGGGTGGTATTTTTAATCCGCCTAAATATAAAATCCAAATCCAATGTGATGGGGAACAATTTACATCACAAGAAATGACTATAGAATTGGAACAGTATGTATTTACTCCAAAAAATTCTAAGCACAGTTGTTCTGTAATCATAGAAGGTACTCGAACCGGAGATGATTATAATTCTGGCATGTCATTTATAACTCCTAAGTATACTGGAAAAAGAACAATCAATGACACAAATGGAGATGGAACTTGGGATGAACAAGACGACCCAAAAAAAACAATAGACTTTCATGTTTATGGTGTCTTAGAAGTTCAATACCCCCGAACTTACGAATGGAAAAAAATAGAAACATTCCAAGTCCGGGAATCCCAATATAGCAATGGAACCCCTTACACAAGAGTGTATTGGTCTCTGTAAAAACTATATATAAATCCACATCCTGTGGTAAAAAAGATTGTCTTCTATATATGGCAATCTGCAAGTGGTATCTGATGGAATAAAAAAACCGTCCCACTTCGCTTTTATTTGTTGAAATTATCGACAAATAAAAGAGGAGACAAGGGGACGGTTTTTTATTTTACTCTTTTTTCTATAACTACCCAAACTTCATATCTCCACTATACCCATATGCATCTGTCCCAGATACTTTCTCTTCTAGTGCAGCCTTTTCTTTTTCCAATACATCTGCCATAGGCAAAATCTGTTCCACAGGCAATCCCACAGGAGGAGTAGATTGTTTTGCTTCCACTTTCTGAACCATAGGTGTTTGTACATGAGACATAGGAAAATGCCAAATAGTAGCTAGTTCCTCTACATTTAAAATACAAGAACTTGCCCCTGGTTTTATTTTTCTTTTTTTATACGCTTTCATCATTAACTTTTTCTTTTCTCTTTTTCTATACTCTGTAAAAAAGTAAGAAGCACCCACACCAAATTTAGGAACAATCGAATTAGAAGTTGGTACATTGAATTGATTGATAGCCCCTATCATAGCATGCACTCCACGATTTGGATTAAAAACTTCTTTTCTTGCTATATACACCCCACGCATTTTTGTTTTAAATCCAATAGCACTAATTTTCTGTTCCATAGATTCTAATATCTTCACTTGTCCAGGCGTCATGTATTTCAATTCATTTTTATCCCCATCATCTGAACTACTAGCAGCCCAATCTCCTGCTTCTGCCCCAGTAATATGATTTGCTAATTCAGCGCCTAAAGCAATAGGTTTATCTACAAAATACTTTCCCACAAATCCAGTGCCTTTTTCTTTTACTTTTTCTCCAATTAATTCTTTTATTTTTTTAATAGCCTTTTCTTTCCAACTATTTGAGATAGGCTCAATAATAATTTGGAACCACATTTGCTCTCCAGGACCTATACGACTAAAACTTTCAAGAAACGCTCCCATAGGATCTTTTAAGATAGTATCCTTTGAGATATTATGTTCAAATTCACGATAATTGCGTATAGGATATGCATTATCCTCTGCAAGCCCAAAATCAGCAGCCCAAATATCATGTGTATCATTTGGGAATGTTTCTGGTGCATTATTTACATAATCTTCTACTTCTATAATTTCGGCATCTGGATACTGCGCATATACAGAAGCTTCTACCAAATCACGAAAACCCGCTTCTGTCCAAATAAGAAATTGAATATATCCTTCTACACTAACAATTTCAAAACTAAACCAGCGTTGCTTATACCCACCACGAAATTTAGCTGCTATATCTGGAGAATCAAATGCACCCGATAATTGTGCAAATAATTGCTCTACCGCCTTTGGTGTTTGGACATTCATAGGGGGAACATCTACTGCAAGGAGGACATATTTCCAATCAGCAGTTGCCTTGTCTTCACGATATCCCTGATAATACCCAATGCCTAAATATAATAATACATAAATAAATCCTAAATATCCGGCTATAATAAAAATAGCCCAAACAATACCAATAGTCGAGCTTGACTGGAAAAAAGAGATAATTGATGTAAAATCAATAGTAAGCACTCCAAAAGACACTATCATATTATGCTTCGACAAGTGTATAGATAATAAAATAAACTGCTACAAGCCCTATAGACGTCCACCACCATCCATGTGTTCCTGCCGTATATGCAGCCACATAAATAAGTATTGAGACAATAAACACAATAGCAGAAATAAGATGTCGAATAAATTTATCTGACATAAATACTTTTCTATAAATTATATACTTATATTATACCATAAAAAAAAGAAACACTCGAGTATATGAAGTGTTTCTTTTTAATAATTTTTTTTACTATCGTTTGTTTGCTATTCTTTCCCAGACAACCAACAACGGACTTGCAAGGAATATAGAAGAATATGTTCCCAATACTATACCTATCATAAGGGCAAGTGAAAAATAATGAATAGATTCACCACCAAATAAGAATAAGGCTGTTAATACAAGTAATGTTGTTACTGATGTATTTATAGAACGAATAAGCGTTTCATTTACTCCCATATTTACTGTTTCAGCAAATTTATCTCGCCCACGTTTTATAAGTTTTTCACGAACACGATCAAACACAACAATAGTATCATTGACCGAATATCCTAAAATAGTAAGCATGGCGACCACAAACGGAACATCAATTTCTATGCCGTAAAAATACCCTAATAGTGCAAAGATACCCATAGTGATAGTCACATCATGCACAAGTGCAATAATAGCAGTAATCCCATATTTCCATGAAGATACTGGTTTTGACACTCGTCTAAACGCATATGCTACAAAAAAGACAATCGCTAATACCACAGCAATACCAGCTTGCCATGATCGTTCACGCAGCTCATTACTAATCACACTTCCAATAGTTTCAAATCGTTTTTCTAGCACACGTGCAGAAAGAGCATCATCTGGAAGTTCTGTTTCAATATCTAGCATAACAACTTCACTGTCCCCTTCTACTGTCAACACTTCTAGACCAGTAGAACCATCAACCACATCTTCTCCTTCTTCTGTAATAAGCTCTACAGCTTCTACTTTTTCAAATGTTTCTTTTAATACAGTAAACAATTGTTGATGTTCTTCTTCTGAAATAAAACGCATTTTTAATATCATGCCATCATCTCCAGCAGGTTGAATGACTACATTCCCCAGATCTGCAGAAGCAATAACCTCTTCTACTTGATCAATCGTTGGACGTTCACCAGTAAATTGCACTTCTAGCAGTGATCCACCAGTAAAATCAATCCCTGGTTTTAATTGTAATGTCACAAGAGCAATAAGACTTGCTACAAATACAATACCTGAAATAATAAATGGAATGCGTCTATTTTCTATAATATTAATCATATGCTTATTGTTCTTTTTCATGAGAAGAATACCCTAAGAATAATTTATTCCCATATTGACCAAACCATGGGACAATATAACGTAACATAAATCTTGTAATAGTAATTGCTGTAAACATGCTCAGTAAAATACCAATAGCAAGTGTCGCTGCAAACCCTTGGACAAAACTAGATCCAAACCAGATAAGCAATGCACAAGTAATAAGTGTAGAAATGTTCCCATCACGAATAGATGTCCATGCACGAAGGAATCCTTCTTCTACTGCTGCTTTTAGACTCTTCCCTTCACGTAATTCTTCTTTTAATCGTTCAAATATAAGAACGTTGGCATCTACAGCCATACCAATAGATAAGATAAATCCAGCAATACCAGCCAATGTCAGTGTCACGTGAATTAACTTAAATATTGCTAATGTAAAGATAATATACATTGATAATGACAATACAGCCAGCAATCCAGGTAATCTATAATAGAGTAGCATAAATAACATGACAATCAGCACTCCTGCTATTCCTGCATACAAACTCTTTGACAATGATTCTGCCCCTAAGCTTGCTCCGATAGATTGTTGTGAAATAAGATGAATTGGTACAGGAAGCGCACCAGTATTTAATCTCTGTGCCAATTCACGCGCTTCTAGTAAAGAAAAACTCCCACTAATCACGGCTTCTCCACCAGTAATAACTGCTTGCACCGTAGGAGCACTAATCACATCTCCATCTAAAAAGATAGCTACAGATTTTCCTACATTTCTTTCTGTAATTCCTGCAAATAACTCTGTTCCTTCTTTATCAAATTTTAATGATACTTGAATTGAGCCTGTTTGCCCATCTGTTACAATTTCTGCTCTATCTAACTGTTTCCCAGAAAGTCCAGTGTTTTTCCAAGGATCTTGTGGTCCCAAAATATCTATCTCATTCATTTTTCTTACAAATACATCTGAGAGCTGATATTCTTTTAATACATCCTCACCAGTTTTATAGATAATATGATATCCAAATTCTGTTTCTACTGGTCCTACAATTTCTCCTACATTCGCATTAAACACTGCATCTTCAAATGCAGGTACCATGCTTCCTCTGCTAAAGCTTCCTAGATCTCCTCCATTATCTTTATTAGAAAAATCTGAAGAATGTTCTTTTGCCAATTCTGCAAAATTTGCATCATTTACTGTTTCAAAAATTTCTTTTGCTTTTTCTTGTGCCTCTTCCTTCGTATATTGTGGATTTTGACAAGATTGTGCACCCAAATAACACACCAAGATATGACGAGCTTCTACCTCTGCTTCTCCATCTTGCTCTCCCCCACGTTTTAATACATGGTATCCCACAGGTGTATCAATAACTCCTGATAATTCTCCTTCATTATGATTTTTTGCCCATGTGAACACTTCTTCTCCATACATGGTATTTTTATTCACAAATCCAATATCTCCACCATTACTTCTTCCAGCAGGATCTTGTGAATACTCATTGACAACAACTTCAAATGCCTCTCCATCAGTCAATGCACTCAACGCTTTTATTGCGTTTCCTTCTGCTTCTACATTAAAAGCATCTAACTGCACTCGTTCTTCATCTGTCAATACTCGAGGCGGTTCATTATTTTCTTCTTTAAATTCTAAAATTGGAGTTTCCCCAATTAAAGTAATTGCCTGATTCACATCATCAATTCCTGGCATTTCAATATTTAGACGAAAATCTTCACCAACTTTTGCCACTTGAACATTTGATTCACTTACACCAAGTGCATTTACTCGTTTTTCAATCACATCACGCACACCATCTACCGCTTCTCCGCGATCATCATATGGAATACTTGATACATCTGCCTGATACATTAAGTGCGCCCCACCTTGCAAGTCCAAACCAAGTTGAAATGGTTTTTCTGGTAATCGTGGAATACCCAATGCAACCGTACCATTTACACCATCAATAACTTTATTGAGAGGTATAGGAAAAATAAAAGCGAGCCCAAACAATGCTATGAACCCAACAGATAATAATCTTGTACGAATTTGCTTCCTTACTTGCGACGTTTCTTTTGCCATAAATACAAATTAATTACAACTACAATGACCCAATAATACTCTATATTATATTGTTCGTCAAGGGAAAACTCTATTATTCACTTCTTATCCCAAAAATTCCTGCTAAGAGTATAATATATCTATTTTTGAACGGATATGTTTATTTCCGAAACAGAAACGTTTCAAGAAGGAGTCATGCAGTGAAAAAATAGATATATTGTACGAATAGATAACTAAACTACTCTATAGCCTATTTCTCTTCCCTTTTTATACGACGACGTTCTTTTTTACTCATTTTTTGCTTCATCGCTTTCCCAGCTCCTACACCTACTGCCTCTGCATCAGAAGTCTTTTTTGCACCAGTTAAAACCAATTTATCATCCGCCATCACTGTAGGAGCCATTTGCAATCCTATTCCCACCTTGAAAAATGAATATACAATTTCCTTTTGGATAGATGCTTGTAATTGATTAAATAAGCCAAATGATTCTTTTTTATATTCAATCAATGGATCACGCTGTCCATAGCCCTGCAATCCTATTCCAGTACGCAAATATGTCATTTGAACCAAATGATCTATCCATAGCGCATCTGTAGCCCGAAGCATGATTTGCTTTTCTATGGTATTCATCATCTTTTTTGCTTCTTCTTCCTTTTCTCCCACTTGTATGCCAACTTGTGTTTCTAGCCCATCATACTCCATCTGTGCCTTTGTCAGTAAATACTGCACCAATTCATCACGTACGGCCACTTCTTCTATCTTTGCTTGTCCACGTTTATCTGCTATATCTCTTATTGCTTTTTTATCTGCCTCATCACATGGGAAAATAGTCTTCATGGTTTCAAAGATTTCTTTTACATTCCAATCATCATTATGTCCATCTCCATCTGCATCTACTTGCCCATTGGTATGAAATGACACCACAAACTCAATTTCTTGTTCTACCAACTCTCCTATAGCATCTCTCAGTGTTTTTTTTGTTTCTTTTCCATTTTCTAGAAGATGTGCAATATCTAATACTTCACGCCGTTTTTCATAAATAATATGACGTTGTTTGTTTAAAATATCATCATATTCAAGTAGATGTTTTCTCATATCATAATGATGAGACTCTACTTTTTTCTGCGCACTTTCAAGCATTTTTGTAATCATGCTTTGTTCTATAGGCATGTCTTCTGGAACTTTTAATCTATCCATCACACTTCTCAAACGATCTCCTGCAAAAATACGCATAAGATCATCATGAGTAGAGACAAAAAATTGTGTTTCTCCAGGATCTCCCTGACGCGCAGATCTTCCACGAAGCTGATTATCAATACGACGAGATTCATGTCGTTCTGTTCCTAAAACAAATAACCCACCTGCTGCCAATACTTTTTGTTTTTCTTCTTCTGATGCATCTGGCCCACCTAGTTTAATATCTACTCCACGTCCAGCCATATTTGTCGCAAGCGTTATTGCCCCTGGCATACCAGCCTTTGCAACTATCTCTCCTTCACGTTCATGATTTTTTGCATTTAATATTTCATGCGTTATACCTTGCGCTTGTAAATAAAGACTTAACTCTTCATTTTTTTCTACAGAAATAGTACCAACTAATATTGGTTGTTTTTTATCATGACATTCTTTTATTTTTTCTACAATTGATTTATATTTTCCTTTTTCTGTCTTATAAATTCTGTCTGGATAATCTTTTCTAATATCTGGTTTATTTGTAGGAATTATTAATACATCTAATCCATAGATACTTCTAAACTCTTCCTCTTCTGTAGCAGCAGTTCCTGTCATTCCAGATAATTTATTATACATTCGAAACAAATTTTGGAAGGTGACCGTAGCCAGTGTTCTACTTTCTTGTTTAATTGCTACGTTTTCTTTTGCTTCTATTGCTTGGTGCAATCCTTCTGAATATCTACGACCCGGCATTTTTCTTCCAGTAAATTCATCTATAATAACTACTTCATCTCCATCTAAAACATAATCTTTATCACGGGTAAATAATACTTCTGCACGAAGTGCTTGTTCTATGTGATGAACCAGACGTACTCCACCTTCTGCATAAATATTTTCTACGTTCAATGCTTTTTCTAATTTTGTGATACCGTCATCTGTAAGATTAGAACTTTTCATTTTTTCATCTACATTGTAGTCCTCATTTTCTTCTAGTTTTTTTACCAATTTTGCAAACGTATAATACTGTTCTGTCGCTTCACCTGCTGGTGCAGAAATAATAAGAGGAGTTCTCGCTTCATCTATTAAAATAGAATCTATCTCATCTATAATTGCATAATGCATTTCATGCCCAGGACGCATGACCATTTCTTTTTGGTCTTGTACCATGTTATCACGCAGATAATCAAACCCAAATTCATTATTTGTTCCATACGTAATGTCACATGTATATGCTTCTTGTCTCGTACATCCACGCAAATGAGCTGCTTCTACCAAGAAACTATTATCTTCCTTATCAGCGATTTCCAAAGTCTTTTCTTCTACCTCATCTATTGCTTTGTAGATAAAACTCACACGTTGATTCTGAACAATACCTAGAGACAATCCTAAAAAGTCATAAATTTTTCCCATCCAGACTGCATCACGTTTAGCCAAATAATCATTAACTGTAATAATGTGTACCCCTTTTCCTTCTAGTGCATTTAAATACGCAGGAAGAGTTCCTACGAGTGTTTTCCCTTCTCCTGTTCTCATCTCTGCTATCATTCCTTTATGCAGTGCAATTCCACCAATCATCTGTACATCATAATGACGCATATTCATGGTACGCTTTCCGGCTTCTCTTACGGTAGCAAATGCTTCTGGCAATATATCATCAAGTGCTTCCCCTTTTGAGAGTCGTGCTTTAAATTCAGCTGTTTTTGCTTGTATTTCTTTATCTGACAATGCAGCAAATTGTGCTTCTAAACTATTGATATTATCAACCATAGGCTGTAGTGCCTTCATGGTTTGGGTATTGAAATTACCAAATACTTTTTCATATGCCTTTTTTATGACATTCATACTATTGGAAACTAGATAATTAACTGACTTATTCTATCACTTTCTCCTATGTTTGTCTAGTAAAAT
>JABIGQ010000037.1 GCA_018650085.1 Candidatus Magasanikiibacteriota bacterium | reverse complement strand
TGCAGTATCCCGTTTAAAGAAAAAAGCGCCATCACGTATGTCAGCTCATGATATGCATGTATTAAAAAAAGTGCATGGACGCTCATACCCTTCCATAAAGCAAGTTCGTCATATTGGGCGTATCTTGTCTCCTTTGGAGCGCCTTGCTCTTAGGGGAGCTATGTTTGTTATGCTTGTAGCTATAGTATGGTTTGCATGGGGATTTTCTTCTAGATATAGAACTCAAGTCCCTGCAGTAGGCGGAACATATATAGAAGCAGTGGTAGGAGAGATACAATTTATAAACCCATTATTTGCAACCCAGGGAGCAGTAGATCAAGATGTTGCTCGTCTAGTATATAGCGGATTAATGCGTTATGATAAAGATCAACAACTTGTGACTGATTTGGCAGAACGCTATACAGTAAGTGATGATAAAAAGACATATACCTTTGATTTACGAAAAGATGTATTATGGCATGATGAAAATCCATTTACTGCATATGATGTAGCGTTTACATTTGATCATATACAAGAGCCACAGGTAGGCAGCCCGTTTTTTGTAAGTTTTCAGGGAGTAGAAGTAAAGGCAGTTGATGATTATACAGTCTCATTTACACTGGCAGAGCCATTTCAACCATTTTTATCAAGCTTGACCATTGGAATTCTACCAGAACATATATGGATGGATATACCACTAGAAAGATTTAAGCTAGTAAAAAATAATATTAAACCTATAGGAACGGGCCCATTTCAATTTTCAAAATTAGCTCAAGATGAAACAGGATTTATTTTTCAATATGAGCTTGCCCGTTTTAACAGTTATTATAATCAAGCTTCATTTATAGAACAATTTATCTTTCAATTTTTTGGGGCGTATGATGGAGATGCAGGAGCAATTCAGGCAGTGCGTGAAGGAAAGGTAAATGGATTACATTTCGTTCCTGCAGAATATAGAGATAGGGTAGAGAGAAAGCATATCCATATTCACACATTACAATCTCCACAATATACTGCATTATTTTTCAATCAAGAAAGAAATCCAGCATTGGAAGAAATAGATATAAGAAAAGCATTGAGCCTATCTTTAGATAAAGATAGATTATTACATGAGGGACTCGATGGAGATGGAAAAGTTATCCATAGCCCTGTATTACCAGGATTTGTAGGATATTCTTCAGAGATAGAAGAAGATGCTCATAATATAGAGGAAGCAAATACATTGTTAGATGATATCTGGGATAGAGTTTCTGCAGAAGATTATAGAAAAGAAAGAGAAGAAGAATTGACAGAGCAATTGAAAGAGCAGTTTGGTTTAGCTACAGTCGCCACAACAACTAGAGAGACAGATGATGAAGAAGAACTTGTTCCAGAAGAGGAAAGTGTGGCAGTAGAAGATCAAGCAGAGCAAGTACAAGCTCAAAAAGACATGGAAGAAATGATTGTGAAAATATTGGAAGAAGAACTAAATGATGCTCAAACATTTTATAGAAAAAATGATGATGAAGTGGTATTATCCTTAGATATTGTGACAGTAAAAACAGAAGAGTATGAACAAATAGCCCAAAGGATTGCAGGATTTTGGGGAGAGCTAGGAATTAAAACTACGGTAACATTTATAGATCCTAAACAGTTTACCCGCGATGTTTTAAAAAAACGTGAGTACGATGTATTGCTTTATGGGATTATCATAGGAGGTGACCCAGATCAATATCCGTTCTGGCATTCATCCCAAATAGCATATCCAGGGTTAAATCTTGCGCAATATGTAAATAGAGAAGTAGATGAATTATTGGAAAATGCACGTGAGACAGATGATGAAGCAAAGCGTGTAGAATATTATAAAACATTTGAAAGTACTATTTTAGAAGAACGTCCAGCTATCTTTCTCTATACTCCATTATATCGTTATGCCACTAGTGATCATGTGCAGGGAGTAGATGTTACTCGTATTTTCAACCCAGCAGATCGATTTGCTGATATTACCAATTGGTATATAAAAACTCGTGCTTCTTGGGGAGCACAACAAGAATAATTATACATATGGCTTATGCCAACGCCGAAGTTGATTAGGCAACACCTTAGAGGTTCAACTCCTTTATTCGGTACACATTTTTTCGTCAAAAGTGAAAATTTAATTTATCTTCAATAAAGAAGGCTTTCCTTTATTTATGGAAAGTAAGATCATTGTTATGTTACGAAAGAAACAAATTATGAGCAGACCCAGACGCAATAGTGCGTCTCCTGCAAAAAAACAAGCCACAACACGTCGTGTGACTACGACTACGGCACAAAAGACTGCACAGCACAGCACAAGTAAAACAATTGCAACACCACAGTTGCAAAAAAAGACACGACCGCGTCCTTCTGATATGAAAAAAAATGTCGGGAAAAAAACAGTACCGAGTACGTACAAAAGTAATACTCCTGTTATTCAAAAGGTGAAAAAAGGAGCAATCCGTATTATTCCAATTGGAGGATGTGAAGAAGTAGGGCGAAATATGACCATCTTTGAATACGAAGATGATATCATTATTTTAGATATGGGAATGCAATTCCCAGAAGAAGACATGCCTGGAATTGATTATATTATTCCAAATACCAAATATCTTCAAGGAAAAGAAAAAAATGTACGTGGAGTTGTATTTAGTCATGGACATCTTGATCATATTGGGGCCGCTCCAGTATTGCTAGAAAAATTAGGATACCCACCAATTATTGGGCGGGATCTTACACTAGCACTTATAAAGCACAAACAAGAAGATTATAAAAAAGGAAGTACAAAGAATTTAAAAATAATTCGTGTAAAGAATTTGAAAGATAAAGTGCGTTTAGGAAAATTTTCATTAACATTTTTCCAAGTAGAGCATTCTATCATGGATTCTATGGGAGTTGCTATTGAAACACCTGCAGGAACGGTTATACATCCTGGAGATTGGACTATGGAACGAGATCAAGATGGAAATACACAACTTCGGTATGATCAATTGGCAAAAGTGACACGCCCAAGCATGCTTATGCTAGAAAGTTTAGGTTCTCTTTCAAAGAAAAGACATGGAACCTATGAGGAAATGTATAATAATTTATATCATTTGTTAAATGCAGCGCCTGGACGTATTATCATTGGAACATTTTCTTCTCAGGTAGAGCGAGTAAAATGGGTTATGTATGCTGCCGCAAAACTTGGGAAAAAAGTAGCACTAGATGGATATAGTATGAAAATGAATGTAGAGATTGCAAAGAATTTGGGTTATATAAAAATTCCAAAGGGATGTCTTATTGATATAAAAGATGTAAATAAATATCCAGATAATAAAGTGGTTGTTATTTGTACAGGAGCACAAGGGGAGAGTAATGCAGTACTTATGCGTATGGTAAATAAAAATCATAGACATATTACGCTTCGTCGTGAAGATACTGTGATATTTTCATCTTCAATTATTCCTGGAAATGAACGAACGATTCAGCGTCTAAAAGATAATATTTATCGTCAATGTGATCATGTTATTCATGGTGATGTGATGGATGTTCATATTAGTGGACATTCTACTCGTCAAGATATTGTAGAAATGGTTACACAAATTAAGCCTGACTATTTTGTGCCAGTATACGGAAATCATTTTTTCCTAAAAGAAGCACAAAATTTAGTTGTAGAAGAGGCTGGGTTTAGTAGAGACCATACTATTGTTCCAGATAATGGAACTATTATTGAAATGACGACAAAGGGAGTACAAGTACTTGATAAAAAAGCGCCAAGTAGTTATGTATTTATTGATGGGTTGGGTATTAGTGATATGCAACATGTGGTATTACGTGATCGTCAAGTATTGGCAGAAGACGGTATGGTTGTAGTGATTGCTACATTAGATACGAAAACAGGAAAACTTATCCAAAATCCAGATATTATTTCTCGAGGATTTGTCTTTCTAAAGGATAATAAGAAACTGATAGAAGATGTTCGTGCAAAAGTGAGGAAATTGGTTGTAGAATCAGATCCACTTACATGGGCAGACACAAATCAGATCAGAAATGATATTCGAGAAAAAATTGGACAATTTCTCTTTAGTAAGACAGAAAAACGTCCAATGGTCTTACCTGTGGTGATAGAAGTGTAAATCTTCCGTGATATAATGAAATATAGCAGATTTAAGTATTTATCTGCTATATTTTTTTATACATATCCTGTGCATTATCCCTCTTGATTTTTTTTCATTAATTTGGTATAGTATTGACGAAATACACATATGCCGTGGTGGTGAAATGGTAGACACGCTGGTTTTAGGAACCAGTGCCTTCGGGCGTGAGAGTTCGAGTCTCTCCCGCGGCACCAGTATATAGAACACAGCGCAAATATATTTGTGCTGTTTTTTTAAACATATGACTCAAAAAACAAATAAATGGAAAAAATTTGCAGCAGAAATTGATCATAATATAGAAAAAATAGATTTACATTCCACCACAAATATTTTTGATGCCTTGGAAAAGTTAGAAAAAGGTTTGTATAATATGTATCTAGAAAAAAAAGAATATTGTGAGGTAATTCATGGGATAGGGGAAGGGAAACTTTCTAGTGCGGTGCACAATGCATTAAAAAAGAATCCCTTAATTTCTGATTATTCCTGTAGGGGAGGAAGTTGTCTGGTGTTTTTTTAAGAAAGTGTTCTAAGAGGAACACTTTTTTTGTTCTTT
>JABIGQ010000036.1 GCA_018650085.1 Candidatus Magasanikiibacteriota bacterium | reverse complement strand
TATAAGAAATAGAGTTGATTCTAGATATGTTGTTATATTTTCTGATTGGAAAGATGATAATGATGAAGGTATTCCTTTGTTTGTAGATAATTTTATAGAAGATGAGGCTAGACGCTCCCAAGATTGGGTTGCTTCAGTTCCATATAAACAAAGTGGTGATTCTCCAGATTATCCAAGTTCCGCATATGATCCATTTAGTCAGGATTCTTGTGATAAGTATATATATTCGGGTAATGATCCAAGTGATTGGTTCGCTATAGGCATGGATTTTAATGCAGAAGGAGAGTTTTTGGGATATATTTCTCGTTGGTGTAATAATTTTAATGATTTTACAGATATAAACTTTGCAGTGGTAGCAGAAGTAAATGATCAGTGTACAGAGTTTGTGCAGGTCTATGATAAAGATAGTCCAAACCTTATGTATACAAATAAAGCATGGACAGATAGAGTGTGGAAATCTTCTGTATATACGAATATGCGTAAAAATAAAAATGGAAATGGGAATGAGCAGCCATATAAAGATCTAGTGCATGATGTTTTAAATCCTCCATATGGGAGTCTTTATTTGGAAAGCTTACCAGACGAGGAAGATAAAAACAGCTTGAAATCTTATGGATTTTCTTTTGGGAATGCTGGAGAAGATCCCGGAATCCCATATAGTTGTGGGGCTGGTTGGTATAATGCAACAATGATGGGGGATCAATTTGATAGTCAATTAACACATGAAGATTTTGGAGGAAAAACTCTTGAACCGGAATGTTATGGGTTAAAAAGAAATGGAGATAGTGAGTTACGGGGAGATATTATTGAGGGGGTGTCTACAGCAACTAGAGGTGATTCTTATACTGCACTTAGCAATTTATTTGCAACGTTTTATAAAATTATCAATACACAAAGTGTGCGGATCCCCTCATTAGAGGATAATTCTTTTGATGTAGAAGGAACAGTTAATGGAAAACAAATACGAAAACCACCACAAATATATTCAATAAACCCTTACACTTGTGGACAGTCTCGTACATGTACAGCAGCTGAGTTAGATAATATTACTATAGGTTCAATAAATCAGTACCCAGATTTATCATTAACAGATTATGATGGAGATGGACTTCCAGATGAAAATTTTCATCCAGTAAGTAGAAAACCATATGCTATCCTAAAAGAAGGACGATATCGTGCAATTGCGAAATTCTTTGCCATAGCAGATCATAATCACATGCCTATAAGAAGAGTTATGGTAGACTGGAGAGATGGAGACATCTCCAATGATGAACGTATGGGATTTTATAAAAACAGAAAACCAGTGTGTGAAGAAAATGATAGTGTTTCTGAAGGTATAATACCAAAAGCAGGATATTGTAAAGATGAAAAAAATTCTGATAAGTATAGGCATCTTACTTGTGATTTAGATCATGATTGTCCTGTAGATGCTACTTGTGAATTACTTGATAGAGATAGTACAGAGAAACATTTTGGGGATCTTCCACGAGCATGTAAAGAAGAATATTTTGAATTTACTCATGAGTATACTTGTGATAAGTCAATGATAGCACGGGTAGAAGCAAATCCAGAAACTGCACCAGATTATGTAAAAAAGGTTCAAGATTTAGAAGAAGATGAAAGAGAAAGAGTCTTAGCTACAAGTAATGACCTTACAGATGATGATTATGTGTGCGTATATAAACCACGTGTGCAGGTATTGGATAATTGGGGTTGGTGTAATGGAGAGTGTGAGGGAGAAGAAGGGTGTTATAATGATGGTATTATTTCTAATTGTGATATAAAACAAGAATCTGAAGTAGTATTAGGGATTAATCCTTGGAAAAATTATAGTGGGGAAATTATAATTATTCCATAATAATTTTTAAGTTAAATAAAAAAACTTGGTTTAAACCAAGTTTTTTTATCTTTCAGAGTATATAATATTTTTTATATATTTTGAAGGGGGGAAGCTACTCAAAGACTTGAGTAGCTTTATTATGCTAGAGATTTAGCATGGGGGGGAGTTGTTAAAATCCACAGTATCCGGCGATTTGTTCTGTGGATTGCTCTCTCATCCAAGTCTCTATTCGATCGGTGTATGTTAATGACCATGTGCACAGGTCGCTATCATAAGCCTTTATGATCGATTGATGATTTGGGCAGGGTTTGAGATGCCATTCCGGACAGGGAGGTGGCGGAGGCGGAGGTGGGGGCGGAGGCTCTTGTGGTTCTTGCTCGATCTTGACACAGGATGCCGAACCATCGGCCTTCCAGTTCGAGATGAGTCTGTAACCTGCTTCGCAGGTTTGTGGTTGTTGGTTGTACTCTGGTTCTGGTAGAGGATCAGTGTCCTCTCCACAACCAAAGTTGAGAAATGCCCCCAAAGAGAGGGCGGCGAGCATGAGAAGAGTTCTCATGACATCCTCCTTTTGCCCCACAGAATTGTGAGGGCAGTCGTGATAGGATCTTTATAATAACAATATAAAATATTATTAGCATAAAGATCCATTCACTATGAGGATATTTTATCCATCTAGAAATCTTATTTTAAAGGAACAGGTTATCCACAATCGTATTTTTGACAGTATTGTATATCTTTAGTATAATATTCGTATATTCCGTTGTCAAACTGCGGATATTATTTGTATAAATAAAAAATGCACTCATTGAGAATATAGCATTTTTTTTTGTTTTTGTCAAGGGGGAGGTGGGGGATAAATAATGCTTTTCGTAGGGACAGGTCGCGACCTGTCCTTACACAAACCTGTGCAATATCAATAATATGGTATAATAACCATATGCCTGTAAAAAAACAAAGAAAAATAAATCGTCTACCACATGTTGATTATTCAAAAAACGGATTATATTTTATTACCATATGCACCCAAAAACGGGTGCATTTTTTAGGTGGTATTTATAAAGATATTATGTGTGTAAATAGATTGGGATCTGTTATGTATAAACAGTGGGAATGGTTAACAACACAATATGCATATATAATATCACATGCATTTATTGTTATGCCAAACCATGTTCATGGTATTATTGAGATTAATTCTGAGTTGTTATGTCCATCCGTCAGGACAGGTCACGACCTGTCCCTACATATACCTATGAAATATCCAAAAATAAAATCATTATCTGAAATAATAGGCGCATTTAAAACAACATCATCAAAAAACATTCACAAACAAGGGATTCATTATTTTTCATGGCAACGTTCATTCCATGATCGTATTATTAGAGATACATTAGAATATAACAATATATACAAATATATTTATATGAACCCTATATTATGGGATCGTGATAGAAATAATATTTTAGGATAAATGATTCCGTTGCGTTTATGAGGACAGGTCACGACCTGTCCCTACATATACGGTGCATACACCACTTGGTTAGTTTTTTTACTTGTGGTATAATAGATGCATATTAACATCATGTAATGTATTGCTCGCATGATTTCGCATATAAAAAAAATGATGGGGAGTGTCTATCATAGTTTAAAACAATTACATATTTTCCGGAATAAAAAAATCGTACCGGCATATTTGGTTTTCGTCATTATTATGGCTGGTGTTTTTTTATTTGTTAGTCCCGTCCATGCAGGATTTGATATGACCACAGTTGCAGATGGGTTGTTAAGTGCAATTGGATGGATGTTACTGGGGCTTGCAAAAATATTTATCCAACTAACTATTTTTAGTTTGAAAACATTTATTTTAGTACTTGGGTATAATAATTATATAGATGCCCCTGTAGTAAAATTAGGATGGAACATGGTGCGTGATTTGGCAAATATGTTTTTTATTGTTGTCCTTATGATTATAGCCTTTGGGACTATACTTGGGATAGAACAATACGAATGGAGAAAAACATTAGTAAAAGTTATAATAGCTGCAATTTTAGTGAATTTTAGTAACATGATTTTGCAGTTACTTATAGACGTATCACAGGTATTTACAATTACATTTTTAAACGCAATTGCTGCTACTGCAGGTGGAAATCTTATTGATTTATTTAGTTTTGATAAAGTATTAGAAATTTCTTTGGGGGGAAGTAGTGATGGTTACCTAACTAATGAACGTATAGATATAGAAATGTTTGGGGCTAGTGTCATGGCTTTAGTATTTGCGGCCATGGCTATGGTTATGATGACATCATATCTTGTAGTAGCACTTGCTCGTATGGTTGCACTGTGGGTGGCTATAATATTTTCTCCTATAGCATTTTTATTAGGAACACTTCCTCTTACAAAACCATATGCGGATCAATTTTGGAAAGAATTTTTTAATCATCTAATTGTTGCCCCAATAATGGTATTCTTTATGTGGCTTGCGTTTGCCACGCTTGGCGGAGAGCACGGAGCATATGGTCATATTTATGATAAAGGGAAACATCCATTGGGTGATACTGTAGATTTAGAAAAGGTAGATTTAATAACAGGAGAAAAACCTGGAGTATCTTTTAATAAAGCGGCAAGTTGGGAGAACATGGCTAATTTTGCTGTGGCGCTTGCATTTTTAATGATAGGAATCCAGCAAGTATCAAAGACAGGAGCGACTGGGGCTGGTATGGTCACTGGGGCTATTGATTTTGCAAAAAAAGTAGGGACTATTGCCAGTGGTATAGCTGCGGCTAGGTGGATACAGGGTGGAGTAGTTGGTGGTGTAACTGATGTAGTAGGTGATTCAGCCAAATGGGTAGGAAAAAGTTTACCGGGTGTCTCCCATGCAATCCATGGATATAAAGTAGGAAAAGAAAGAATAAAACAAGGATGGTATGGTAGTTTTGGTCAGGGCGGCTTGAAAAAAGCTGGATCTTTAAAGAAGTATGAAGATTTGACAGAACAAATAAAAGAAAGATACACACATGAAGGTGCTAAGACTTTTGGTGCAAAAGAAAGTTTAGCGCACGCTACTGTAAATGCTGAAATTGCAAAACGACATGCAGAGGCAGAATATGGGAAAATAGAAGGTGGTATTAGAATAGAATTTTGGAAAAAACAAAATGAAAGATTTGAAGAGAATTTAGGAGAGGCAGAAGGAGATGAAGTAAAGAAAAAAAGAGAAATAGAAAAAGCAAAATTAGACGAAAATCAAGTAAAACAACGAGAATTAGAAACATCAGGGGAAAAACGTTATAAAGATCAAGTGGAAGCAAAAGCACGCGAAGAAATAGAGGAATTAAGTAGGTTTCGAGTAGGACAAAATGAAACACAATTAAAAGAATCAATAAGGAATGAACTTGGAGAGGATGCAACAGAAGCAGATATTGAGGCACAATTTGAATTAGAAGTTACTACACAAGTTGAAGCAGATATTGAGGCACAATTAGAAGGCACAATTAGAGGAATTACAAATGAGGAAGATCGTAATAAAACTGTTGCAGAAGAAAAAAAGAATTATTTAGATTCTAAAAGTCGTTTATCTTTAGAAGAAAGAGCTGTCATAGCAGATAGAGTTGCAGAGACATCTGCTGCTAAAGGAGATATATTACCATCTGTGGTATTGGCAGAAGCACGTGCAGGAGCAAAAAAAGGAAAATCAGAAGCAGAAGCAGATGTTTTACTTAGGACTGCAAAAGATATTGATAGAAATCGTGAAAATAAACTTGGAAAGTACATGCGTGAATTTGAAGACAGTGAATTTAATGATGATGTAAAAGCATTTGCAATCATGGATTTAGATGAGAAAAAAGAAGCTATAGACCAGCAATTACGTGAAATGAGAGAGTCAGAAGCAGAGGTTGATAAGTTGGAGAAATTAGAGAAAGAAAGAAAAGAAGAAGGAAACACATTAACAAAAGAAGAAAAAGGAAGGCTATGGCAGCAGGGTACTTTGAGGAAAAATGCAGTGAAAAATTCAACGTTATTATTTACTAGTGCTGCAGAACAAGGACAATTGGATGATTTGATGGAACATGCCATTAAAGATGATGCTAATTTATCTTTCCTTTCAGAAGAACAAAAAGATGGTTGGAATACAAAAGAAAAAAGAGGCCAATTTATACAAATGCTTATCTCTCAAAAGAGCGTGTTAGGTGAAGATGGAAAGTTTAGTATGGAGATGGCGCAAGAAAATGAGTCTGATTTAAGAGGAATCTTGAAAAATAAATGGAATCTTACCATGAATGGACTTATGCGTGGGTTAAATACAAATGCAGAAAAAAATCAAGATGCTTCTTCATATAATCAAGTACGTAGAGGTGTAAATAGTAATGGAATAAGGACAATGGGTTTTGCGCAAAATATGGATGCTGGTGTAGGGCATAGTGATAATGAAAAAGCATTGGTTTCAAATATTGCAAATATGTCTGGTGAAGCGATGAGAAGAGGGAAGCAGGAATTCTTAACAGGAGAAGTTGCTGATTTATCTCGTGTAACAGACGGTAGAACTGTCTTTAAAGTAGATTCAAAAGGCATGGTGATGGCAATAGATGAAGGGAATAAAAAGTTAGTACGTTCTATGGCTGCTATGACATCTTCACAATTATTGTCATTGCATAGATCTCATATAAATATGATGACTGGTGGAGATTATGAAAATTCTTCATATGATGGGCGTAATTTTAATGTAAAACATGCTGACGCTGCAGAAAACTTTAAGGACATGATGAAGGAGTTTACTGGTTCTATAAACACAGCTGCAGCAAGTGGAAATCAGCAAACATATGACAGAGAAGTGAAAAGGCTTGTGGACTTTATGTATAGAGCTACAGGGAAAAAGTTGCAATTAGACCAAATTCAAAAAATAAAAATTAATGTAGAAGGGCAGAATGAAGAAAGTTCACCAGGGACCTTTGAGGGATTGAAAGATTTTGATAGGACTGTAAATAGGAATGGTGGAAATAATCAAGCTAATAATCCATAATAATTGTCTGTATAAGCATAAAATAATATATGAATTCAATATTATTACAACCACAACAATTATCAAAAGAAATGAAAGAGACACTTCAATGGGATTTTGAAGGTGTGCTCATGCGTAAAGATACTATAAAAGAAATGTGGTTGGCATTATTTGAATTTTTTATTCCTTTTGAAACAGAAAAACAAAGAAGTTTTTATGATCCATATTGGAAATGGTTTGTACAGCTTACATTTTCTAATTTACCAATGGTTCCAAAGGATAAATTTGCACGAATTGTTGTCCCCCAATTACCGCTTGCATTTTTATTATTTGATAATATAGAAGAATCAGTATTTTATTACATGTATCGTTTGCTTGATCCAGGAGAAGAGCAAAGAACTTTATTTCGAGAATTGCAACGGGAATTAAAATCAAGTCATTCTTTATTGAACCCTACGAGTTCTGCAGGAATAAGCATTTCTCAACTATATGCAAATGTATTACAAGAATATGATAGGGCAGAAGATGTTTTAGATAAATCTGCCTTGTACGCAAGAATAAAAAAACAGTATATAACAGAAAAACATGTACAAATGATAGAGCAAGATATAGTATCTATAGATAGTACAGTGTATTTAATGAATTTTTTATTGTTTCTAGGATATGAAAGAGATATTACTCAAATTCTTTATGATTATTATGATGATTATTACGATAGAATTTATATGGCTGGAGAAAAAGAAATTTTGTCTAAACTAGAAAAAGAAAATCCTACTTCAGTAAAATCACCACAACCAGTCTCTACTACGGCTGCCCCTGCTAAACCAGTACCATTAAAAAAAGAAAAACCAGTAATAGCACCTAAACCACTTAATTTTTTAGAACAATTAGCAAAACAAAAAAACATACTTTCTTGGTTGGCCACCCCACAGGTACAAAAAGAATTTATAAGTTGGGCGAATACACAAGATAAAGCACGTGCAAAAGAAATAATCGCTTTAGGAATAAAAAGACAAATACCAACATTGACAGAAAGTACAGCACAGCAGATATTGGAATTAGATGCGTGGTTACAAATAAAAGGGTATACACATAAAGATTTGATTTTGTTTAATGAAGAGACTTTTTCTTTTGAATGGAATATATAAGTATATGCCAGCAAATAAATCTCCACAACCCACAATACTAGTAAAAAAATCCGACGGAACATCCGTACGGATGACTTTGGCTGAAATTAGAGCAGCTAAGTCGGGCTCCACTAAAGTTGCGCCCGATAAATCAGTCTCTACGACTGTTGCGCCCGATAAATCAGCCCCTGTAAAAGTTGCCCCAGTTATTTCTGGGAATAAAGTCCCATTAAAAAAACAAGAAGACAAAAAGATAATAAAACAAAAAAAAGAAAAAAAGAAAAAAATTGAGCCAAATGACAAGATTACATTTCCTGCTGTAGAAACTCCGCATGAACTTGCTACAACAGCTCCTGTTTCTAATATCTTCATAGATGAAGCGCAAGCAAAAGGATCTATTGCACCAGAACCTAAAGTAATAAAAAAGAAAAAGAGAAGACGTAGAAATAAAAAAAATATAGTGGTGGAAACTCCAGTACCAGTTACACCGAAACCCTTACCTTCACCAGTATCTGCTCCACTAGAAGAAGAAATGCCGTATATAGATGCAGATATGTTTCCTGGGGCTGTAGATGTAGATGATGATATTATATTTACATTGGATCCAACGCCAGAACAACAACTTCCTGCAGTAGAAACACCGCATGAATTAGCTACCACTGCACCAGTTCCACATATATTTGTAGATGAGGCAAAGGCAAATATGGGAGTCAATGTTTCTGTAGATGAATTGCATATACAACTCCCAGAAAAAAAAGAAAAGATAGCAAAACAAGATTGGGATACAGATGATCACACTTCTTTACTAGATGAAGAAGTGCCGGATATTACAGAGACATATGTAGATGTCTCAGATCTAGTATCTGTCAGAAGAGACATGATATTAAAAAAAATAGCCTCATTGATCCCAAAAGAATTACAAGGAAGGTTGGCAGCATTGATTTTATCTTATGTAAAAGGTGTTCGTACAAGACGAGATATTTTAGCATATTTATTACAATCTGTAGAAAAAGGTGGAATAGGGATAAATACAGATACAGCAGCAAGTGTCCTTGAAATTATGGAAAAAGGTATGCAAGAAGATATAGCGCCTATGCCTCCAGTAGTTTCACCTATAGTAGAAAAAAGATTAGATAAAACACCAGTGCAAACAGTATCAACTGTAGTAGAAAAAATACCTGTAAGAAAAACAGAACAACATACTATCCCAGTCTCCACTAAAGTTGCGCCTGGCAAGCCAGTCTCCACTAAAGTTGCGCCTGGCAAGCCAGTCTCCACTAAAGTTGCGCCTGGCAAGCCAGTTTCTACAAGTAAGCCACTCATGCAAGATGTCATAGCACCCAGGCGAGAAAAAAGAACAGTAGGACCTGTGGATGAAATGAAACAATATACATTAGTAGAATTTAGACGAGTAAGTGAGCGTATAGATGCACGTATCAGTCGTATTATAGAAAAATTTAATTTATTACAAAAAGAAGATTATATTTTATATTTAGAGGCACAAGAAGCATGGAGTAAAAGCCCTTTATATCGTATGTATCAAGATATTATTGCACGCGCTTTCCAAGAAAGAAAAACAGTAGAAGAAATATTGACTAAAGAACAAATCATGACCATAGAAGAATTTTACGCAATGATAAAAATAAATAGTGAAGTACTGACGTAATACTTTACATGATGCAGATAACAGTATACAAAAAAACGTCATTGCGAGCGATAGCGAAGCAATCCCAGAGTCCAGCGCATTAAAGCATGGGATTGCCGCACTGTCCTATCGGCAGCTCGCAATGACGTGAGTGTTGATCATGAATAATAACGTATGCAACAATTCATTGTTCCACAATTTATAGATGTTGAGGATAAAATCTTTGGGCCAGTTACCACACGGCAGTTTTTAATTTTACTGGTGACAGGAATGATTATTTTTTTGTTTTATCGATTTGCTGATTTTACATTATTTGTAATACTTACTTTATTATTGGGTGGATTTTCTCTTATACTTGCTTTTGCAAAAATAAATGGACAACATTTTCATTATGTTCTTTTAAATATATTTGAATCATTGAAAAAGCCAAGTCTTCGTGTGTGGCAAAAATCATATTCAAAAAAAGAATTAAAATTTTTTATGAGTTTAGGCATGGAAGAAAAAGAAGAAATAGTAGAAGTAATAAAACCTGCAAAAAGAAGACATATTCGAGATCTTTCACTTCTTGTAAATACGGGGGGATATTATCACGAGACACATAATGGGAGTGACAGTGCATCACAATAAGTTATGTGGTATACTATATCTGATTTGTAGTATTTTTTTATGGCAACAAAGACACACAAGAAAAAAAATAAGCGTCCTTCTACTCAGGCGCATCTTCCTATTGCAGAGATAAAAGAAGGAATCATTGTCTTAAAAGATGGAACGCTTAGAAGTGTTCTTATTACTTCTAGTATCAATTTTTCTTTGAAATCAGAAGATGAACAAACTGCACTCATTGCAGGATATGTGGGATTTTTAAATACACTAGATTTTCCATTACAAGTTATTGCACAATCACGTCGTCTACAAATTCAGCCATATTTAGATACATTGCGTGATTTAGAAAAAAATCAGACAAATGAGTTATTAAAAATTCAAACTGCAGATTATAGAGCATTTGTAAAAGAATTGGTAGATATTGGAGAAATCATGACAAAACAATTTTATATTGTTGTGCCATATGATCCACTCTCAAATAGAAAAAAAAGTTTTTGGGCGCGCGCAAAAGAAATATTTAAGCCAGCCTCAACTGTAAAATTAAAAGATAAAAAATTTCAAAAAAGAAAAGAAGAAATGGATATGCGTATTCGTCAAGTATTGGGCGGACTGAGCAGTATGGGATTACAAGTTGCTCCATTAGATACGCAGGCAATTATTGAAATTTTATATAATACATATAATCCAGATATTTCATTTATCCAACCATTACGACCAATAGAAAAATTGCAAGTTGAAGAATTATAATCTATGCCATTTCAACCTATATCCGGTGCGCCACAAGCACCAAAACAATCAAAAAAAGATATCTCGCCAGAAAAAAAACGGCGTGGTCTTTTCTTTAAAAAATCAAAAAAAATTGATACCAGAGATCAGTTGGTTACGCTAGAAGAAGAGCGTATTTACAGAGAGGGAACTGTAGCTATTCGTGATCTGATTGCTCCTGCAGCATTTCGTGCAGAGTCTACTTTTATCCAGTTGGGTGAAACATTTTTACGCACTATTTTCGTGGTATCTTATCCACGATATATTTCTGTAGGATGGAATGCACCAATTTTAAACCTAAATGTGACCATGGATGTGAGTATGTTCTTTTATCCAGTGAAATCACATATTATTTTAAAACAATTAAAGAAAAAAGTAGGTGCTCTGCAAGCGCAATTATCTGCAGATGCAGAAAAAGGAGCTCCACGTGATCCTATAAGAGAAACGGCACTTCGAGATATTGAACAACTTCGTGATGATATTACCCAAGGAATTGAACATTTTTTTCAATTTGCTTTTTATGTGACCGTATATGCTTCATCAAAAGATGAATTAGAAAAAGTAACAGAAGATATAGAAAACATGTTTGGGTCTAAATTAATTTATACAAAACATGTTTTGTATCAGGCAGAACAAGGATTTACTTCTACACTCCCATTGGGGATAGATGATCTGAGTATTCCTTTCAATATGAATTCTTCCCCAATTGCGTCATCATTTCCATTCATCTCTTCAGAATTAACGAGTGATAATGGGATCTTATACGGAATTAATCGTCATAACAATAGTCTGGTCCTCTTTGATCGTTTTTCTCTTCAGAATGCAAATATGGCTGTATTTGCTACCTCTGGTGCAGGAAAGTCTTATGCAGTCAAATTAGAAGTGCTCCGAAGTCTTATGATGGGGACAGATGTTATTATTATTGATCCAGAAAAAGAATACGAACATCTTAGCGAAGCAGTAGGAGGAACATATATAAATATTTCTCTTGCTTCAGAAAGTAAGGTAAATCCATTTGACTTGCCACGTCCTGTAGGTGGGGAACAGATTTCTACAGAAGATATTATTAGAAGTGCGGTAATCACATTAAAGGGTCTTGTCCGTATTATGTTTGGGAGTATGACTCCGCAGGAGGATTCTATTGTAGATCGTGCGCTTTTAGAAACATATGCAAAAAAAGATATTACCCCAAGTTCTGACCTAACTACTGTAGAGGCTCCGATTGTCCAAGATTTTTTAGACGTACTAGAAGGAATGGAAGGAGCAGAGAATTTAGTATTAAAATTACAAAAATATACAGATGGAACATTTTCAGGATTATTCAATGCTCCTACAAATGTAAACATGCATAATCAGCTTGTTATTTTTAGTGTTCGTGACTTAGAAGATGAGTTGCGTCCAATGGCGATATATACATTGATTAATTATATTTGGAATATTGTTCGTAGCGAAAGAAAAAAACGTCTCCTTATTATTGACGAGGCTTGGTGGTTAATGATGCATGAAGATAGTGCGAAATTTATTTATGCACTAGTAAAGAGGTGTAGAAAATATTATTTAGGGGTAACAACCATTACCCAAGATGTAAATGATTTTTTAGGTTCTTCTTATGGAAAAGCAATTGTAACGAACTCTGCATTACAATTATTATTGCGCCAGTCTCCAGCAGCGATAGATGTGATACAAAAGACATTTATGTTAACAGAAGGAGAAAGATATCTTTTGCTAGAAAGTGGAGTAGGAGAAGGAATATTTTTTGCAGGATTGAAACATGCCGCTATAAAGATTGTTGCGTCATACACAGAAGATCAATTAATCACTTCTGACCCAAGTCAATTACTAGAAATTGAAGAAGCAAAAAAAGATTTTGCAAGACAAATGGGGGAGAATAATCAATAATATAAGGGCTATGTTAGATTTAAGACAGCGTTTATTTATAGGAATTGGGATTATCGTAGGAATTATTGTTGCTATTATTTTAGTGGTTATTTTAAGTAGTAAAAATCCACCAGAAGAAACTCCTTTGGATCTTACAGTTCCAGAGCCTGCGATTGATTTAAATCAAGTGCAAATAACACCAGAAGTAACAAATACGGTTCCTGTGCTTACAGAAGATATGGGGGAAAGATATCTTCGTCAATTTTCTAGACTATTTGTAGAGCGTTTTTCAAGTGTATCAAATCAAAATAATAATAGAAATATTGATGATGTCTTAGCATTGGCTACCCCAAAGATGGTTGGTTGGTTAGAAACACAACGACAAGAGATGTCAAGCACATACGAGGGAGTTTCTACACAAGTAATTTCCAGTGAGTTGATTACAATGACAGATATGACGGCAACGGTTGTCGTAGGAACACAGCAAATAGTACAAACAGAAGACGGAGAGCAAATTAGACAAAAAGATGGTCGTGTAGAGTTAGAAAAAATAAATAGAGAATGGAAGATTAGTGGTTTTTATTGGGATAAAGGAGAATAATATATGCACACCTGGAGGAAAAGTGTTGCAGTAATCTTAAGTTATATACAAGATGCTATATTTCCTCAATATTGTTTAGGATGTAAGAGTGAAGGAAATATATGCTGTAAAGAATGTTTAAAAAAGATACCTACAGCGGGTGTTTTTTTTTGTCCTGTTTGCCAAAGTGCTACAGATAGGGGAGTCGTTTGTGAGGGATGTATAGGAAAGGGGGGATTAAGATCACACATAGCTATAGCGCCATATAACCATGATTTGGTAGGGCTAGCAATAGAACAGTTGAAGTATCATTATATGGAAGAATATATGAAGATTTTCCATTATATGATTCAAGAATTTTTTACACAAGATGCTTCATTATGCAGTCATATTGATTGTATTGTCCCTATACCACTTCATAAAAAACGATATGTAGAAAGGGGATTTAATCAATCTGACTTGATAGCAAAAAGTGTTTCAGAAGTATTAGATATTCCTATAAAACAATATCTAAAAAGACAAGTTTATACGAAACAACAAGCAAAATATAATAGGGAAGAGCGATTTGCAAATGTTTCAAGTGCTTTTATATTAGATGCAAAGGAGATTGCAGGGGAAAATATATTACTCATAGATGATGTATTTACCACTGGTGCTACTATGCAATCTGCTGCTCGTGTATTGAAAGATGCTGGTAGTAAGGTTTATGGGTTTAGTATTGCTCGGGGGAAATAAAAAACAAGGTTTTTAATCTTATTTTTTACAATTTGCGGAGAGGGCCTGTCTCCGCTAAAGCTGCGCCAGGTAAACTCTAATTTAAAATTTAATTGGATTATAAAAAAATAAAGCCTAGTATAAGACTTTATTCTATGCGGAGAGGGCGGGATTCGAACCCGCGGTCCGGTTTTACCCAGACAACACATTAGCAGTGTGCCACTTTCGGCCTCTCAGTCACCTCTCCATTGAATTGTATGTTGTAGTATCTATTGATACTGTGCGGAGAGACAGGGATTCGAACCCTGGGTTCGCGTTAACGAACAACGGTTTTCAAGACCGGCGCCTTCAACCACTCAGCCATCTCTCCGTATATTGTATTACGGGAGTTATTATATACTATCTTTTTAGATTAGTCAATAATATATCGGGGCTGTTTCATGTTAATCAATTTCTCACGTCATTGCGAGCGTAGCGAAGCAATCCCAGAGTTAAATGCAATAAAGCATGGGATTGCCGCACTGTCCTATCGGCAGTTCGCAATGACGTAGGGTATTTATTAGAATTGAACATTTTTATACACTGTTTAGTACTGTTTACGAAACCCATTTTTTTTGCTATTATAGAAGTATATGAGTGATGTAAACATACAACAATTTGAATGGAAAGATCATCAGCATGAAGGACAGCTATCTATAGATGTTTTTGATGCTGGAAAAGATATTATTGTGATAGCTCCTTTGGCAGGAGTGATTCAAGAAAGTTTAGATATCTCTGTCCATAATGATCTTATGACCATACGCGGAAATCGTCCTTCTCCTATAGAAGATGACGCTAGTATACATGCATATCATACAGAATGCTTTTGGGGGGATTTTTCTAGGACAGTAGTACTTCCCGTAGATGTAAAAGGAGATATTGCAAAGGCTACATATAGCAATGGAATATTGATGGTTCGTATCCCAAAACAACAAGAAGATAAAAAAATACATGTAACATTTGTAGATGATTAAATATGACTTTATTTAAAGAAAAAACAATTGATTTTTCCTGGCAACGTATTGCAGTGACTATTGGAATAGTCATGTTGCTCATAGCAATATTTTTTGGGAATCTTTTTGCATATGGATATATGCAGAGAGAAAAAGTATTACCAAAAGTACAAATAGGAAATATTCCAGTAGGAGGAATGTTAGAAGAAGAATTAGAAAACACATTAGAACAGCAATATCGTAAATTAGTAGATAGTGGCATTCATTTGTCATTTCAAGTAGATGAGGAAGTAAAGCAAATTGTATTGCCAACCCAAGAAGCTACAGATGATTATACTGTGGAGTATCTTACTATGGATGTTCCTGCAAGTGTGGAAACTATTATGCAGTATAAAAAAGACACCAATTATATTGGGATAGGGTGGAATGCTATTTTGTCACATTGGAATAAACCACAATTATCACTGGGGCATATTACCCTCCAAAGAGAATTATTAATGGAGTTGATTGAAGAAAAAACAAAAAACAATGAAATCCCAGGAGAAAATGCTTCTGTAAATATTCATAATACTTTGCCGCTGTATTATGAAATAACACAAGAAAAAAAGGGAATGACATATAATCCAGCTTCTGTAATGGAGGGTATTGTGGCTTCATGGCAAATATTAGAAGTGCCAGATGTATTACTTGTTTATGAGGAAGTTCCGCCAACTATTGTGATAGAAGATGTAGAGCTGATAGAAGATCGACTTGCATTTGTATTAGAACAGGGTGGGCTAACTATTTCTTATGTAGACCCACAGACAGAAATTCAAAGAAATTGGGAATTAACTCCACGTTTGTTTTCATCGTGGATTATTGTAGAACAAATTGAAGGAAATGGTCTTGCGTTTACTTTTGATAAAGTAAAGGTTATGTCATATCTAGAAGAGCATATTGTTTCATCTGTAAAGAAAATGCCACAAAATGCAAAATTTGAAATTAAAGATAGTGGAAAAGTTCAATCATTCCAAGGATCACGTCCGGGAGTTTCTGTGGATATAATACAGACTACAGATGATATTGTTCATGCTTTTTTACAACGATCATGGCATGAAGAGGGCATTGTATCAGGAGTAAATTTAGTAACGACTCAAGAAGAACCTTTGGTAAAAATGGGAGAAGTTAATGATAGAGGAATATCTGAAGTATTGGGTGTTGGTATTTCTGCATACGGTGGAAGTCCGGCAAATCGTATAAAAAATATTACCAATGCTGTTAATAAAATAAATGGAATTCTTATAGCGCCAGGAGAAGAATTTTCTACTGTCGCATATACACAACCATATACTTTAGAAGGAGGATATGTTCCAGAATTGGTTATAAAGGGGAATGAAGTAAAACCAGAGATTGGTGGGGGACTGTGTCAGATTAGTACCACACTTTTTCGTATGGCTATGAATAGTGGGTTAGATATTACTATGAGAAGACCGCACGGGCTTATGGTGGGGTATTACAATGATCTTACCAATGGATTACCTGGTACAGACGCAACAATTTATCAACCATTGCCAGATTTTAGATTTAAAAATGATACAAATAATCATATTTTAATCCAAGCACAAATGGATCCTGCAAATGCACGATTGATCTTTACGTTATGGGGAACTTCTGAAGGAAAAAAAGGATGGTATGAACCCCCAACAGTGCATAAATGGGTACCTGTAGGTGAAAAAATAGTAAGAGAAACAACCAACTTAGCTCCAGGAGAAGAACGCTGTCAACACGCATATACCGGGGCTGAAACATCATTTATGTATACTAGAATATTGTCTACTGGAGAAAAAATAGAAAGAGTATTTGAAAGTGTATATCGTGCTGTACCTGAAACATGTTTAGTTGGAGTAGAGCCTGTAGCAGAAGAACCAGAAGTAGTAGTATGTAATCCACTAGAAGAAGAATGCACAGAAGAAATTGTAGAGGATGCAGTATTGTCAGTAGAAGAAATTATTGATGAAGAATAATAATATGACATATTTACAAGCAAATGAAGGAAAGCAACTGAGAATTAAATTAGGGGAACAGAGTTATGAAAGGTGGCCAATAAAAACACATGTGATTACAAAAGAAGATGATATAGTAGATGTGGTAAACACATATGCATTATCACATATGAAAGAAGGGGACATGCTTTTTATCAGTGAACGAGTTGTAGCAATTACTCAGGGGAGATCTATTCCTATTGCAGAAATTGTCCCATCGAAATTAGCAAAATTTCTTGTAAGATTTGTACATAAATCTCCCTATGGTATTGGATTGGCAAGTCCATGGACTATGCAATTAGCCTTTGATGAAGTAGGGCATGCTCGTATGTTATGTGCCGCACTAGTTGCTGCAATAACAAAACCGTTTGGCATAAAAGGAATGTTTTATCGTGTAGCTGGGAGAAAGATTGCTGCTATTGATGGGCCTTGTGATTATACATTGCCACCATATAATAAAAATGCAACACTAGCACCTTTACATCCATATAAAGTAGCAAATCAGATAAAAACAGAAATTAAGCATGAAGTCGTTATTATAGATGCCAATGATTTAGGAGTAGATATATTGGGGCATTCTGACCATGCAGGTGAAAAAACGCAATTAGCAAAAATATTTAAAGATAACCCACTTGGGCAAAGTAGTGAGCAAACTCCTCTTTGTATTGTACGAAAGGAATAATAGTAAATTTACCTTAAATTAGCCAAAAAATATACTTTTCCACATAAGTACTCTTGACAAGAGTACATCTTTGTGTTATAATACGCCATCGTGTTGAGAAAGAATATATATGGTGTACTGATGATTCAGTAAAGTAATGTCCTAGATAATAAACGATTAAAACAGATCTGGAACAGTACATCGGCCCCTTTTCAATACGAGGATGCAGAGATAGTATATAGTAGCAAACAAATTCTAATATATATCTCTCTGTATCCACGACAAGCATGAAGGTAAACCCTTGGCTTAAACAGGCTCCGGCTCGTTTTTACCCAAAGGCTTACCTTCTTGGATACAGCTTTAGAGCTTTGCTCTATCAAATCCATATTATATAAAGCACCCCTTAACTGGGGTGCTTTAGTTTAAAAGATTATAAATTTAGCATTCAACACGTCATTGCGAGCGTTAGCGCGGCAATCCCAGACTTTAGTGCGCTAAACTTTGGGATTGCTTCGTCGTGCCTCCTCGCAATGACGTGGTTATTTAGTGGAGTTTGTGTAGTTATTATTTTACTACCTCATTACATCAATAAATGTTTTTATATGTTTTCCATGAAGTATTTGAATATCTGACTCGGTAATTTCTTTTGTTGTTTTTGTCATAACGCGGGTCATGCCAAAGTTTTTTGCTTCTTTTATTCTACGTTCTAAAAATCTTGTGGAGCGCACCTCACCACCTAAGCCAACTTCACCAAATACCATAGTTTCATTTCCTAAGGGGGTATCTAAAAATGCACTGACAATAGCAATACAAATTGCAAGATCTGCGGCAGGTTCTGTAGCTTTCATACCTCCCACAATATTTACATGAACATCATATTGCCCCAGCGGAATTCCTGAACGTTTTTCTAGCACTGCAATAAGCACATGTAATCTATTTAAATCAAATCCACTTGCTTTTCTTACAGGATACCCAAAGCTTGTTTTGTTTACGAGTGCTTGAACTTCTACCAATATTGGGCGTGTTCCTTCCATAAGGCAAGTAACCACAGAGCCACTCATATTATCTCCACGTTCTGCTAATAAAATTTCAGAAGGGTTTGGTACTTCTTGCAACCCAGTTTCTTTCATATCAAACATGCCGATTTCATAAGTTGACCCAAATCTATTTTTTACTGCACGAAGCATGCGTAGATTGTGATATCTATCTCCTTCTAGGTAAAGTACTGTGTCTACCAGATGTTCAAGTGTTCTTGGCCCTGCAACATCTCCATCCTTTGTGACATGTCCTATGAGTATAATGGTTGTTCCTGTTTCTTTTGCGCAGGTAAGAAGCTTTGTGGCGCATGCACGTACTTGTCCCATAGATCCAGAAGAACCATCCACTTCTTGCGAGTAAACCGTCTGAATGGAATCTACAATAGCGATAGGAGGTTTTTTTGCCCTTATGGTTGCGGTGATGTGCTCCATGACTATATCATTGGATAATTCTAGTGTTTCATTTTTTTTCACCAGTCTATTTGCACGAAGCATAATTTGCCCTGCAGACTCTTCACCAGAAATATAAAGTGTACGGTCTATCATCATAGACATTTGAAGAGCGAGAGTAGATTTACCAATACCGGGTTCACCACCAAGTAAAATAAAACTTCCTGGAATAATACCACCACCAAGTACTCTATCTAGTTCTTCAATGCCAGATGATATACGAGTAGTTGATGCTTGCGGAATATCAGTTATTTTTATTGTTTTTGCTTGTACTTGAGGTAGATTTTTTTCTTCTTGATCTTTTTTAGAAGTAAATTCTTCTTCTATCGTGCCCCATTTCCCACATTCTAAACAACGCCCACCCCATTTTTGGTATTGTGCGGTACAGTGAGAGCAGGTAAAGATTGTTTTTTGTTTCCCCATAGATTAAAATGGATTTGATGTATCAAGTTTACAGACACCGTATACAGGATTATTTATATTTCCACCATATTTTTCAAATGCTGGGCCTGCTTTTGAAAAAGAGAAATTTACTTTTAGTTCTCCTATTTTTCGTAAATATGCCGCCATGCTTTCATTTGTAAATTTACCATCCTGCCCTTTTTGTAGTAGATGCCCAAATTTCTTTCTGTAAGCAGTAGTATTGAGTGCTTTTTCTTTTTGTTTTTGGCTCATGTTAAGATAATAGCTTACAAAAGCTTCTCGATCTGTACATCCTTTTATAATCATGAGTCTTGCCGCTGCGGGAGTATTATGGTATGCATATAATGAAGCTCCAATTTCAGATATACTTGCATTGGAACAGTATTTTTTTGCTAAAGCAATAGCATCTTTTTGGTTAAGAGCAATTGCTGCTACCCCAACATTTGGATCTAATAATTTTTGTTTTGTACAAACGTAATTTAATTTTTCATAGCCCGCTTTTTTAAAAGGACCATTGCAGTATTTTGGTTGTGTCATGCCCATACCAATAAAATTACCTGCAATACATCCTGGGTTACATCCTGTTTCTACCTTTGCTATAGATTTTAACATACGCCAATCTACGTTTGCGCATGGAGCATATGCTTTGAATATAGCATCATAATCATCACAATTTTGTGGAGAGCAATCAGCACTTCCTGGAAAATGTCCATGATCTAACATGTATTCACTTACAGTTTCTCTTTCTACATACTCCACTTTTAAATTTTTTAATTCAACTAAATTTGGATTGATTGTATAGAGAACAGTATATGATCCTGCAGCTATGAGAAGTCCAATAATTGCTCCACCAATTCGTTTTTTCGCGGCTTCTTTTTTATCTGCTGCTCCTGCAGATATAGTAAATTGAAATCCACCGACAATAATAATAAGTACTGCCCCAACTCCAGCGAGCATAACAGAATATTTATACATTTGTGCTATATATTCACTTAGATAGGGGATAACTAAAAAAGTAGTGTCTCCTTCTGTAATAACTTCTGGTTCGGAGAAATTAATTCCCGGAATATTGATTTTTGTTTGTGGTTTTTCTGCTTGTTCTCTCATTTCACTTATGAGTACCTCTGGATCAAATATAGCATCGGTAGGAGATGAATCTGTGCGGGCGATAGGGAATTCTATTCTTCCTTTACTACTTAGACAATAATCTAAATCATGGCTTGCATTATTTCCATCTACACAATCCCAAGTCTCTCCTGTTTCTTTTCCATAGATATTACAATCTCTATCTTCATCACAATCACAATAGTTATCATTGTTATTTTTATTTGCTTTAGTACTATCTTCACAATCCCCACTCATACATTGGCCATTGGAAGTAACAGCATCATCACAGGCTGCTCCAAACGGAAGTTTATCTACCGCATGTGTGGTAGATATTAGAAAAAAGGATAATATATAGAGTGTTGTAATAATATATTTTATCATAATTTTTCTTTTCCAACATAAATAAAGACAACTTTACATCCATCGAGCAATTCTTGCTCTGGGACATGATAGAGTTCTTTCTTTTTCCAATGGCGAGTCCCTGGATCATTTGTCGTATATACTTTTTGTACAGGATCATATCCTGTGACCACTATATAATGACCAGCTGTAGTAAACCTGCAAGTAGATTTCCTATCTTTTCTGTCTTTAGATTTTTCTTGTTTGCGGATTTTATTTTGGACATATCCTATGAGTGGTTTTTTTTGTTGTAGTAATACTTTTGCTTTTGCTCTATCTACATTCCAAACATAGTTCATTCCATATGCTGTAGCAACTCTGTTAAATGTTCTTTTTCCGGTTCCTATGACATTTATTGTTTTTATATTATTATTCCATATCCATTCTGTGATCGAGCCAGGATTTGTATTTTTTGGTGGAAGAGGAACTGTTCCTCCTGGTAATTTTAAAGATTGTGGGGTAATAACAGAATTATAATAGGTTAAAATCATGGACATAGATGCTAATCCACATCCAATATCACAAACAGTGGCCGGTTTACCGTTTATGGTCCCATATGGGAGCGGCCCCCATTTTTGTCCTTCATAACCAGGTTGACCATTTGCACATTGATAGAACATGGGAACAGTACTTGTAGGTAATGTAGATATATCATATGTAGGGGCTGTGATTTGTCCTGGGGAAAAAACATCTGTACTAAATTCTCCAACAAGAACACTGCCGAGTTCTTGTTGTTTTACATACTGTACTCGTAAATTTGTTAATTCAACGAGATTTGGATTGATTGTATAGAGAACAGTATATGATCCTGCAGCTATGAGAAGTCCAATAATTGCTCCGCCAATGCGTTTCTTTGCAGCTTCTTTTTTATCTGCAGCTCCACCTGATATAGTAAATTGAAATCCACCGACAATAATAATAAGTACTGCCCCAACTCCAGCGAGCATGACAGCGTATTTATACATTTGCGAAATATATTCACTCAGGTAGGGGATAACTAAAAATGTAGTGTTTCCTTCTGTAATAACTTCTGGTTCGGAAAAATTAAGTCCAGGTATATTAATTTTCGTTTGTGGTTTTTCTGCTTGTCGTTTTAATTCATCTGCTAGTAATTCTATATTAAGTATGGCATCTATTGGAGATGATTCTGTTGGCTCTAGAGGATATTTAATGCGTCCTGTACTACTGAGACAATAGTTCAATCCATGTGAAGCGCCACCACCATTGTTACATTGCCATGTTTCTCCTGCATCTGAACCATATCTGTCATGACAATCTTTTGCTACTCCTCTACTGCAGGCACAATAATTATCATTTTCCTCACTTTTATCACTGTCTTCACAGTTTCCAGTAAGGCATTGGCCATTTGAATCACAGTTTGCGCCAATATCTAATTTATTTACCGCAATAGATGCTGATATAGGAAAAAATAAAGATAGACATATGGCAGCAATAATATGTTTTTTCATATTACCGTAAGTTTAATACAAGTTTCCATTCATCAAGGGTAGAGGCAACTACTTGCTTGTTTTTTATAAATGTTGCTGGAAGAGTTTGAATACCTAGGATATGCGCTATTTCTTCGTTTTTTGCTATATATGCGTCAATAACACTTTGTTCTGTTTCTAAACATTTTTTTAACTTTTTTTCATCAATATCTGCTATTTCTTCTACAATAGTATCTAGTACGATCGTAGATAAATTTGTTCCATTTGTAAAGGCGTATTGGATAAATGGATAAAATTCATCTTGTTTATTTGTACAATAGGCATATTGATGTGCTTCTTTTGTATTGTTAGGGAATGTATTTATGGGTAATCCTTTCCAAATAATTTTTACTTCATTTGGGTACGCTGTTATTAATTCTTGAAATACATTAAATTGTTCTATACAGTTTGCACAAGAGATGTCTTCAAATACAATAATGGTATGTACTGCTTTTTTATTCCCAATAATTGGATCATCTGCATAAATAGGGATAGTGAGTTCTCTTTGTTCTGGTGGAGTAAATTTGGGAAATTGTGGTTCATACTGGATTACACGAATAATAAGTGCAAGCAGTACAATAAAAAGTGCTGGAATAAATATTTTTAAATATGTTTTTGTTGCAATCATAGAATTATAGTGCTATTTGAGAAAGTCCATCTGTGTAGGCATCTGTAAAATAAAGTATATTTGTTTCTTCATCTACAAAAATGTCTTTTATTAAATATACATCATCAAGCGGAATATTTTTTTTCAAACCAGTTTGTATATCTATTTGCATTAATCTATCCGGAGTATTTTCTGTAATAGATTTGGCCATTCCTGCCCCAATGCCCATCTCTCTAGGAACTGCACAGTATAGAAATCTTTCAGAACCAAAGCTACATTTATCTGGCCAAGTATTTAATCCAATGAGGCGTCTATTTTCTCCAATAGTTTGTGGAGTAGCCCCTACAATCCATAATTCTGGTTTATAATCACTTCTGGCACTATAGACGCTATAGAGTAGATTTTTTCCTGTAGGGGACCATTGTGTCTCAAAGCCACGTCCTTCTACTATCATAGATCTATAATTTTCTCCGTTCAGTCCTACAAATAGTATTTCTTCTCTATCTGCTCCTAGGGCTTGCCCTGTTCTTGAGAATGCAACAATTTGTTGATTTGGGGACCAATCTACAATAACTTTACTTTCATTATCTCCCAAGGGTTCAATGCTATTTACTTGTGATCCATCTGCACTGGTATATACAAGCCATTTATTTTCTGTGGCTAATCCTAAACTTTTTGCAGCTATTTTATCTCCACTTTCAGAAAAAGAAAAATCTTCCCAATGTTTTGGGAGCGTTACTTGTTTTTTTGTATTAAAATCATACACAATATTTGCACCATCTGGGTATTCCAATACAGCAGTATTGTTTTTAGAAGACCATGTTACATCTTGTACATCAAAAAACACTTGATCACTTAATTGTTTTATATTTCCTTGGGTATCGCGTGCATAAAATAGGCCATCTTCACGATTATAAAATTGTACATTTGAACCAGATAAGTGTACTCCAGAGATTGCCGCATCTATGGGTTGTGTGATTTGTGGAGCTGCAGAACCTGTTTGGAGATTACTTGGGAGTTCTGTGTCTCTGCCTGTGGGCAGTGTATCAGGCTGTGTAGTAATTACGTTTCCTTCGTCATCAAATGTCTCTCCTGCAATAGGGAAAATTGGGGTGCCATCGGGCCCAACTGTTATTGGAGTAATATCAGGAGTTGTTGGGGTACTAGAAGCAAAAAATATACGATAAAGAAGATATCCTAGCCCAATAGAGACTACGACAAATAGTGCTATAAAGATGATACGTTTTTTATCCATAGAAGTGTGATATTAATAATTTATTTTGTTTTATTTTTCATTTTACTAGGTATTTTATATGTATATTTTAGTATAAGTAATACTATTGCATGTGATGTCATAAAAAGTACGAATGTCGGCAGTCCTTTTTTTGCTAAATTTTTTGCAAGATATATTTTTGTTTTTTTATTTTGTTTAAATATGAAAATCGCAAGAACAATGAGGACTATTGGTTCTATGCAAACCATAAAAAAGAATGTTCCTACTATGGGGATAATAGCTGAAATGAAAAAGAATAGGTCTCTTAGGATAAAGAAAAAAATAATATCTTCAAATCCAGTAAATAGCTCCTTATTCTCATCTCTTTTACCTGTGTTTTTTCCTTTCTTTTTTTTCTTTTGATCTTTTTTATCCTGTTTTTGTATTTTTGATAATTTTGATTTTCTTGCAGTATCTTTATCTTTTCCTGATTTGTTTGTTTTTTTGCTAGAAGAATTATTAGTGCCTGAATTTTTATTCATGGATTGCTTTCCTTTGCTTTTTTCTGTGTTTTTTCCTTTATTGCCACCTCTCTCTGACTCTATTTGTTTATCTGTTGCAGGGCGTGGAGTTTGTTCTTTTTGTTGTTGGGGTGCTTCTTGTCCGTCGCTGTTTGCTTCTGGTGTCTCATTTTTATTCATGGATTGTTTCCCAGGGTTATTTTCTGTTTCTTTATTATCACCATTATCACGGCGAGCATTACTTTTTTGTTTATTTAATTGATTTGCCCAATCTGAAGAACCTCCTTTTGAGTCGAAGGAATTTCCTTTATCTTTGGGTGATGGTTGGGTCGTCATATTATTTATATGAGGTGATACGCTTTATTTGTATGGGTAAGCAATAATTGTTTTTTTGACTGTTTCTTTTTCTTTTCTGCTAATAATAATTCACAAACAATCTTAGATACCTGACTATCTACATTTCTTGCCCCTAGTTTTTTGTCATAGGTATCTTTTGCTAACTGTGCTATGGATTGTTTATCTGCTTTTATACTCATGCCTTCTTGCTTTCTTACCACAGTATTTAGATCTAAAATATGTCTTTTTACAATATGTTCAAGAGTGTCTTTTTTTAATTCATCAAATAAACATACTCCGTCTAGTCTGCCCAGCAGTGCAGGGGTAAAGCGTTCTTTTAGATGATTGTTTAAGATTGTTTGCATATTTTTATGATGCACTGTCTTTGTATCTTCATCTCCAAAACCAATACCAAGAGAGGCATAGAGTTCTTCGCCCATATTTGTGGTCATGATAATAATGGAATGATCAAAGTATATTTTTTTTCCAGCACTATCTGTGAGTTCTCCTTCATCTAAGATTTGGAGTAATAATTTTATGACATCACCATGTGCTTTATCTATTTCGTCAAATACAATAACACTGTAAGGACGTTGTTTTAGCGCATCTGTAAAACGGTTTCTTTCTTTATGTCCTATATATCCAGCAGGGGAGCCAAGGATCTTTGCAGTACTATGCGCTTCTGAAAATTCACTCATGTCAAATTTTATCAATGCTTTTTTATCATGATATAGATGCGTTGCAAGAGATTTTGCAAGTGCTGTTTTTCCTACCCCACTTGGGCCTGCAAAGAGAAATGATGCAAATGGCTTA
>JABIGQ010000003.1 GCA_018650085.1 Candidatus Magasanikiibacteriota bacterium | reverse complement strand
CTTCATTTTTTTCATTAAACAAAAATATTCCAACCCTCTCATGCCAATATTCTTTTGTGTCTTCATCAATCCACCATTTTATCTTTGGATCAATAACTATTAACCTAGGAAACGTTCCATTACAATCTTCACACTTATAATACGTCTTTTCTTCTTTCTTAATGCTTCCAATCTTTTCTGAATGGCATTCTGGACAAAATTGATGATATTTATTGTCTTCTGGAAGTTTAAAATTTATTTTCATGTTTTTTTTTAGTCGTCCCTAAGGAACTGTTATTTTGTAGGGATTCCGGTACAGACACTAAAGTACCTACCTAACATCGGGCATCCCTAACAGGATTTACAAGTTACAAGCTACACAATACAGGTTACAAGTCCTCAAGAACCCCCTTCACCCTCCTAATCCCAGCAGAACTACTCTCTTCCTTCTTAATCCGAAACTTCCCCAAAACACCAGTACTCTCCACATGAGGCCCACCACAAATTTCTTTACTAAAAGTATCTGACTCAGGATTTCCTTCCGCCATACCAGCAGGATCACCCACAGTATACACCTTTACCTTTTCACCATATTTATCACCAAATAAACCAATAGCTCCCTGTGCCTTCGCTTCTTCTACTGTCATTTCTGTAAAAGAAATAGGATAATCACGAGCAATAGCTGCATTTACCAATGTTTCTACTTCTGTTCTCTCTTCTGGAGTCATTTTTTCTCCATGAGTAAAATCAAAACGAAGACGATCTGCAGTAATATTACTCCCCTTCTGAGCCACATGATCTCCTAGCACTCGTTTCAATGCTACATGTAGTAAATGCGTTGTTGTATGATATTTCACACTCATCTCACCAGTATCTGCCATACCACCTTTGAACTTTTGTTCTGCACCTTTGCGAGAAAGTTCTTGATGTTTTTCAAATGCAGAATCAAAACCTGCTTTATCCACTGTCAAATCATGTTCATGAGCAAGTTCTTCTGTCATTTCATATGGGAAACCGTATGTGTCATAGAGCTTAAACGCTTGTTTTCCAGAAATTTCTGTAATTTTTCTATTTGTTTTTTCAAACGCCATTTGAAATCCCTTTAACAGTTTTTCAAATTCTTTTATACCTGATTCTAATGTTTTTCTAAATTGTTCTTCTTCTTTTTTTATCTCACGCAATACAAAATCTTTATTTTTTTCAAGTTCTGTATACTCACTTCCAAGCACTTCAATTGCTTTACTCGCTACTTCACCACAAAAATTTGTATCAATCCCTAATTTTTTTCCATGACGAATAGAGCGACGAATTAATTTCCTCACTACATATCCCTGATCCACATTACTCGGAGCAAGCCCAAGATTATCTCCCATAATCATAGTTGCCGCACGCAAATGATCAACAATCACACGCATAGAAAGCGTTTCTTCTTCATATTTTTTGCCTGACAAATTCTCTACCACCTCTACAATTGGCCACAATGTATCTACCTTATATACTTCCTTATATCCATTTAATAATGCCACTACACGCTCTACTCCCATACCAGTATCTACATTTTTTTGTTCTGATGCGGTAAAACTTCCATCTATATTTTTATTATATTGCATGAACACATCATTCCAAATCTCCATCCAATTATCCTCATCTATAGCAACATTACTTCCTTCAGGTGGAAATTCTCCTTCTCCAACCCAATAAAACATCTCAGAATCAGGTCCACAAGGCCCAGTTTGACCTGCGGGCCCCCACCAATTATCTTTTTTTGGAAGAGCTGAAATTTTATCTTCTGAAATACCTAAATCAAGCCATGCTTGTTTTGCTTCTGTATCAAGTGGAGCATCCTCATCTCCTTCAAAAACAGTTACTGCTAATTTCTTTGGATCAATCCCCAAATAATCTTTTGAAGTCAAAAATTCATAACTCCATTCAATAGCTTCTTTTTTGAAATAATCACCCAAAGACCAATTTCCAAGCATCTCAAAAAATGTCAAATGACTATTGTCTCCAACTTCATCAATGTCTCCCGTACGAATACACTTTTGTACAGAAGTAACTCGTTTACCTTCTGGATGTTTTTCTCCCATCAAATATGGTACAAGTGGATGCATTCCGGCTGTAGTAAATAATACAGTTGGATCATTTTCTGGGATAAGTGAAGCCGAAGAGATAATACTATGTCCTTTTTTTTCAAAAAATTCTAAATATTTTTGTCTAAGTTCTTTTGTTGTCATATTTTTATTTTTTTATTACTTATATCTGATAATATATTTATACAATCTACAAAACAACCCCACCACCAAAACACTCCCCATCTCGATACAAAACAGCAAATTGTCCAGGAGTAACAGCCCTTTGCTTTTCTTTAAATACTAATACATCTTCCTCTACAAATGTGGCGGCTTGCAATTTCTGCCTATGCCGAAGTCTTACTTGGCAATCAAATGGCAATTTGGGAACTTCTCCACTTATAAAGTGCATATCACCTACTTCAATTTTTTCTCTAAATAATAATGGATCATCTTCAAACCCTACAATAAGTTCATTCTTCTCACTGTTTTTTCCAACTACATAGAGTGGTTTATTATCTTCTGTAGTTTGCTTAGTATTTACTATTCCAAGATTTCTCTGTCCAATTGTATAAAATGGCAATCCATCATGTTTCCCTAAAATTTCTCCAGCTTGTCCTGAGCTTGCCGAATGAGTAGACAAAACAATATTTCCAAGTTCTGACTTAATCTTTTGTCCCAAGAATTCTTTCATAGGCACTTCCCCTATAAAACAAATTCCCATACTCTCTGCTCTGTTTGCCGTAGGAAGCTCAAAATCTACTGCTAACTGCCGTACTTCATCTTTGCTATACTTTCCAAGTGGAAATAAGGTTTTACTCAATTGTTCTTGATCTAATTGATGAAGAAAATATGTTTGATCTTTATTTTCATCCTTTGCCATCATAAGATGATATCCTAAATTATCCAAAGAGCTAGGTTTACCCGGCGCAACGTAGTGGAGACGGGAATAATGTCCAGTAGCAATAGCATCATACCCAAGTTCCTTAGCTTTCTTCAACCAAAAACCAAATTTAATATACTTATTACACATCACATCTGGATTTGGTGTTCTGCCTTTCTTGTATTCGGCAAACATATAATCCATCACAAAATCCTGATATTCTTTTATAAAATCAAAAGTAAGCAAAGATATTCCTAACTTTGCAGCGACTCGCATGGCATCACGGCGGTCTTCTTTCCAAGAACATACTCCAGACAATTCCTTCGAATCATCCCACTGTCTCATATATGCTCCAGTAACATTACATCCTTGCTGAACCAAAAGAGCAGCAACAACAGAAGAGTCAACACCCCCAGACATGCATACTAAAATTTTTTTTGGTTTGTTTTGCATAATTATTTAAAAGTAAACAATTTAGCACGTTATTGCGAGTTTCCGATAGGACAACGTGGCAATCTCTAATACTCTCAATTTATAACAAAACTTTGTTGTAATCCAAAATATTAGAAATTGCTTCGTCACTTCGCTATCGCTTCATTCCTCACAATGACGTGAAATAAAGTTTGTTTTGTGTTACGTGTATCGTGACTCGTGTCCCCTATATTCCTCTAAACAATGGCATTCCACTATTTGGGCTTGTTGGTACATAAATAGTTCCTTCACGATCTTTCAGACTATTGATATACAAATACTCTAAATATCGTGGAGTCAAACTTTGATTGATAATTTGTTGTGCATCTCTTTGTCCTTCTGCTTCAAGTCGTTTTCTTTCCGCTTCTTTCTTTTCTTTTTCCAAAAGAAAATCATATCTTTGTGCTTCTTGTTCTGCTTGCAATTTTTCTTGAATACTATTTGCCAAATTTGCAGGAAGTACAACATTTCGTAACAATACTTCTTCTACAAGAATTCCACGAACTTCCACTGTATCTTTCAAACTTTGAAGAATTTTTTCTGAAACTTCTTGTCTTTTTTGTGAATAAATATCTTTGGCAGAATACTCTGCTACTACTTCTCGAATAGCTGTACGAATTTGTGGTCGAATAATAACCTCTTCATAATCCACATTAACATTTTTATAAACATCCGAAGCTTTTTCTTCTATTAAATGATATAAAACAGTAACATCCAAATCTACACTCAATCCTTCCTTAGTCAATGCAGCGATAGTATCATTTCCAACTCTTTTTCCTTCTCCTTGAGTAACACTCATAGTATACTCTTGTGTTCGAATATTCATTTTTGTTACTTTTACAAATGGATTTTTTACATGAAAACCACTACTCAACTCATCATTTTTCACTTTTCCAAATAAAGATGGAACACCTGTTTCTCCTGCATCAACAATGACCCAAAAACTACTCCCAAACATAACTAATATAAACACTATAATAACAGGAACTAAAAAACCCGCTTGTTTCCCATATTTTCTTGGATCTATTTTCTCCATATCTTTATATTTATTTAAATAATATCTAGTAAACGGTACCATGTCCACAAAAAAAAAGCAAGAAAAAATAGCCGTACATAGCTATTTTTTCATAAATACAATCTTTGTTATTTTTCAGTATATGTGGCATCAAATTCCCATCCAGCATATGTACATACCAGCAAGAATTCTACATACATCATAAACATATACCAATTTAAGTAAAATTCAGCATATCCACCACCAAAATGAATTGGGACACCAAAAAGCATGTCGAGTGCAGTCAAAACAACAGAAAGAGTTATCCCAAAATAAAGACCTAATAAAGCTGTTGGGGTTTCTGTGCGAAAATACCACTTTGCCAATAACAACAATACTGGTATAAATAATACATAAAATGCTAAAAATGGCCCCCAACTTACAGCATTTATATATGGGACAAGTGTCAAAAGAAACCATATTCCTGCATATATCGGGTATACAAGAGAACTTGCAATGAGTGCGCGTTTGATATTCATATAAGTTATCTAATTAAATATTAAAATTTTATATAATGATTTAAGTATGTATACACTTTTTTTGAGAGTCTCATCCCAAATTTTTCATCTACATATTTATAAATATATCTTGAACATACCAATATAAGAAGCAAAGAACAAATAAATGTTATAAAAAATGACATATGATATGAAAAGTAATTAAGAAATTTTGGGAAAATATAACTAGAGAATGACGCTATTACTATCAAGTGTATCACATAAATAGAAAAAGAAAGCCTCCCAATATATATTAATGATTTTGCTGATAATATTTTTTGGATCTTCTGCGACATTAATAAAAAAAGCATTACAAAAAAAGCGCCTACAATATGATAAAATATGGCAGAATCTATGGTTTCTAATTTCAAAAAAGAATACATCGTATTATCTACAGGAAAACCCTTTGGGTAAGCCGCAAAGAAAAAACCCAATATAAAAAATAAACCTATAGAAAATTTATTACTATATTTTTTAAATAAATCAGGTTTATTATTATATAAATCACTCAACGCCATTCCTAAAATAAATGCAAGATAATACGTATTTATAAACCAAAAAATCATGATAATATAAACCAAAAATCTATATGTCATCTTTCGAAATAAGAATATAATACTAAATACCAAAATAGATCCAAAAAACTCATAATACATCGTCCATAATAAAGTATTATAAGAAATTTGTTTTTGAAAAAAGACTCCTATAAATGATTGTCTTATCATTTCAAAAAAATTCGGTTCAAAATTCCAAAAAGTTCCCAACCACCAATTTGATTTTGTTAACAAAGCAGCTTCTTTATTATAAAAAAATCCTAATTTCATAAATAAATATGCAATAGATATAGAAAATAATACAGGAGCTATTAATCTAAAATATCTCTTTATTACATGTATAACAAATAAAGGTCTTGTATTATATTTAAAGAATTTAAAACTAAGAACATACCCACTTAATATAAAAAATATACACACTGCAAAATTTCCTGCATATAATAAAAATAATGGTGTCTGTATTATAAATAATTCACCACAGTTTTTTATATGACATGTCACTAATGCCCCTGTATACAAAGAAGGATAAAATCCAACAACAAAATGATTTAACACCACCATAAGTGTTGCAATTCCTCTTAAACTTTCTAAATAACCGATTTTATTCATAACTCTTTCTAACAATCAAGAAAAAATAGCCGTACGTAGCTATTTTTTCAACAAACGTAGCATGCAATACAATTATACCAAAGTAAAGACCAACCCCATGATAAATATGATCATAAAAATAAATAACCAACCAATTGTAGATAAAAGCATAACTGTAGCAGCTTTAAAATGATGATGCAATAACTTTTTTATTGGTTCATAAAAGATAAGCCATGCACAGACTGCCACAGATAATATAAGTAAAAACAACCCAAATGCCATTTGCAATACTTGTGCTATTTGTCCATTAAATAAATAAGACATCTGCATAATAAGTAATGACACAAACAATACATACACAATAACCAATACGGCATGAGCAAGTCCTAACCAAAATGGTCGTCGATAATCACGAGAAAATAGCATAAAATAGTGTTAAAAATAAATTAATTAATTTCCAATTTCACGAAGTTTTTTTGCAATATCTTCATTTTCTGGATGTAATACCTGCAACTGTTTATAATATACGCGAGCATTTTCTACATCACCACGTTTTTCATACAGTACTCCTAAACTATATAAAGCATTTGCATATTGAGGACTTATATCTACGGTAGCTTTCCACGCTTGCTCAGCTTTTTTATTATCATCTTCTATATTACGATTATAAAATAATCTTCCTGCATGATAAAGAGCATCTACATGCTGTGCATCAATTGCTAATACTTGGCTATGCATAAGTAATGCATTATCTATATCTCCCTGTATTTCGTATAGACCAGATAAATTCATATATGCAGCAACATAATCCGGCTTTAAACGAATAGCCTCTATATATGCATCTATAGCATCTTCTCTTTTTTCATCAAATTCATGCACAGTCCCCAATCGTAGCCATAATACTGGATTCGTTGGTTCCAAGAGCATAGCACGCTCGACAGCATCTTTTGCCCATCCGTTTGCATCTGGAGCAAATGTTCTAGCATTCACATACATAAGAGAAAGCATATCCCACATTTCTGCATTATACGGTTGTAAATCTGTAGCAATTTTTGCATTATTTACTGCTTTTGCCAAAGAACCTGCCACCATTCTTTCATCCATCTCTACCTGATTTGCTTGCAGACGTGCTTGCCCTAAATATACACGGCTTAATGCCATATGATATGTTGGGTTATCTGCACGATAATCCATAGCCTGTTCTATATATTTTGTAGAAGTCTCTAAATTATTTGTTTGAATAGCCTTTGTAAAGGCTACATCTGCCACATAAAACCGAATAGCATATGCATCAAAAATAACAAGTAATGTAAACGTAACCACCATACCAAATGAAACCAATAAGGCATGCTGTGGTGATAAAGATAATTTTATTTTCTTTGGGTGGATAAATGATGTATGAATAAGCCCCATTCCTACCATAACCATACCTACCAACCACCACCATAGCCACCACATAGATACATCAAAAAACACAACCACCATACTTACCGTAGTCACTGCCCAAGCAATAGCTACAGAAAATGCATAAATATAGAGCTGTTGTTTTTCTCCCCCAATAGACAACTGGCTAGCGACAACATTTTTCATACGTCGCCATTGTAAAAATTCTTGTTCTTTCCATACAGCGACAATCAACCCAAGCAAAACTAATATAAATACTAAAAACCCAACCGTCCCAATAAGACCAATTTCTGTAACAATAGCAAATAACGTATTAAATGGTTGTGCAAAACGAATGGACCACACCAATTGATTGAGATTAAATACAGCAGGCCTATAAGAAGAAAAACTATAGACAAATGTCCCAGGACCACTTCCTATAAGTAGATGTTTTACATCTTCCAATAATGTTTCTTGTGTTATCTGCAATGATGACCCAAAACCAAGAGTTACTTCCGCTGGTAATGCTTGCTTTATTAATTGTGGGCTCCCAAATATTGCAAATAATAAACTCCCAATAAATAATATAAAAATAATAGCAACTTGTGAAGTATGCACACGTGGCACCAGAAGCCATCCTAATACAATCAATAATCCTAACCCAAAAGCAAATAAACTCCAAATAACAGGAAACCCTACATATAAGGCAATCACTATTGAAATAATCACCATACTTGCGGGAAGTATATATGTATACAAATTTTTTGATTTATGTAAAAGAGCCCCAATACTTAAAATCCCAACAGACACAACAAACAAACCAAAAACAGAATTGAGACGACTAATCGTATTGAGAGACACAGCATCTAAACGAAGCATGGTTGCCACACCTCGAAATAATATCATATCCCCAAATATAAAAATAAGAGCACTCAAGGCAGTCCCCATAACCAATGCTCCTATCATTTGGCGCCACTGCTTTATTGTTTGCACTTCTTGGATAATCATCCATGCCCAAATAGAAAGCGGCACCATAACAATAGCATGTAAGACAAACTCATTCATTCTCCCAAACATACTCACAGATGGAGCAAGTGATAAAAAAGAAGATAATAATACAAGAGCAAACAATAATATCATTGGGATATCTAATACTGTTCGCCGTATTATCATTACTTTTGTAACCGCTACACGAAGTAACCATGAAAAAATCATGAAACTTGTCCATAAAAAAAGAAATAATTCTTTTGGGGCATTTATGGTATCACGGGTAAATGGTAAATACCATAATGGCAATATAATAGTTCCTATTAATAAAAGCCATCGCGGTAATTGTTCTAATATTTTTTTACTCAAAGTAGAAAGTGCTTTCATATGTATTATTTAGACACAATAGTATAATTGTTAGGAGTCAAAATGAATCACAGTATTAGGTTGTATTTGTGTTGGTTTTGATTGTCTTTCTGTTTGTTCTTGTGATTTTTTTTCAGGTTTTTTTCTGTTTCTTTTCTTTTTATCTTCTAGAGAAGATAATTTCAATGTATGTTCAATATCTTCTTTATTATTTCTTCCTAAAACTTTTTCCTTTTTCTCTGGTTGCTTAGCCATTGCAGCTCTATTTGGTAATTGTTCCAAAGATATTGTTTCTTTCTGTGAATCCTTTTTTTCTTTTTTATCCAATACAACATTATCTTTTGTACTTTTTGTTTTTGGAAGCGCTTTTTGTTTTTCTTCTTCTAAAATTCTCAAATCATATCTTTTTTGTACATCAGGATCCACAACAAATTTTTTCTTTGGTGATTTTTGTTCTTGTTGTTTCTCTATTTTTTTATCTTCTTTATTTTTTCTTTCTGATCCAGATTTTTTAGGAGTTGGTAATTTTGCAATATGCGCAGCTCCTTCATCAACAGCTGGTTCCAACCCACTCCATCTCATAATCTTGTCCTCAATCTTATCACGATTTTTTGCGTATCGTTCACGAGATATACGAACAACTTTTTCTGTAGATCCTGTGGATGATCCAATAGGGGGAAGTGTGGTAGAACTAAAGGGTTGAGAAGCAACACCATCTATCATTAGTTTTAATAAAATATTATATTTTCCTAAATTTACAATATCTTCTTCTAAAAATACAGGAGCAAATTCTTTTGCAAGCAATTCTGCATCAGCCGCACCCACACGAAATGTCACAATTGTCCCCACATTTCCAAATACCGCATCTGCCACTACTTCATCTAATTGTGCAACATATTGATGCGCCATTACTAATCCTAGATGATATTTTCTAGCCTCTGATAAAATATTTGCAAAAGATGGTGTAGCAAAATTCTGAAACTCATCTACATATAGGAAAAAATCAGTTCTATCTTCCTCTGGAGTATCTACACGTTCCATAGCTGCCAACTGAATTTTTGTAATAAGCATTCCACCAAGTAAACGACTATTATCTTCCCCAATACGCCCCTTTGATAAATTCATGATAAGTATTTTTCCTTCATCCATTATTTCTCTTATGTCAAAAGTAGATTTTACCTGCGCTACCATATTTCTAATAACACTTGCAGATAAAAACTGACCAATTTTATTTTGGATTGGAGCGACTGCTTCTTGGGCATATCTGTCATTGTATCCTGCAAATTCATTTTGCCAAAATCCCTTAATCACAGGATCTTTTACTTTTGCTACTACTTTATTTCTAAATTTTTTATCTGATAATAGACGATTAATCCCTAACAATGTAGAATCTGGATATTCAAGTAATGCAAGCAATGTATTATTTAATATATATTCCATACGACTAGACCAAACATCTGGCCAAATCTTTTTAAATGTCCCCATAAGCCCTGCTGCCACCAGATGCTTTTGTTCTTCGTTTTTTACTTCTAAAATATTAAATCCTATTGGGTTAGCCAAATCTGATGGATTTATATACACCACATCATTCATACGTGACGGTGGAATGAAATCAATAATCTTTTCTGCAAAATCTCCATGTGGATCTATCAAGCCTATACCTGTTCCACCATAAATATCATGGAGAATCATATTTTCCATCATAGTAGTCTTTCCCATGCCAGTCTTTCCTATCACATACATGTGTCTTCTTCTATCCTCTACTTTAATTCCAAAACGCCGCATCTGATTACGAAAATTTGTTTGAGCAAATAAACAAATTTTTGATTCATCTGCCTTTTTCTCTCCTGTTTTCATTAAATATGGTGCCGGCATAATATCATTTTTATATTACTACAAGTATATCATAAAACATGATATAACTATAATTCATATATGTTAAAAAATCTATGAAACCAGATAATCAACAACCTCCATAACTTTTTCTTTTTTTGCAAGCGGAAGTAACTCTTGAATTTTTCTTTGCATAAACATTTTTTTCTGTGTATCTTGTAACAATTCTTTTATTGTTTTTGCCAAATGATTCCCATCACTCAATTGTTCTTTTACCAATATTACAGCCCCTGCATGATCTAAAAATGAGACATTGTCATCTTGATGCCCTTCCTTTGGAATAATAATAGCAGGTTTCCCTAGTGCTGCAATTTCTGTAAGCGTCCCAAATCCACCACGAGAAATAATAATGTCAGAAGCAGCATAGGCATGTGGCATTTCCTCTGTAAAAAATCTGTATGGATGATAAAAAGCAAACTGTCTATCTGCTGGAGCAATAAGCTCTTGGGGGCGTTCTTTCCCAGTAAGATGAATGACTTGACAATGTCCTTGTAAATGAGGCAACGCTTGAGTAATTAATTGATTAATTTTCATAGACCCTGTGCCACCACCAGTGACAAAAACAACAGGATGATCAATTGAAACCTGAAATAATTCTTTTGCTTTTACTGCAGAACCAGATAAGACTTCTTTTCTTACAGGATTTCCTAACCAGATACTTTTTCTCTTTGGAAAATGAAGTAAACTCTGTTCTAGTGCCGTAGTAATTCTACGTGCAAATGGTGCCATAAGCTTATTTGCAAGCCCTGGTCGTACATCTTGCTGATGTATCCATGTAGGAATTCCCAGCACCCATGCGGCAATATGCAAAGGTACTGAAATAAACCCACCAGCAGATACACATACATCTGGATTTTCTCTCCATAACAATGCAAGTGATTGAAAAAATCCAATCACAATACGAACCAGATCCACAACATTCCATATAGATAAATATCTACGAAACTTTCCAGAAGATAATGTAGTAAATGGAATATGATGCTGTTCAATTAATACACGCTCAGGTCCCCTGGTAGTTCCCACCCATAAAAATGAAGCATCTGGTCGCTCTTCTTTTATCATGTCTGCTATAGCAAGCAGTGGAGTGACAGGGCCAAGTGTCCCGCCACCAGAAAAAATAATCTTCATAAAAAATTTACTTTTGTTTACTAATATTTGCAATAATCCCTATACCTGCACAAGCAATAGCAAATGCAGTACCACCATGACTTACAAATGGTAAAGGCACACCAGTCAATGGTAATAATCTAACCATGGCACCTATATTCATAGTTGATTGTACCATAAACCATAAAATAATTCCCGCCACCACATAAGTTCCAAATGTATCTGGTGCTTTTTTTGCGATAGACATACCACGCTGTGAAATAGCGACAAGTAATAATAAAAAACCAATCACAATAAAAAATCCCATTTCTTCTGCAATAATAGCAAAAATACTATCTGCATGTACTTCTGGAAGATATTGAAATTTTTGTCTTGAATGCCCTAATCCCCTTCCAAATATACCACCTGTCCCAACGGCAAGTTCTGCTTGATTTATATGATACCCAATTCCCTGTGCATCTAATTCTGGATGTAAAAACACAGTGAACCTGGCAGCACGATATGGAGCAATCGCTATAAGAATAGCAAATGCAATAACAGCAACTCCAGCCAATCCAAGTAAATAAGATATACGCACTCGTGCAACAAATAACATACCAAAAAGCACCCCAAACAAAATAGTTGCCGTACCAATATCTGGTTGTAATATAACTAAAAGTATAGGAGCAACCCCCAATGCTAACAGCGGTAAAAAACCATGCTTGAAATCATCTACTTTATCTTCATAAGCAACTAATTGAGTTGCAAGATAAAAGATAAGCCCTAATTTCATTAACTCCGATGGCTGAAGAGAAAACCATGGCAAGACAATCCAACTTTGTGCTCCTGTCCCAAAACTCGCACCAATCCCTGGTATAAACACAAGTATTGATAACAGCACAGATAAACCAAATACTGCCAATCCTATAGAACGAAGATATCGATATGGTAATTTTACAAAAAAGAAAAATAATATAATCCCCGGAAGCAAGCCAAATAATAATTGACGTTTCACAAAGAAATACTGGTCACCAAACTGATCAAATCCAATCACAGAACTGGCAGAAGTAAGCATAAATAGCCCAAAAAAAATCAGTATAACAATATATAGCAGAAATAACATGTCTGTTTGTGAACGTTTGACAGGTTTATTTGCCATAATTATACATTCAAAAATACAAGAAGTAATGTGACGATTACTAAAAATATATGGACAAATACTGCAGCTGCTTGTAATAAATAACTAGCCAAATGGTCTTTTTGGTACAATATCCACCCAAGTAAAGTATTTATGATAAAAATAACAAGCCCTATTATTGGAAGATATAAGATATAATGCCATGGACCACTAAAGTCCACCCCAAACAATACGGTATAGTGAAGAAAGATACTATCCTCTTGTGGGCGAATATTCCAAAGGAGCCAAAACCACATAAATATATGCATAAGGAGTGTAGTCCCTACCATGAGTAATATTGGCAATTTTTTAATATAGAGACGAAATGAGTATAGATTTGAAAACATATAAAAAAATGAGACTAAATATTGTGCTAAGTTAAGATAATTATACCGTAATAGCTCCCTCTTGACAAGGATCCCGTTTTTAGCTATACTATGTTCACATAAATATTATATATATTCATACCGCTCTATGGCTCATAAGAAGGCGGGTGGCTCTACCAGGTTAGGTCGTGATTCGAATCCTCAATATCTCGGCACTAAAATCAGTGATGGACAACCAATCAAAACAGGAATGATTATTGTTCGCCAACGTGGTACGAAAATACACCCAGGAAATCATGTAAAAAAAGGAAAAGACGATACACTCTATGCAATGCAAGCAGGTGTAGTGAAATTTTCTCAAAAAAGATATAAACGATTTGATGGCAAACTAAAAATGAGAAAGTTTGCAAACGTCGTAACAGCTTCATAATTATAAAAAACTTCCTTCTTTAGGAAGTTTTTTATTAGTACTTTTAAGCTCGTACAATATATCTATTTTTTCACTGCATGATTGCTTCTTAAAACGATCCTTTTACTAGATTAAGCATATCCGTTCAAAAATAAATATATTATACTCTCTGTAATAATTTTATTATCTTTCCCTTGAAAAAAAAACGTGTATAAGATACCATACAAGTATGAGCACGAAAAAACAGACAATTAAAGGATTATTAAAAAAAATCCAACAATATACAAAACAAGCTGATTTGGAAATCATACAGCTTGCTTATGATTTTGCAAAAGACGCACATGGAGATCAAACCCGTAAATCTGGTGAACCATACATTACGCATCCTCTGGCAGCAGCACATATTTTAGCAGACATGCGCATAGATCCTGTTATCATTACTGCAACTCTTCTTCATGATGTACCAGAAGATACGAACGTGACACTTGAGGAAGTGGAAGAAAACTTTGGGGCAGAAATACGATCACTTGTAGAAGGAATCACAAAGTTAGGAAAATTAAAATACCGTGGGGTAGAAAGATATTTAGAAAATCTTCGCAAAATGTTTGTGGCCATGGCAGAAGATATTCGAGTCATGATTATTAAATTTGCAGACCGCATACATAATCTAAGTACATTGGGCGCGCTTCCCCCACAAAAAGCATATAGAATTGCTTTAGAAAGTTTAGAAATTTATGCACCAATTGCAGGTAGGTTAGGAATGGATGAACTAAAAAGTCAGTTAGAAGATTTGTCATTTCAATATGTCTACCCAAAAGAATACCAAAGAATTAAACAACTACGAGATAGTAAAATTTCTGGGAAAGAACAATATTATACTCAAATTAAAGATATTGCAAAAAAAGAATTAGCCGCAGCAAACATAAAAATAACAAGTATTACTGGTAGAAATAAAAGATTATATAGTTTTTATAAAAAACTCCAACGCAAAAATGATAATGTAGGAAAAGTATATGATCTTATGGCTATTCGAATTATCCTTCCTACAATGGCTGACTGTTATGCAACGCTTGGAATTTTACATAAACAATGGAAGCCCATGACGGGGAGAATTAAAGATTATATTTCCCAACCAAAACCAAATGGCTATCAATCATTGCATACTACAGTATTTGGAGATGATGGAGAATTGATTGAATTTCAAATACGTACAGAACAAATGGACGAAGAGGCAAACTTTGGGATTGCTGCCCATTGGCATTATGATGAAAAAGGATCCCATCTCCCAAAAAGAGAAATAGCATGGGCAAAAGAATTAGCAGAAATCCAAAAAGATATTTTAACAAAATTATCTGATTTAGAGGCTATAAAGGTAGATTTCCTCCAAACACGCATTTTCGTATTTACCCCAAAGGGAGACGTTATTGATCTTCCAGAAGGATCTACTCCTGTAGATTTTGCTTATCATATTCATACAGATATTGGGAATAAATGTACTGCAGCGATAGTAAACGATAAAATGCAAAGTCTAGATACTGAGTTAAAAAATGGTGATATTGTAGAAATCACTATTGATAAAAATAGAAAAGGTCCAAATGCAGACTGGATTAATTTTGTGAAAACAAATACGGCGAAGTCTAGGATAAAGACCTATCAAAATAAAAGTAAAATCCCTACATGGTTAAAATCAGTATTACCTAAAAAATAAATATAAAAAAAGAACATCTATTTATATTAGATGTTCTTTTTTTATTTATAATCAAATTTATTTCCTACGTCAATTCTTCTAACAATCTTTTTAATTCATCTTTAGAATGATAAGAAATAACTATTGTTCCTTTTTCTCCTTTTTTTGTTATCATTACCTTTGACCCCAGACGATCCTCTATAAGCTGTTCTTGCGCCATAACATTGGGATCACGACGTACAGATCCTTTTCTGGATTTCTGTCCGTGAGCGGCCACTTGTCGCTCCACATCACGTACACTCACCTTTTGTCCTATCATAGAACTAAACAGATTCATCTGTTCTTTTTCTGATTTTAAACTTAACAGTGCTCTGGCTTGTCCTGTATTAATTTTTCCGTCAATAAGAGCATGTTTTATAAGATCTGGCAGTTCTAATAAACGGATAGTATTTGCAATAACTGGACGACTCTTCCCTACTTGATCAGAGACATCTTGTTGTCTTAAACCAAACTCGTCAATCAATCGTTTATATGCAAATGCTTCTTCTATAGGATTTAATTTTTGTCTTTGGATATTTTCAATTAATGCCAACTCCAATTTTTCTTGTTCTGTCGCATGACGAACTATGGCTGGGATAGTTGTTAACTCTGCAATTTGTGTGGCTCTAAATCGTCTCTCCCCAGCAATAAGTTCATACCCACCATCTACGAGTTCTGTTACAGTAATTGGTTGCATGATCCCATGCTTTTTAATTGATAATACTAAATTTTCTAATTCATTGTGGGAAAATTGTTTTCTAGGTTGGTGTGGATTTGGGACAATCTCAGATAATGGAATATGCCAAATTCTATCTGCATTACTTACAGATTTTTCTAATGGTTTTTCTCGCACTGTTTTCTTTTTTGTTTTTTGTGGTGGTATAAGTGAGTTGAGTCCTTTTCCCAAAGCCATAGTAAAAAATATTTAAAAAATCTGCCTAAAAATATAAAAAAATATTATGTAATCTATCCCCCTGCAATTTCTCGTGCAAGTCGTTTATATGCTTTTGCTCCTTTTCCGCGTGGATCATAATGAAAAATAGATTGCCCAAAACTTGGTGCTTCTGCTAGACGTACGTTTCTAGGAATAACTGATCGAAAAATATTATTTGGGAAAAATTTATACAATTCATTTAATACTTCCTCAGATAATCTTGTTCGTTTATCAAACATGGTAATCACTGCCCCTAAAATATTCATCTCTGGTTTTATATGTTCTTTTAATAATCCAATAGTTTCAAGTAATTGTCCCAACCCTTCTAATGCATAATATTCTGCCTGTACCGGAATAAGAATCTCATCTGCGGCTACTAAACTATTTACTGTTAATAACCCAAGAGATGGAGGGCAATCAATAATAATATAATCATACCCATGTGCTGCCTGCTCTAGTAAATTACGTAATTGATGTTCTCTTTCTTCTACATCTACCAATTCAATACTTGCTCCAGCAAGGTTTGCTGTACTTGGTAAAATACGTAATCCTTCATGTGGCCCATTTACAATAACATCTTGCAATTTCTTTTGATTTGCAAGTACTTCATAAACACCATGTGAGACTTGTTCCTTTGGGAATCCAAGTCCACTCGTTGCGTTTCCCTGTGGATCCATATCTACAAGTAACACAAAGTGCCCCATATCAGATAAGGCAGAAGCTAAATTGACAGATGTCGTGGTTTTCCCAACGCCTCCTTTTTGGTTTACCACAGATATAATACGGCTCATGAAAAAAATAAAATATAATATAACAAGTCTATTATATCGTATATTGACAAAAACCTCAACAAGCGCTATAATTCGTGATGTTAAGATATTATTTTATACAAGCCCGAATGGCGGAACTGGTAGACGCGCACGACTCAAAATCGTGTTCCTTCGGGAGTGAGAGTTCGATTCTCTCTTCGGGCACATAAAAAAAAGACATCTCTATATGAGATGTCTTTTTTTATAATATACTTTTACTATTATTGTGTAACAGTAATTTGATCTCCCCAAAGATACTCACCTGTATCAATTGAAAATGCACTAATATCACGATTATCTAAGTAAGTATATACTATTGCATCAGCAGGTACATCTTCTGTAGTATTTACAATACCACGAAGTGTGTATGTAGATTCTCCTTCTATAGACTCATCTACATGAAACGTAATTTCTTTATTTCCATCTATAGGAGCTACACGATCTAATTCATTACCTTCTTCATCAAATAATGCAACTTCTGATAACATATCCCAGATATATGTTTTTCCACTTGCAGGAAACATAACTGTTAATTCTTCAACTAATATTTCACCACCTGTAGCACTAATATCATATTGCCCAATACTTACTTCACCATCTATAGCAGAAGCAATAGTATTCTCATATGCATCTGCATGTACTTGTAATGAGAGGACTTCCTCAATTCTTACATCATGAACATGAGAAATTCCATTTCTTTGTAGAAACACTAATCTAAAATCACCATCAAAATCTTCTGGCACAGTAAATGTTCTTTCATATTGTTTCCAATTACCATTATATGTTTTTGGGAAGAAATCATATCTACTTTCAAAATCACTATTTGAAGTACCAATGCCTAATATGGTACGGAATCTTCCACCAAATTTTTGGTAATCAAATGATAAACGATATTCTTTTCCTGCTTCTACAGGAAGATTTAATTGTTGAAATCCAGCACTAATTCCTACTGCATCTATAACCATGTAATTATTTCCTTCAGATTTGCTGAATGCTGTTTTATTATTCCAATATCTCCACTCATCAGTTCCAAGTAATTTCATGTCTCCATCTTTTACAAGATTCCGATCATCATAGAGTTCAATGATCACATCATCAATTAAGAATACTGCATCTTTCCCTGCAAACACTAATCTAAAATCTTCTGACTCTGGTGCTGTAAACACACGAGTATATTCTTTCCATTCTCCATTTGTAGGATACACACGATCACGATTTCCTTCAAAATCTCTTTCTGAATCGTTGTTTCCTAACTTTGGAAATAGTCTTCCTTGTTCTAGATTATATTTAAATCGTAGTTGATATGTTTCTCCTGCTTCTACATTTAATCCTCGTTGTTGAACACCTGCTCCTCTATTTGAAGCATCTACAGAAAGAACACGAGAATTTAATTGACGATTCCAAGGAGCATTTGTCATACTTGGTTGACCATATGTAATCCATTGTCTTGTTTGAGATATGTCATTTGAAACATTATATAGTTGTTCCATTGAACCATTAATCAATGGAATATCCATATCTAACACACGTACTCCAACATTATTAAGATCTCCTTGATAAAAACGAAATTCACTTTCTCCAGAAATATTAATAATATCCCCTGCAATACCTTCAGTAAAATAATTTTCATCCACAGCAAGAGCTGTGATTGTCACAGGAATATTTTCCCAATTATCTGGCCCAACCGTAATTACAGAAGGCTCAAAGGTAATATTTCCTTCTGTTACATTAAAAGACAATGTAACATCATACTTTGGTTTAACTTCTAAAGAAAAACTTGTATCTACTGTAGTTCCCTCAACAAAATCTGTTTGATTTAACTGTGAAGATATAGAAATACCATAAACAACATCTATATTATATGGAGAAACTCCATGAGATCCATCTGTTGCATATGCAATTACTGTATAATACGGTTTTTCATCATTATATAATTCATCTTGGTATTCTATCACAGACATATCATCAATTTCTGCAACCAATTCGACATCATTCAAACTTGAAGTAAAAGAATAATGAGGGCCCCATCTATAAATAGTATAATGATCGAAATTATTAAATACATCATTGTAAGCATTCCATGTAATTACATTTGGTCCAGTAGTAGCTTCTGCACGAACACCATATACTGGATCTGGAGCATATGCATAATCATCTACAACATGTCCATCAAATACATTAATATCACGTATATATCTAGAATTATCATATATTTGACTATTATCATCTATTTGACGATAATCATCACTCAAGCCAACAATATCCCCATTTTCTGATATATCAAATGTTTTCAAAAAACCAGGAGCACCATTTAACCACTCTCCTCCAAATGCGGTTTGTACAGGGCTTAATCTACCCTCTATAATAGATTGCCATGCTGATCCTCCAGAAAGATAAAACAAATTATCTTGATAATACAACACATTCCTGTATCCCTTATTAAACTCCACTCCTTCTACTATTTCAACAGAAAAATCATCTTCATTTTTTTCTACCAAGATATATTGAGAACCTACAGTTTCATACATTGCATGTGCATAAAGCAACCCTTCTTCATATACAAATGCTTGCCCATACACTCCATCTTCTATTTGAGTAATTAATAAGGGTTCTTCACCAAGTTCTTGATACCAAAGAGAATTGCCATCAGCATAAAGTATAACAGGAACATCACTCCCATTATAATTTCCAATATCAAATCCAATACCATATTGAGACTCTTTATCAAGATTCATTTGATCTACAAGCATTCCATTCTGAAATGTATGAACAAATAAATAATCATTAAATGTATAATTACTATCTATCTCTAAATATCTTCCTACAATATAAACATCATCATGAGCATCTATAACCATATCTGCAGAAAAAGATGGAGCACATCCTATCCCAGCATCACCAGTATCTGCTACAAATACAGCATCACTCCATTGTGATCCATTATGAAATGCATAATATACTCCTCTATGATCTTTATCAATCGGATCATAACATTCATTTGCGCTTAATCCCCAAATTACATGAGGTTGATTTAAGCTATCTGTAAGAACTTGTATATGAGTAATCCCTAAATCACCCTCTACAACCTCTTCACTATAATCATATAATAATTCTGCATCTGCCCAATTCTTATCAATATCACGCATACGCACATATACACGATTATTTGTAGTATATGCAGCATAATAATTTCCTAAACTATCAAAAGTTCCATCATAT
>JABIGQ010000035.1 GCA_018650085.1 Candidatus Magasanikiibacteriota bacterium | reverse complement strand
TTATTTTTTTCATAATAATTTTTTAATATATAAACTTATTCAACTACTGATTCTATAAAGACATTATCCACCCACAGCTCACCATTTCCTACAAACTCATGATGAGGGGCTTCATATATTTGTCCTTCATATTCAATTTCCTCTACACCATCCACATACCAACTTTGTAATCTATACACAAGTCTAAAATCTCCTGTGAAATCCTGTGGTACAGTGAACGTACGTGTATATAATGCCCATTCTACACTAGGATCAAGCTCTGGAACATCCATTTCAGTAAGCTCAAAATCTGTATCTGAGTCATTTATACCCAATCGTGGGATCAATGAACCATTTACTTTATAGTAGAAAGAAAGCGTATATGTTTTTCCTGCCTCTACAAATATATTTCTATACTGTACCCCACCTATATTATACTGTGCACTACTCGTAGTCTGTACATATAATGATTGAACTCCTTCTTGAGAATCTACTCCTGTTTTTTCAAGAGTTAGAGCATTGGAATAATTTTCCCAATTACCCAACCCTTCATTTTCCATATCTCCATCTATAATCATTACCGGTGCATCTATCTCAATTATTTCTACATCATCTATCCAAGAAATACCATTTCTAGTACTAAATCGGATAAGTGGATTTTGTGTAGTAAATACACTACCAGAAATTATTCTTGTATATTCTTTCCATTCTCCATGAGTATTTCGAAGATATGGGGTAAGTCCTTCTACATCTTTATTTGCACTATTATCTCCAATAATTGTATATAATACCCCAGACCCAACATTATATTTAAATGAAAATTGATATAATTTATCACTATCTAATGGTATATTATTTTGATACATTCCACCACTTACTCTATCTACATTCCCTATTTCTAATGACTGATCTCCTGCATATACGGTTGAAGTCACTTTTCTCCAATTAGTATTTCTACCCCAACCACTCCAATGTTCTACATTATCTGATTCAAAATCTCCATCTCGTACAATAGAAAGTGCTGGGATTTCTGTAATAGTAATATCATCTAAATATACTTCTCCAGAATAAACACTTATACGTACTCGAAAATCATCAACATAATTACTTGGAACAATAAATGTTCTTTCATAAAATTGCCATGCATTACCTACTTCTACCAATGCTGGCGCAGCTTTCCCCATATCTATATTTGAACTGCGTACTCCAAGGATACTAAAAAGCTCTCCTGACAACAATTTATATCGGAAACTAAATCTATATGATTTTCCAGCCTCTACTGGTATATTTAATTGCTGTATTCCCGCGTGAACATCTCCTTCTTCTGTAGGACGTGCATCAATGTAAGATGCATAAGCGCCCCTATACACATTTGTGTCTGTTTTAAATTTATAATCCACATTATGCGGTCTACTCCACCGTCTCCACTCATGTACGGGATCTTCCATATTCCCATCAACGACAAAATTCACCTGCGGAGTGGCCAATATATTAATCCCATAACTACCAGGATATGTAGGATCATTCGTTTCAAAAATAATTCCAGCATTTATAGGATCCAGATTATTCACAGCCAAATCAAGCTCAATCATCTTACTTTCTTGTGGTGGAATAATTAATTCTGTCTCTTTAAAAGTACATGTAGTATTTGATTCAATTTCACAGGTAATTTCATCAATAATAAGATCTATATTCCCATTATTTTCAACCCTAAATGACACAGGATAACTTTGTTCATCTGTAAATGGAATTGCCCCTAAATCAAAATTTTCTCCTCCAATCATTTCATCGTTATAGATAAACACATGCATCTCTGGTGCTGCTTCTGTAACAGCCATACGAATGCTTGCAAACATAGACGTCATTGTATGTGTAATACGATTCCAAAAAGATATCCCTATCCCACCAATTTTCCCAAACAAATTTTTCTCATATGGAATAGCTTGAGCTACATCTCCTGAAACAAAACTTTGTTCTTGCTCTGTGATTTCAATAATCACTCCATCTCTACTAACAATATATTGCTTTCTATTTTCTCCTTGTACCACAATTTCATCTCCTTCATATTCATCTGAAACATCTAAGAGAATTGGGCTAGTTCGTGGCATTGACGATAAATCTACAGGAAACTCTGTAATCATCTCCCCTGTCTGACTATGCAATGCTACAAGCGCTCCATTACGATCAATACTATAAAATCGTTCTAAACCATCATCCACAAGTGGATAAATGATTGAAGTATCTAATTCAAAATTCTGATCATAACTCCATAATCCTAACTCATTTTTTGTATAAATATCTATTTTTGCTTCAGTTGGATAGTTTACGAGTAATTCTCCCCCAGCTGCAATACTTACCCCAGCAGCTTGTCCAAATGCATGCGTATCAACAGAAATAAAACCATCTGCTACACTATAATGCAATTGTTGAAATGTTCCTATAATATTAATAATCCCAATATCTTGCGAATTTTCACTATTACTTTCCATTACTATAGGATCAAAATATATATCTTCCTGCGTTTCCAATACAGAACGAACAAATTCTTGCCCTGTCTGATCAAATGCACTAATAACATAATCCTCAGCTGATCTATCATGAATTATTACTATAATTTCATTTTGCCCATCCCCTGTAACATCTGCAAATACTGGAGAACTTATATATGTAGCATCTGTAAGTAATACAGGAAATCCTGCCATCATTTCTCCAGAAGCACTCCACAACTCTAATTTTCCATCTTCTGTCACTAATGCTCGTTCATACCCAGTTTCCTCTACAAGAACATCCCCCATAGCAGGCATAAAACCACTATAACGAGCATATGCTTGATTACTAAACAGACTTATTCCACAAATAATAATACCCAGCAACAAAATTTTCTTATACATATTTTTTAACAGATAAATAAAAAAACATCCAAAAAAGGATGCTTTATAATAAAAACAGATTAATGTCAATGTCCCCCAAACAAATAAAACTCATATAAGAGTAATATATACTAAATCATCTAACTTAATTAAGTTAACATATTTTTAAAAAACATGCAATGAAACTAGATAATTCTTTATAAATATATTAATTAAGAAGCCATATATCCCTTTGTAAAGTATATTTTTTTATTCCACCAACTCCTCATTACTCTTCAAAACAACCCCTCTCAACCTTCCAGAAACATCTTCCAACTCCTCATTACCTAAACCACGACTATTTTCTATCACAGACATAGCAGGCATATCTTGATTTGTATAAAGGCTAAGCCCCTCTGGTGTAATTAAATGAATTTGTTTATCACAACTCATAATCACCTCATCGCCTACTTTTCCTTCAAATAAACTACTCCCAAAAAATCCATCCCTTTTCTTGTACTCATCTCCCTCTATAGCATGTAGCAGTGTAGGTGCTATATCTATATGACTTGCCAGTAAATCATCTGTACCTCCAGGGCTATCTGGGAATACAATAACAAATGGAACTGTATTTGTATCCTTGAAATTTCCTACATTACTCAGTGAATCATAAAAGTCATAATATCTATGATCCCCAGTAATAACTACAATAGTATTATCTCTCAGTCCTTTTTCTTCTAACCCAGTAAACAATGCCTCAATTGCCCTATCAATTGGTTCCATAAACCCTAAATATGCTCTAATATCCCCCTCTACTGGAACATCTACACGCGGAATAAATTCATCTTCCAAAGGCCCATTATAAAAATCAATCTCCGTACCACTAACCTCACGCAAATATTCCATCTGATTATAAATATGTGGCGCGTGAGAACTATACCCTACTATATATAACATCTGTGGATTTTCCTGTTCACTCAAATACTGTACGGCGTAATCAACAACTTCTTTATCATCAATTTTAGGCGTATCAAATGTATCTGGAACAAAAAACAAATTATCTATCCCCCATTTTGGGAACAACTTGTCTCTACTCCAAAATTTAGATTCATTGGCATGAAATCCTGCTGTCCCATATCCATAATCATCTTTTAAAATATGAGGAAGACAATAATAATCATTTTCTGTTCCTATAGAAGCGATGGGACGATAAGAATGTGGATAACGACTGCATAATGTAGAAAACTCTGCATCAATTGTATGACAACCATTTGGATAAGCATTATTTACAGATAAACCATCCTCCACAAGTGATTGTAAAAATGGCATAGCCTCAATACCATATGAAAGTGCCCATGCTGGGATAGACTCCAGTTGATAAAAAATAATATGTGGCGTATCGCCCACTTCTGGCAAAACACCTTCATTCACATAACGAGTAGAAAAAATGGGATCACTCATAGAAACTTCCCCTCCCACAGCCCCTGCAGATGGAGTAGATAAATAATCTGTATATATTTGTTTGACCAATCCTGAATGCATACCAATACGTGCTACACGTTTCTCTGGACTTTCCGTAAGCCCCGCATTGGCAGTAAAAAGCAGAACACATATACCAAGTACAATACTCCCCATAAACATACTCACAGCAATCAATTTCTTTTTCACTATATTTTTTTCACCTATAAAAAACCAAGTTATATATGACACAAAAAGATACACAACACTTATACCATACACATGCCATGGAATTTCCCTATAAAAATCTTTTACCATAGAAAAAGCAAAAGAACTATCCCCTAAAAAATAAAGTGGTAATATAGTATGAAAAACAGGAACATACACCACATTTACCAATGCATATAATACAAAAAGAATACTAGATAAAAGAAACAATATTTGCGCAACTCGTCTCTGGCATAAAGAAAACAAAGACGCATACATAACAGTAAATAAAAAAAGAAATATAATCTGAAACGACCATACATCCCAATCAAGCACAACATGAATATAGCTCATATATAAAACACTTGAAATATATAAAGCACATATAGAAATAATATATTGTATATGATCTTTCATGATCATAATCTATTTAAAACTAATACCTATTTTTAGACCACCACTTATATATTTCCCCAGCAATCGGCATAGCAGCCGCAGATCCCTCTCCCCCTTCTTCTACTAACACAGTTACCGCCAATCGTGGCTTGTCAAATGGGGCAAAAGAAGTAAACCACGCATGATGATCCTTATTTCCATTTGACTCAGCAGTTCCTGTTTTCCCACCAGAACGAAATGGCAAATAACGTAAATCCCAACACGAACCTACCTTTACACAGTCCTCCATACCTTTTTTTACCGTATAGATATGTTTAGCATCTATAAATCCTGAATGAATAATCTCTGGAGAAATAGTATCCCCAATTTTATTTACCGGGTCTACAATAGTTTGTACAACATGCGGTCTATATAATGTTCCACCATTTGCAATAGCTGCCGTCATTAGATTAATTTGAAGTGGAGTTGTCAAAAAATATCCCTGCCCAATAGATAAATTATAAGTATCCCCAACATACCATGGTTCTTCTTTTACTTCTTTTTTCCACGACTTTGATGGTAAAAAACCAGCCACTTCTCCGGGGAGATCCAATCCTAACTTTTGAGAAAAACCAAATTGCTGTAAATATATAATAATTTTATCTACACCTAATCCTACAAAATCTTTATACCCACCACCAATATAATAATAAAAAGTATTCACAGACCATGCAATAGATTTTCGTACATCTGTCATACCATGTCCACCATCTTTCCAATCTGGGAAAAACCAAGAACCAACTCCTACCCCACCTGTACTTAAAAATGCTGTCCCTGCATCTATAATCTCCTCTTCCAACGCAGCCGCTGCAATAGCAGGTTTTATCACAGATCCAGATGGAAACTTTCCACTAATCGCTCTATTAAACAATGGATTATCCTCGTTTGATAGATATGATTGATATGTCTTTACATCAATTCCACCAGAAAAATCATTATTATCAAACGACGGCACACTTACCAATGCAAGTAATTCTCCCGTCTGTGGATTAGATATCACTGCAGATGCTCGTGTTTTCCCATATATTGCTAATTTTTCTTGCATTATTTTTTCCAACTCTGTTTGCATTTCTGTATCAATAGACAAAACAATGTGATTCCCAGCTATAGGAACCTCCTGAGATAATGTTTGCTGTTCTCTTCCACGTGCATCTACTTCAATTCGTCGTTTTCCATACGTCCCTCGTAATCTTTCCTCATATATTTTTTCAACCCCAGTTTTCCCTATAGAATCTGACGGCAAATATCCCTCACTATATAATACATCTAATTCTTCTGGACTTAATTTCCCCAAATATCCCAATGTATGAGACATAGATAATAATGTAGTAGAGGCCACAGAATCGTCCAATCCTACTTCTGGATGAATATATAATCGCTTACTCCCCCTTTGGATATAAATACCCGGAAACTCACTCGACTGTATTTGTAATTTTAATGCAGTATCATAATCAATATCTTCCTCTATCACAATAGACTCATAACTATATGACCCATATTTCTTTAATATATCACGAATAGTATCCTCATCATTGGATGTCGTCTTTGCTAACTGTCTTACCATTTTTTCCCTTTCTTCTTTATCTCGTGGCAGATCTTGTGGAATGAGAGCAAGAGCAAAATTTGGTATATTTTCTGTTAACTGTACACCATTCCTATCATAAATAAGCCCTCGTTCTGCAGAAATAGGAATAATACGTTCTTTATTTCTTTTTGAAAAATGACTATAATCATCCCCAAAAATAATTTGTAAATAAATAAAACGACTCGTAAGAATAAGAAATATTAAACTCAATGCAATAATAGACCACTTTGCTACATGTTTCGTAAAACTAGAACCCATATACTCACTAGACTGTGGAATAACAGGCTGTTTTTTATTTGCATATTCAAATGTAACCGAGTCTTCTACCCAGTGGTATTTTTCTGTAGGACGTTCAAAAAAATCTTCATTCATAAAAATAATGCTTTTTTAGGACGTTGTTCTCTGGGTTTCATCATATATGGAATAATATATAACATACTCGCCACCACTGTAGTACAAAACATCTCCCACCCGTATTGGATCATAAGTGAAGATAATGGTAATTCTATATCATTTATAAATATAGAAAATAACCAAAGCAATATTGTACTCATTACACGATAAAAAAACAATGATGATATAGATAAAATAATAACGATATACCATGACCTATTTGTAAAGATATATTGATATAGCCAATAGGTAAACAATAAACTAAATGTACTAGAAACCATAGCAATTCCAAATGGCTGTGCAGAATACAATTCTACAAAAAAATGCATAACACAAGTAATCCAAATAACCAAACCAGATCCACGAAATACTAAAAATAAAATACTAAAAACAAATAAAATATTAAGACTATTCCACGGGAATGGTAACATATATGCAATACCCAAATGAATAGTAACTACCACAAAAAGCAATGCAAATATTGCTAAAAATTTTATAATACGCTGTATCATAAATCTTCTGGAATAATGATAGAAACCAATGCAATTTTCCCCAAATGCACAGGTGGGCGTATAATCGCTTCTTGAAATGGTTTATATGCTTCCTTTTTTATACTTTCAATTATACCAATAAATAATCCACGTGGAATATTTCCTTCTAGCCCAGAAGTAATAATCATATCTCCAATAGCGATATATTCATGCTGTGGAATAAAATTCATACGCACACTAATATCATATCCACCTTCTATAATTCCCATACTATGATCAGCATTTGATACCATTGCTGCAACTTTACTTTGATTATCATTTATCAGCCGCACAATAGACGTATGCTCATCTACACGAATAACCATACCCACAAGTATTCCATTTCCAACAATAACAGCACTCCCTATTTTCACCCCATCAATCGTCCCTTTATTTAAAATAATACTATTACTCAGTGATTCAATGTTTTTCCCAATCACTAATGCTCCTACATACTGATATGTACTTGTAGATAAGAAATGCAATTGTTCACGAAGTTCTAAATTTTCTGTTTCTAAAAATAATAATCTGGATTTATCTACGACAGTATCTATTTGTTTTTGCTTCAATATCTTATACGCATCTACTAATTCTTCTTTTGAAGAAAATTGTTCTGTCTCTTCATTGAGAGTAATGCTCCACTGATACAATGTTTGTGATCCAGGATTAATAATACCTCTAAAAAATCGTTCCACTGGCAATAACCATCCTACCAAATGAAATATAATAAGTAATGATACGACAATACCAATACTTATCATTGTTTTTATATGTCTTTTTTGTCTATACATATCCTCTGTGTATAAAACCCCCTAAAATAGGAGGTTTATTGATTATATATTCAGTGAATACCACACTAATTTCTAGCAGATGGCAAGACAACTTCCTTTAATAAGTCTTCTTCTTCCAACAATATCCCTGTACCACGAACTACTGCAGTCAATGGATCATCTGCAATACGTACTGGCACGGATGTCGCCTTTGCAATGACCTTATCTATACCACGAAGTAATGAACCACCACCTGTGAGTAATAATCCTCTTTCATGAATATCTGCAGTCAATTCAGGTGGAGTAATCTCCAAGGCTGTCTTTACCAAATCAACAATTGTTTTAATTGACCGGCTCAACGCTTCTCTAATCTGTGTATCATTTACAATAATTTCTCTTGGAAGTCCTGTAATTACATCACGCCCACGCATAGGAAATTCCATTTTTTCTCCCAAATCAATTGCAGTACCAATTTTTAATTTAATTTGTTCTGCATGATGTTCACCAATAAAAAGATTAAACACTTCACGAGCATACTGTATCACATTTTTATTCATTTCATCTCCAGCAATATCTGTAGATTTCCACGCAACAATTCCACTTAAAGAAATAATAGCCACCTCTGTATTCCCCCCACCAATATCTACAATCATATTACCTATAGGATCTTGGATTGGCATACGTGCCCCAATAGCTGCAGCCATAGGCTCTTGTACTACCAGAACTTCTCTTGCACCCGCTGCAATAACTGCATCTTCTACGGCCTTTGTTTCCACTTCTGTTATCTCTAGTGGAATCGCAATAACAATACGTGGGCGAGTAATAAAAGATGAACTATTTTCATGAATCTTATCAATAAAATATTTAATCATCTTTTGAGTGACTTCATAATCCGAAATAATACCTTTTGTCAATGGGCGTGATACCGTAATATGCGGCGGTGTTTTCCCTAGCATTTGTTTTGCTTCTTGGCCCACTGCTAAAATTTGATCTGTTCTCAAATTAATAGCCACTACTGTAGGTTCTTCTATCACAATACCTTTTTCTGGAATATAGACAAGAGTATTTGCTGTACCCAAGTCAATCCCCATATCTTTACTAAAACGCTTAAACAATCTATCAAACATACAATACATCAAAACGAATTAAAGCCCCAACCTATCCATAATCATATCTCTTGTTACAGATAACAGTGGAATCATATCACAAGCATCTATACCTCTTTGTTTTATTTCTACAGCATCTTGTTCTAGTGTTTTTTTACTCATCACAACACGCAATGGAATACCTATCAAATCACTATCTGCAAATTTTCCACCTGCTCGTGTATCTCTATCATCATATAATACTTCAACCCCAGCTTTTGTCAATTCCTTGTATAATTGTTCTGCTTTTTCATTTTGATTTAGTGAAATCAAGTGAACCTGAAATGGTGCTACTGCTGCTGGCCATATCATACCATTTTCATCATGATGTACCTCTACAATAGTCCCCATAACACGTGGGACACCTATACCATAACTCCCCATAAATACAGGATGGCCCTTCCCTTCTGCATCTGCATAGGTCAAATCAAGTGCTTCTGAATATTTCGTCCCCAGAGAATAAATATCTCCAATTTCTATTGACGGTGCTTCTTTAAAATTCAGTTCATCTTTTTTTAATCCAAAATCTTCAAAAATATCATCTGAAAAATCATCTTTATTTATAGCAATTCTTTTTTCTTCATCATATAAAATCACATCTTCACCAGCATCTGAGATAGTTTGGAACTCATAAGAATATTTAGAAAATGGAACCCCCGATGACATAGTCAAATATGTATTTTCTCCCAATCCCAATCTACGAAATATATTCATATATACTTCTTTCATCTTATCATAAAATTCTTCATGTGCTTCTTTTGTCGTATGAAATGAATATAAATCTTTCATAATAAATTCTCGTCCACGCATAATTCCTGACTTTGCCCTCAATTCATTACGAAATTTTGTTTGAAATTGATATGCAAAAAATGGCAGATCCTTGTATGACTGCACAAAATTTTTCATGATATTCGCTATAGGCTCTTCATGCGTAAATGCTAAACCAAGCTCTGTCTTGTTTTTTAGTGTTGTTTTAAACCAATTATCTACAATTTCATCACTCCAACGTTCTGTCTTTTCCCATATTTCTTTTCCTTGCAATGCAGACATAACTATTTCTTGGCACCCAGCAGTATTTAATTCTTCACGTATAATTTGTTTAATTTTTTCTATAACTCGAAGTCCTAATGGTAAATATGAGTAGACGCCAGCTAATTCTCTATGTATAAATCCAGCACGAGTCAGTAACTGTGCGTTTTTTGATACTTCCTCAGCAGATACATCTTTTCTCGTCTTTGTAAACAATTGTGACTGCTTCATACATTTCTATGTTGTGATTTCGTTGATATACGAAAAAGAATAAAAAAACAAATAATTGAAAATAAAAGAAGCATGTTCCATAATGTCAACAACTGCTTCCCTTGTAAAAATAATAATCCTATAAGAGTAGTCGCTAAAACCACTCCAATAATAAACGTTCTTCTTACATGACGAAATATGGGGAGTTCTTTTTTACTAAATACCACTGATAACCCAAAAATAAGTATAGAACTTGTCCCGATAAGAGAAAAGAACAAACTAATATAAAAAAATAGAAAACCCATGCCAGTATCATAAAACGGGTCAACATTTAATAACACAACACCCCATGCTGTCCAGCAAAGTAATGTCGCTACTATCATGATGGTGAGATATTGTCTTAATGTCATAGAAATATTATAAAAATAACCTAATACCACTTTCCAATAACTCCTACCCAAAAGTCGTAGGAAATTTCAATGTAGACGCAGGTCTAAAAAACAAAGCGATGCCATAGTATCGGTGTTTTTTTAGAGCAAGTATACAGTGAAATTAACAAGACTTGGTGGGAAGAGGTTATTGGAAAATGGTATTATCTAGGCTATTCTATTTTAGCGTGTTTTCCTCTGCTTTGCAAGGTAAAACTACTTTTAGAGTAAATACCGAATACGATCTACATGATCGCCATCCATCACTTTATTCATTTTTTCTACAATTTCCGCTTGGTTTAGCCTAATTTCTTGTGCAACTGCTGAACTAGAACATGTCACCGTAAGGGTTCTATTTTTTAAAAACAATGGTTTTACACAAGCAGCATCATTTTTACCAAATTGCTCTTCAAAAACTTTCTGGGCAAACTCAATAACTGCAGTAGCATCAATTTGATTTTTTAATGCATGATCCTGATTCATTTTATCATCAATCGTACTTCCAATAGGTGTAAAGCCCATAAAATTATTCATTAAACTAACTACTCAACACGATATACAGATACTATACCATGTTTTTTCTCTGGTTTCCAGTCTGGAAATGAAAATGTATGAGAGACCACTCTACTTCCTGGTTTCATCTCTTTCATTATTTTTTCTTTCAATTTAGGCATTTTTGTACTAATAAAAAATAGAAACAATACATCCACTTCTGCCAATGATACCTTCCATAAATTTTTCCGAAGATACGTTATGTTTTTCTTTCTACTAAATAGATGTAAAAACCTACTCAAATGATATAACACAGGATTTATTTCAATACCAATAGATTCTTTTGCATACGGTGCCGCCATCCGAACAATTCTTCCATCTCCTGACCCTAAATCCATAACTGTTTCATCTGACTGTATATTTGCTTCCTTTATCATCTTTTTTACATTTTTTTTCATAGCAGGCACAAAAGGCGCTGCACTTTTCATTGCAAATACTCCATAAATAATAAATGGCACACAAACTAATGCAATAATAGCTAGTACCAGATACGGTATAAAAAGTTCCATATTATAATTGTTTAAAATTACACACATCTTTAAAATCACAATAAGCGCACATATGTTTACTTGGAGTTGCCTCAAATTTTCCATCATGAATATGGTCAATTACTCCAACCAATCTTTCACGTAATTTTTCGATATCTTTTTCTTTCCCCACAAATGATGTCTTCACATTATCTTGTAGATAATAAAATGTCAATGTTCCAACTGCCCCAACATTTCTATATGCGGGCAATGTTTGGGCTGCCATCTGATAAATAAGAAGCTGATCTTTATCTTTCCCTATAATTTTTTCCTTTGTTTTTCCTGTCTTATAATCAATAATTTCAAGTGTACCATCATCCATCTGATCTACTCTATCAATACTTCCTCTCACGGTATACTCCCCTACTCGGATAGTAAATCCTTTTTCTAAAGCCAATGGTATAGCCCACTGTCCCTCTTGTGCTGCATAAAATGTTCTCAAAATCTTTTTTCCTTTTTCATAATAGTCATTTCTTTGTCTAGTAGATTCATACCAATCATCCACCCATTTGCTCTCATATAATTCCAATAACTCATCTAGTGTTGGGGCAATGACGACACCATCTTCCTTTGTCTCTACAGGTTGTGCGTCAAATAATGATGCTTGGGTTGCACTATTTTTTGTTTGAATTGCTTCATAAAATCGTTGGAACACAGAATGCATGGTAATCCCAAAACTGATATTTCCAGTTCCTTTTGTTGGGACACGAATAATGTGTGCGAGTTTATATTTATATGGGCACGTTTCATATGTGCTAATTTGCGAATAGGAAAATGATTTGGGTATGGTATATGCCACAGGACGATTAAACTCAATTTGTGTTTGTTTTACTGGCAAAATACTTTTTTCCTCTCCTTCTTCTTTTTCTGTAATTACAAATCCAAGTTCATGTAAAAAACGACTTATTTTTTTATCTCGTTTTCCCCCATAGTTTGTCGCACTCGTTAAATACAATTTTTCTTTTGCACGAGTAATCGCTACATAAAATAATCGTCGTTCTTCTTGGAGATGATAATCCCCTTCTGGTAATGTCTCTTTTATAAGAGAAATAGGCATAGCAATTCCTTCTCCACGCTTTCGTGCCGGGAACCTATCTTGAACCATATTTATAATAAATACAAAACGATATTCCAATCCCTTTGATCCATGCACTGTCATAAGATTAATTGAATCTGGAGTATCTTTTAACTGATGCATTTTCCCTTTATCCCCTGCTTCTATCACTTGCTTGTAATAATCTAAAAATGATTGGATATTAGCCTCTGGATGCCCTTTTTCATAAGAAGATACCACTTCAAAAAATTGCTTTAACTGAAAAATTTGTCGAATAACTTCTCTGTTTCCTTGTCCTTCTTCTTTTACAATATATGCCAAATATCCTGTGCTTTCTAAAAATGAATATAATAATTGAGATGGTTTCACCTGCTTATATGTACGAATAGATGCGTCAATCAAAGTAACTATTTTTTTTGCAAAAGCGACTGTCTGTGGGGATACTTGTACTTCATGTACTTTTTTTAATGCCCCATAATAACTTATACTTTTCCTCTTTGCATAATACATGATTTGCTGTACTTCATGCGCATTTATATCCATGCATGGCAAATGAAGCATACGATAGAGTGCAGTAGAATCATATCTATTATCTACTGCCTTGAAAAAATTAATACAATCTAACACAATAGGTTGACGATAAAGTCCCGCTGATGCAATAAACTCATACGGAAGCCCCGCGTCCTCTAGCTCTGCTATAAATGGCTCTACATGACTATTTGCACGTGCCAATATAACCACGTCATCCCACGTCATATCTGAATGTATCTTTTTCAATGCTTGTATTTCTTCTATGACTGCTTTTGCTTCCAACTCTAGTGTGGGTTTATGAATATGCGTCACAGATGCTTTTTTTATTGCTCCGCTTGCAATTAATTTTTTATTAATCCCCAACTTTACTTCCAAACGATCTGGATTGTTTTCTTGAATTGATTTATATGATATATCTAAAATTTCTTGTCCTGAACGATAGTTTTCTCGAAGCACTATCTTTTCCACATTCGTATAATCGCTTTCAAATCGCATAATATTTGAAACACTGGCCCCACGAAATGCATAAATACTTTGGTCATCATCTCCCACTACAGTAATATTATTATGCGCACTCGCAAGTAATTGAACCAGGCGATACTGCGACCAATTTACATCTTGAAATTCGTCAACTAATATATACTGAAACCGTTCTTGTAATTGTTTTAAAATAGCAGGACGTTCTTCAAGCAATTTTACTGTATAAAAAATAAGATCCCCAAAATCAAGCGCGCTGTTATCTAGTAGCAATTTATTATAAGTGTTATATGCCTCTGCAACTTCTTTTAGCCGTTCAATCTCCTGTGCATCTTCATTCTCTATATTCTGCGTATATTCTACATATTGTTCTGGTGATATAAGTTCATCTTTACATTTAGAAAAATGCTGTAATAATGCATGAATATGACTAGTAGGGTTCCCCATAGGGCGATAATAATCCAAAGAAAAATCATACAAATGTTCCCGTATAAGTAACCATGTATCAATTTCTGATAACACCTTGAACTGACGAGAAAGTCCTATGTCTAAGCCAAATTCTTCTAATATTCCCTGACAAAAAGCATGAAATGTCCCAATAGGTAATTCCACATACCCCACAGATAATAATGTATCTACACGCTCGGTCACTTCTGCAGCAGCTTTTTCATTAAACGTAAGAGTAAGAATCTGTTCTGCAGCAATTCCTTTTTCTTCAATAAGTTTTGAGATTTTTTTTGTCACTACAGTCGTTTTTCCAGTCCCTGCTCCAGCTACGATTAAAAGTGGACCATTCATATGATCCACTGCTTGCTGTTGTTCTTTATTTAATTTATTTTTTGCCATAAGTCTACCTCTCTCCACAATTTTTGAGTAAATAAATTATTTTTTTACTTCTGTATAATAATATGCATCATCACCCTCTGAATCTTTTACCAATTCAAATTGAAAACACTGTTCTCCTGCACCATGCATATAAATATATTCATGTATATTATCTTCTTCCCCCATATACATAAGTCTATCATACTCAAATGCTCTTTCTCTCGATGCATAAGTAAATGTAGCGCATAATTCATAATCACTTTCTGACAAATGACGATATGCATATGGTTTTTTTGTTTTTGGATCAAGAATTTTTCTAGTGTTCATCTCTTGATACGTCTCTGGCATTGCCTTTTTTCTTCTATGATAATCTTCCATATCATATACTATATCTTCTAGATCTCTTACTCGTTGTTTATCAAATTGCATTTCTCGCGCTTTTGCAGGTGAACCTACACTATACAATGAAAATCCTATAGCTCCAATAACAATAATCAAAATACTTGTAAATAGATATTTCATATATACTTATTTAAATTTCTTTAAATCATGACCATAGTATGAAAGCACCCCACCAGCTACAAATAGAATAGTAAGTACTTTCAAAAAAAATCTCGTGGTTAACTCTCCATCTAAAAATGTATTAAAGACACTTACTAAAGTAAATAATACAGTAAGCGCCCCTACAAATAATGTTAAATAAATCAACCATTTACGGACAGCAGAATCTCTTGTTTTCTTATCTTTTAGATAAACTTTATCAAGGGTAAAGAGTGTTCCTATGTATACAGGAAACATTACTAGTAAAAATGAAATAGCCGAACGTAAAATTTGATACGTATTTTCAGAACGATAATAGATATCCCCTTGCATTGCATCCGGAAAATAAATATTAATAACCTGAAATATCATGGTAATAAAACTCACTGCAGAGACATATAAGGTCACTATAGAGAGTAGATGTAGGAAGAAGAACTTTGGATTTGAGTCTTTTTTTATTTCTTTTGACATAGAAAAAAATAAGATGGCTAAAATAATTAAAATTGGGAATGTAAATACCATATGTTTGTATTATAACATGAGAAAGGATGCTTGGCTAGCAAGAATTAAAATCCAGATACATATCACTATTGCGCTAAAAACATGTCTCTTATAAGAAATATTATGCAACTTTGTCCTATATATAGATACTCCTATAAAAACACTACAAACAACTAAAGTCTGAACAAACATCGATCCTAAAAAAAGACGGAACTCCCATGGATAAAATTTAGATATTTTTGGAACCAAATATAACTCTAAAGGCAGAATTAACAGTATGATTAAATCCCAGTGTCGTTTAAAAAATAAAAATTTCATACTACTTAACATACAATCCAAATAATAATATAGATAAAATAACACCCACAATAAAATAACGGACCTTCTGCAAATCCTTTATATAAGTTCGTACAATAGAAACAAGCGTAACAGGAGGTAACAAAACATAAAGAAATACAATATAAAACCCACACATAAAACGACAAGTTGACCGAGGAAAAATATCATAAAACGGATTACTACATCGTTTCATTCCTTTATAAAATAAGTAACATTGTACAAAAATAATGGTAAATAAGACAAGCAAGTCCCAATGTTTCTTAAAAAAAACCCAAGCATTTTTATAATCTAAGATTATCTTAAAAAAGATAAATTGTATACCATAAAATAACAAAACAATTTGAGCAAAAACATATGGGATAACATAAAAAGAAAAAATCGAATATTTTTCTTTACAAAATAATATTTCTTCAGCAGAAGCTTTCATCCCTCTACAAATAAATTGCTTATACCACATCTCATAATCCCAAAACTCCCGAAGAGCAAAGAAAATAAAAACTATAAATAAAGCAAATAATATCTTCCCCTTTTTATTTTTTAAAGAAAAAGAATGTTTTTTATGATAATAATATGGAAATAATATTTTTTTCATATATTTAACCAAGTAACAACATCGCCGCCTCATACTTCGCTTTCACTAGCTCTTTTGACTTATCAAAATGGAGCTGTTTCCATTTTCTTTTAAATTTTTCTCTTACCGCCTCTTTTGCTTCTGCCTCTGTTTTTTTCTCATATACAAACGCAGCACAGAAATTTCCTGCAATACTATCGAAAGCACTCATAGCATCTGCATCTACAATAATTTGTTCTTCTAAAGTTTCTTGCGTATAATCCTGTGATCCACGATGATGACGGATACAATCCTTTACTAATTCAATTTTTTCTTCCGGATAATCTAATTCTTTTAATTTTTTTTCTGCAATTTCAACTCCAGTAATATGATGATCTTTTCTTCCATATATAATTGACCCTATATCATGTAACCATGCAGCAATGGAAATTATTTCTTTATCCCCTCCTAATTCATCTGCTAACTTTTCTGCACAAGCCACCATAGGGGTAAAATGAGATGTAAATGGACTATACCCATATTTACTTGTAGGCTTTTTGCATTCTTCTTCTACAAAATTTTTTATTTCTAAAACAATATCCATATTATTCTGCTAAAATATCAAATAATTCATTAAAATCAGATATAATTTTATATGGATTTCCTTTTTCTAACAATGCCCTATCATGAAACCCAAAGTCTACTGCAATAGTTTTTATATTTGCTTCATTTCCCTCTATAATATCACCTAATGTATCTGTAATAAACATACACTCATCTGAAGTAAGATTATATTTATCAAAAATCATAGAAAATTTTACAACCTTTGAAAGGCTATCCTCTTTCCCCAATACCTCTTTAAATACATGGCTCATTTTTTGATTTTCTAAATACTCTTCTATCCTAAACCTACTCCCTGAACTAACTATATGTAAGTCATGCTTATCATAGAGTTTTATAAAAAAATCTTTTATTCCTTGCTCAATTTTTAATAAAGAATGCTTTGCTGTAATATAATCTCCATATTCATTCCAGTTAACATCTTTTAACATATCTGGAAAATCTGAAAAAAAGTTACCATTATGCATATCCTTATATTCCTGCATAGAAACGTCAACTCCAAATAATTCATTTATATTCCCCCTATGAAATTCAAATGTATCATGGATGACTCCATCAAAATCAAAAATTAGTGTTTTCATAACTTCTTTTTAAGAGAATATAGAAATGATAGCATGAAAAATACATTCAATCAAGGATTGATATATAAATTAAGCTTTATAATAAACTACTATTCTTTCCCACCAATTTCAATCTTCTCTCCTAAAAACTTTGGATCTTTCCCAAACATAAGATCCCCTATCATCTTTACCCGTGCTAACTTTTCTCGTATGTTTATATTGACGAGATAATATATATTTACATCTTTTGCATTAAATCCAATAGCTTCAATCCCTTTTGATTGTGCAATGTAGATAGCCCGTTTATTATGAAATTCTTGTGAAATAACAGTAATAATCTCTTGCCCAAATATTTCTTTACTCCGCACAACAGAATCTAGAGTACGAAAACCAGCATAATCTAGATAAATTTTCTCTTCTGGCACTCCTCTAGCAATTAGATCCTCTTTCATGGAACTTGGTTCATCATATTCTTTTCGCCCATTATCTCCACTAACAAGGATATATGAAATTTTTCCTGCTTCAAATAATGCAACAGCTGCATCTATACGATATGTGTAATATAAATTTTCTCTTCCATCATACATATACTTTGCCGTTCCCAGTAGTAACCCAACATCATTTACCTCAACCTGCTCTACTTCTGAAAATATTTTTCCTTCTGACTTCTTTTCTACAAAATAATTCGCAATTACAATAAGCAGCCCACTTATAAAAATAGATAAAATACCAAATAGTATTATCTTTTTTATTATTTTTTTAAGCATAATGATTAGTTAATATTTATACTGTATATCATAGCATTTCGTACTTTAATATTCAATATATACCCAGGTATCTTCACTTCTAAAATCATTTTATCCTTTACGCAATAAACCCACCAGCCTGCAATTCCCACAATCTTCTATACAAACCATCTTTTTTACGAAGTAATTGTTTATGTGTCCCCTCTTCTTTTATTTTTCCAGCTTCCACAACAATAATTTTATCCATCTTCATAATGGTAGATAATCTATGTGCAATCACAATAACTGTTTTTCCTTTCATTAGTTTATCTAGCGCATTTTGGATTAATCTTTCTGATTCTGAATCAAGACTAGATGTGGCTTCATCTAATATAAGAATAGGAGCATTACGCAGTATAGCACGAGCAATAGCCACACGCTGACGCTCTCCTCCAGATAATTTTACTCCACGTTCTCCCACTAATGTTTTATACTTCTTAGGAAAATTCATAACAAACTCATGACAAGACGCTGCCTTTGCAGCCTCTACTACTTCTTCATCCGTAGCGTCAGTTCGTCCATAACGAATATTTTCTAGTAAACTTCTATGAAATAAAATAGGATCTTGTGGAACAAAACTAATACTTCTCCAAAGAGTTTCTTGTGTAATACGTTTCGTGGACTGCCCGTCAATAAGGATTTTTCCTTTTGTTACATCAAACTGCCGTAAAAGCAAATTTACAATCGTAGATTTTCCTGCACCAGATGGACCTACCAGTGCATAACTTTTCCCAGCACTAAACTTAAGATTAAAATCTTTCATAATTGCTCTAGTCTGTCTATACCTGAAAGTTACATCCTGAAATTCAATATTACCCTGCTCTATTTCCAATGGTACTGCATTTTTTGCATCTCTAATTTCGTGTGGCATTTCAAATATTTCACTCATTTCCTCTGCATCTGCAAACCTTTCATACCAATGACGAATCACTCGCCCAAAATCCCATATTCTATGAACTAATAATACTACATAACTTTGAATTAATACAAAATCTCCAATAGTAAATAATCCTCTTTCCCATAAAATAACAGCATAATACATCATGCCTACTTCTAATACAATCATTAACAATGCCTGCACTGCGAAATTAAGACTAGATAAATTCCATGAAAGACGATTGATTATTCCCCATTCTTTTGTAATATTCGCAAATGCTTTTTTCTCTTGCCCGTATCCATTAAATAACTTTACATTTACATTATTTGTTAAAGTATCCGCATATTGTGCACTAATCTTTGAATCTGTTTTAGATCTCTTTATATCGTATTTTAGTTTAAATCTACTAAATAAAATATTGGCTACGATAAAAAATACTAACCAAGCCACCACAAAACTTGTTAATAATATATTTCTTTGTGCTAAAACAACAATAATAGTTCCAACAACAAAAGAATTAGAAACAAAAGTAAACACGAATGTATCTTGAAGTGCCTCGTATGCTCTAGTAAATCGTGTTGCTTTTTTTACCAATGATCCTATAAATTGATCTTGAAAAAAAGAAAAACTATGTTTATGAATATATGAAAAACATGATTGAAAAAGGTTTTCAATCGTACGAGATTGTGCGTATGTTATGGAAAATTCAACAACTCTCCATAATACCCACATAATGGAATACAACCCCGCCACTTTAAATAACAAATAAAATAATGTATTTTTTACTTCCAAAGGCGCAGATGCCTGATAAATAGTATCAAAAAATTCCTTATACACCAATGGAATAAGTGCTTGAACAATAGAAGTCCCAATGACTGCTGCAATAGCTAAGCCAAACAAAAACCAATATTTCTTGGAATGTTCTAAATAAATTTTTAATGTCTTTTTTGTTAAATATTTCATAAATATATTAAAATTATTATAACTCTACATATAAGTAGACGCTGAAACAGTATTATTGTTACAGTTAAAACAAAAAATCATCTAATATATAGATGATTTTTAATATTATGTATGTACTATCTATTTATACGTATTCCCTACTCCTATACGAGTAATCGCTCTTTCTAAACTTGCTTGAATACGAGCAAAGTCAATATCGTTAATATCTTGTTGTTGTTTTAATAACTCTTCTGCACGTTTTTTTGCAGTCTCTGCACGCTCTATATCAATATCAGTTGCACGCTCTGCAGTATCTGCAATAATATACAACTCTCCTGTAGGACGAATTTCAATAAACCCAGTAGATACCGCCATAGATATGATTTGATCATCTTTATAAATATGCAATTCTCCTGCTTTTAATATAGATACCATTGGTGCGTGATTTTCTAAAATAGTAACTTCCCCTGCCTCTGTAGGCACCGTTACTTTTAGTACATCATCTTTATAGATAACGCCCTCTGGTGTCACAATGTTAAATGGCATCATAAAAAAATATTATTTATTTTCTCCAGCAACTACTTCATCAATACCACCCTTCATGTAGAACGCACTTTCTGGTTTATCATCATGTTTCCCATCTAAAATTTCACGGAACCCACGAACAGTATCTGCTACAGGAACATATTTTCCTTCTTTCCCAGTAAATTGTTCTGCTACAAAGAATGGTTGTGATAAAAATTTCTGTACTTTACGTGCACGAGAAACTGTTCTCTTATCTTCATCAGACAATTCTTCCATACCAAGGATTGCAATAATATCTTGCAAATCTTTATATCTTTGTAATACTTGTTGTAATTCACGTGCCACATTATAATGTTCTTCACCCACAATATTTGGATCAAGAATAGTAGAATTAGAATCCAATGGATCTACCGCAGGATAAATACCTAACTCTGATAATGAACGATTTAATACAACGGTAGAATCAAGATGCGCAAACGTAGTCGCAGGTGCCGGATCTGTCAAATCATCGGCAGGAACATACACCGCTTGTACTGAAGTAATAGATCCTTTATCTGTAGAAGTAATTCTTTCTTGTAGTGCTCCCATCTCTGTAGCAAGTGTAGGCTGATACCCAACTGCTGAAGGCATACGCCCTAGAAGTGCACTCATCTCTGATCCAGCTTGAGTGAAACGGAAAATATTATCTACAAAAAGAAGCAAATCACGATTTTCTTCATCACGGAAATATTCTGCCATAGAAAGCGCAGTAAGCGCTACACGAGCACGAGCTCCTGGTGGTTCATTCATTTGTCCAAATACCAATGCTGTCTTATCAAGTACTCCAGATTCTTCCATTTCGCGATAAAGATCATTTCCTTCACGAGTACGCTCTCCTACTCCTGCAAACATAGAATATCCACCATGTTCTTGTGCAATATTACGAATAAGTTCTTGGATGATCACTGTTTTCCCTACTCCAGCTCCACCAAATAATCCAACTTTTCCACCTTTCAAAAACGGACAAAGCAAGTCAATAACTTTTATACCTGTTTCTAACACTTCTGTTTCTTGTGATTGGTTTTTAAAATCTGGAGCTTTTCTATGAATTGAATATTTTTTTTCTGGTTTAGGTGCTGGTTTTTCATCAATTGGATCACCAACTACATTAAACATGCGTCCTAATGTACATTTTCCTACTGGTACAGAGATAGGCGCTCCAGTATCCTCTACTTCTTGTCCACGAGATAATCCGTCTGTGGCATCCATAGCTACAGTACGCACTGTATTTGATCCTAAGTGACTCTGGACTTCTAAAACTACTCTTTTCCCATCTACGGCAATATGAAGAGCATTATAAATAGCAGGGATATTCTCTTCAAAATGAACATCCACGACCACTCCAATAATTTGTGTAATTTTTCCTGTATTCATATGTGATTATTTATGAGTTTATTCATTAATTGATTATTCAAGCGCTGCGGCTCCTCCAGAAATTTCTGCAATTTCTTGAGTAATTGCAGCTTGTCTAGCTTTATTAAACGCAAGGGTAAGTGAATTGACCATATCATCTGCTGATTCACTTGCATTTTTCATGGCAAGCATTCTAGCACTATGTTCACTTGCAGCCGATTCTAATATTGCTTGATACAATTGAATTTCAACTAATCGCGGCATCACATGCTCTATAATACTATCAAGCCCTGGTTCAAAAATATATTGTTCAATAGGAAATGAATCTTCTTTTTTTTCTTTATCAGTATCCTTTGATACATCTGCAATCATCTCTTCAATCTCACTATTTGTTACTGGCAATGCTTGGCGTACTTTTACTGTTTGGACCAAGCTTGATTGAAAATGAGTATAGACAATAACTACTTTATCATATGTTTTATCAAGGTAACTATTATTGATCATATTACTAATAGGTAATATGTCTTCAAATGATGGCGCTTCTGACAGCTCATCAAATACAGCGATAAGTGGTAAGTCATACTTTTTTGCAAATGCAGCACTCTTTTTTCCAATACCTAGTACTTCCACTTCTACATCTTCTAACACGTCAATCGCTTCTTCTCCACTTTTTATTTTATGCGTTGCTAGATCTTCTTTATCTTTAAATAATTCTACAGATTTTCTTAAAATATTTCCATTAAATCCACCACAGAGTCCTCTGTTTGAAGAAATCAAAACCATGAGCACCTTTTTTATAGGTCTTTTTTCGAGTAATGGGATATTTGGTTCATCTATACCAGAAAGATGTTCTAGAAGCTCAGAAGCAAGAGTAGCATACATACGAGTGTTTAGAGCAGCGTCAACTGCTTTTCTCATTTTTGAAGCTGAAACCATCTCCATTGCTTTGGTGATCTTCTTGGTATTTTTTACCGATTTAATCCTTGTTTTAATTGCTTTGGTACTCAGTGCCATATTTTACAGCTTACTGTTTTTTAAATTCTTCGCATAACTCTTTTACTGCTGCTTGTGTTTCATCACTCCAATCACCAGCTTTTATTTTTCCAAGTAATGAAGCTTTTGCTTTTTTAGCAAAATCAAGTAATTTTTCTTCTACTTCCCTTACACGTGACACATCTACATCATCAAAATAACCCTTTCCTGCAGCATAAATAGAAATAACTTGTTCTTCCACTGACAATGGTGAATATTGTCCTTGTTTTAACATTTCAGTAATTCTTTGGCCACGATCAATACTTTGTTTTGTATCTGCATCTAAATCACTACTAAATTGTGAAAATGCTTCCAATTCACGAAACTGCGCAAGATCCAATTTCATACTTCCTGCTACTTTTTTCATTGGTTTAATCTGTGCTGATCCACCTACACGAGATACAGAAAGTCCTACATTCAACGCTGGGCGAATTCCTTTATAAAACAAGTCTGTTTCAAGAAAAATCTGTCCATCTGTAATAGAAATTACATTGGTAGGAATATATGCTGAAATATCACTTGCTTGTGTTTCAATAATAGGTAATGCTGTAATAGAACCACCACCATGCTTTTCATTTAAATTACATGCTCGTTCAAGTAAACGTGAATGAAGATAAAATACATCTCCAGGATAAGCCTCTCGGCCTGGTGGACGACGAAGAAGCAAACTCATCTCACGATAAGCCCATGCTTGTTTTGTAAGATCATCATATACTATCAATACATCTTTTCCTTTATCTGCAAAATATTCTGCAATAGTCACACCAGCATACGGTGCTAAATAAGACATAGGCGCTGGTTCAGAAGCTCCAGCAGAAACTACCACTGTATAATCCATTGCTCCGGCTTCTTCAAGTTTTGATACTATACGAGCTACTTTTGAGTCTTTTTGCCCCACAGCTACATACACACAAACCATGTCTTGTCCTTTTTGGTTTATAATTGCGTCAATTGCAATCGCTGTTTTTCCAGTTTGTCTATCTCCAATAATAAGTTCACGCTGTCCACGTCCAATTGGGATAATCGCATCAATAGCCTTTATTCCTGTTTGCATAGGACGATTCACTGGCTCACGTGTCATAACACCCGGCGCAACACGTTCTATAGGATAAAATTCTTTTGTTTTTAAATCTCCTTTTCCATCTATTTCTATTCCAAGTGCATTTACTACACGCCCAATCATAGCATCTCCCACTGGGATAGACATAATACGTCCAGTTCTTTTTACAGTATCTCCTTCTTTAATTGCTCTATAATCTCCTAAAATAATAGCACCCACTGTTTCTTCTTCCAAATTCAATGCTAAACCATATACTCCACCTGGGAATTCAAGCATCTCTTGTGCCTTACATTGAGACAATCCAGTCATACGAGCAATACCATCACCAATCTCAATAACAGTACCTACTTCTTGTACATCAACTTGTTTTTCAAAAGAATCAATATGTTTTTTTAATGTTGCGACCACTTGATCTGTATATGACATAACCAGATAATTAATTGCTTAAATGTTGTTTTAATTGTTTTAATTGTGTTTGTACACTTCCATCTAAAATCGTATCTCCTGCTTTTACGACTAATCCACCTATAAGTTCCTTATCTACGGATTGTGTTATTTCTGCTTTTCTTTCAAATGCTTGTTCAATATTTCCTATCATTTCCTTTGAAAGTTCTCGTGCACTTGTAACATGCAGTGAAACTATTCCTTCTTTTTCTTTTCCATATGCAATATATTCTTCTACAATATATTGTAATTTTGACAAGACTTGTTCTTTTCGTAAAAATGTTGCAAATATAGAAAGAGCCTTATCCAACTCTTCCCCATCTTTTCCGTAAGTAATGTCGTATAAAATTTTTCCGTATTGTTTTGGGATTAATTTAGGCATAATCTATTATTTCAATGTTGCAAGAACATCTTTAATATATGCATCATCAGTAGCATTGTCTAATTTATTTCCAACAATTTTTTCTACTACTTTTATTACTAACTCAACTGTCTCCGTTCGAAGTGAATCTTGCATTTCTAATCTATCTATAGCAATATTCTTTTTTGCCTGTACAATAAGTGATTCAATCTCTGCTTTTGCTTTTTCTTTCATATCAACTGCTTGTGCTTGCGCTGTCTCATGAGATTTTTCTATTGTTCTATTTGCTTCTACTTTTGCTTCATCTATTAATGTTTGTGCTTTTTGTTCTGCCATTTGTAATTCAGACTTTGCTTTTTGAAAATTTTCAACAGTGTCTTCTGCTTTTTTCTGGCGTTCTGCTATTACTTTTGTAATTGGTTTAAACGCGTATTTTTTTAATATCAAAAATACAACAAGAAAATTTAAAAAATTAAATAATCCCATTTTCCATTCAAATCCTACTTTCCCTAATGTGTCCAAAATATAATCCATATGACAATTAACTAATTATTGTTTTACCAGTTGGTGTATATACACATATACACCGAAGCTAAAACAATAGCTTATACCATTAAAATGGTATTATACAATAAAGAATGCTACAAATGCGTAAATCGCAGTAGATTCTGCTAGAGCAACACCGATGATCATTTTACTAAAAATGCTTCCTTCCATCTTTGGGTTACGCCCAATTGCTTCTAGTGCTTTACCAATAAGGTATCCTTCACCAATACCAGATCCAAACATAGATGTGGTACAAAGTCCTTTTGCGATAAGTCGCGCTACTTCAATATCCATATACGTATAATTAAATATATATCTAAATTAATTAATTTGTTCTTCTGATTTCTCTATTGCCAATGCATAGTATGCTGCGGTCAATGACCCAAATACTAATGCTTGGAGTAATCCTACCAGTAAATTCATTGCTAACCATGGTGCTGGAATAAACATTGCAAATGTCCCAAGTAGGATAGCTGCTAATACTTCTCCGGCATACATATTCCCAAATAAACGAAGGGACAATGAAATAACTTTTGCGATTTCTGACACAATATCTAACAATCCAATCAAAAAGTCTACTATAGCAAGTACTCCTTCTCCGGCACCTTTCTTAAATCCTACCACAACATCCTTAAACTTGAAATACTTTCCTAAATGCCCAAAGATACCAAACTCTTTCATACTTGCAATTTGCGTCAATATTATCATGGCAAGTGCAATACTAAACGTAGTATTGAAATCATTTGTAGGTGTTCTAAACATCTGTACTCCATCATATGTAAATGATGTTACCCCTGGAAACAACGCTATCACATTTGATAATCCTACAAATAGAAATAATGACCCAATCAATGGCAACATCTTTTCTGCTCCTTTTCTATTCCCCATGATGGATTCAAGTAAACCTAATATTCCATCTACCAATAATTCAAACATTGTTTGAAATATAGATGGAACAAGTTTTGATTTACGAATAAAACCGACACTCAAAAATAAAAAAATGAATGTAACAACTACACTCATCATCATAGCATTTGATACCACAAAATTCCCAATCGCAAATACAGCTTCTGGTTGTACTTCTGGTTGTGCTACAGCCACTTGAAAACTCATAACTATATCTTTATTTAGAAGAAATATTATCTTTTAGCATTTTCTGTGTAATATTACGCTCTGCATTTTCTTGTTCTCGTAATGCACTAAACTGTTTCGTTATATTTAGATACATCCGAATCATAATAATCCAAGATAAAATAAATGTGACCGCGAGTACACCCACAGATCCATACGGACGAATATCATATTTCGCGTCTACGAAACTTCCTACAAAAAAACCAATTGCTGCAGGAATGCCAAAGATTATTAAAATCTTAAACATGGATGTAAATGTTTTGTGAACGAGTTCTTCTCGTTTTTGTTCTAACTTATTCATACAATATTATAGAGAAAAAATCGTTTTCACATTTGATTTGAAACGACATTATTATATAGTATTTTGTTATCAAAGTCAACTATTTTTTCTATACATATGTGCATAAGAGCTCCTTTATCTATAAAAAAAGGCATATGTCCTAAACACATGCCCTTCTTTTTTCCCTTTATCTTAAAAAATCTGACTGTTTTTTCTTTAGTTTTACATAAGAAAGCATACCAACCAAGGCAAGAAATACTACAGAGATAATTGAGACAATGATAATAACCATAAACTGGGTTGAACTAAGCTCTGAAGATGATTCTACATTACGGACAACTGGTTCCGTATCTTCAGCCAATCCCTTATCATTTGAAGAAATAAGCGCCAAAGAATGCACATCTGCTGTGACTTCTTGGGAAGTCCCCTTTGGAAACACAGTAATTAGTTCTGTAACATTCATCATAGGAGAAGAGACAAACATAACCGATTTACATACCACATCATCAATTATTGCATTAATCACAAATGTCTCATTTGCTTGTTTTGGCATAAATATCATTGGGAAACTAGCAGTCACTGCGTTTGTCTGCATTAATACCCCTTGTGTATCTACAAATTGTATCTGATCCATGAACTGTGTCTGATCAAAACTATCATTTTCAGAATAACCAATTAATCTATAACTATGCTCTCCTAAATCAAAATCTTTAAAGGTAATTGCATTCCCTAATAAAATACTACCATTTTCTTGTACTTGCCCTTCTGCAACTACAGTACACGAAGGTGAAACAGTTGTAGATGTTTCATTATCTGTAGTAACTGTCTGCGGAACATTTGGAGAAGCAAACGGAGAAGAAACCACTGCCACCACTGGAGCTGGATCTTCCACAACAACTGGTAACGGTTCTGGTTCAGCCATAACCACTGGCTGTTCCTCTTCCACAATCGGCGGTACTTCTACGATAGGATCAGATTCTTCTTCTACAAGAGGTTCTACAGGTGGTTGTTCTTCTACCAACGGTTCTATTTCTTCTATAATTAATTCTTCTGGTAATTCTAACAAGGTAAGCTGTTTTGTATCACAAGTTTTTCCTCCCAGTGTGGCTTCTATAGAAATATTTCCATCTATCACTGCTGGAATAGTAACCATTTGTACAGGGTTACCTTGATACAACACAACAAGCTGAGCATCCGCATAAAGTGAATCTGTACCACTTTTACTATCAAATCTTCCTGCATTATTTACCACTTCAATAAAAAATGGCACATTATCTTTATCTTCTGAGACATCATACATGAGAGAATACTGCAATCTATTATCACCCGAATCTAATAATTCTAATGCACCCTCTGCAAAACATTCTATAATGACATCTTCTTCTACCACTTCTAAAATAAGTGGTGTACATGTAATTCCATTTAGAGAAGCGCCTATTTGAACAGACGAATTTCCCTGTATAGAAAACTCTGGTGTTAAAATCGCTTCTCCTTGATACAATGGACTTACTAAACTTCTATTTATTTCAGTTCTATCAAATTGATTTACTGATTCACCTGTATAATATAAATCTACTTCTCCACTATAAGATCCCAATGATCCACTATTTGTCTGCATAGAAATACTAAATGGGATATCATATACATCACCACTATCAAGCGTATAACTTATTGCTGTATATAATCGATTTTTTCCTCCTTCAATTTCTTCTAGATTTCCTTCTACCCTACATCCATAATTAGTAGCAGGCGCTGCGTGTACTATTGAGGGTAATAATAAAAACGTACATAATACAATGAAAAAATTCTTCATAAATATTTTATTTAATAAATATACTATTAGTATACTAAAATTAATAATAATTGACAACTTACACATATATATCTTATACTATATTTATATATGATATACTCAAAAAAAAATAAAGCGTTTCATTTTGGAAAATCCACAAAGGACATGAGCCCAGAAGAAGTAGATACCCTGCTTACAGAAAATAGAGACCTACGTCTAAAAGGCGGGGCTATAGGATTTGGACTTCTCGTTTTAGTAATTATCATACTAAAGTTAGTTATGATGTTTACTGATATTAAGTAATATATATGATAAAATATAAAGAAGAAAAAATACTAGCTAATAGATCAAAAGCAGAAATGCAAAAACAACAATAAACCACCTCCAAGTGGTTTTTTTCTTAGCCAAATTTTTTATTACACTTCAGTCAATTAATCATTAGTTGCATGAAGTGTCCTCATCATCACGGGTGGGGCAGAAAGGGGCCAAATGGCCTACAAGAAAAAGGGGGAAGAACGGTGCCCAAACCCCAAATGTGGGAGCACAAAAACCGTAACAAAAAAAAGAGTCCTAAACACGGCATGTAGCCGTACAGTGGACTGTTCTTTGTGGTGTAATGAGTGTGGATTTTACATCCATACCCGTACAACCACCCCAACACAACACCATAACAGGAGGAAATAAAAAATAATGATGAATCGTAAAGGGTCAACGGCTGTGTCCCCGTGAACACAGCCACCAACTTTTCTATTTTCCTTTATTTCTTTTCTGTTCTTCAAACCACTCTATCGCACTAATAAATTCTTTTTTGTTAAACGCAGGCCAGAGTATATCTGTAAAATAAAACTCCGCATACGTTGTCTGCCATGGAAGAAAATTAGAAAGCCGTTTATGCCCACCAGTCCTAATAACCAAATCCACATCCGGCATATCATGCGTATCTAAATATCTACCGACCACCTCTTCGTTTATATCTGAAACATTTATGCCACTGTGCATTATTTTTTTTATAGCACGCATAATTTCATCACGCCCACCATACGCTACTGCCAGTGTCAATATTGTTTTTGGATGAGAAAAATCTTTTGTTTTTTCTATCATCGATTCCAACTTACTTCTAATTTCTTCTGGGATAAGCTGTAAATTCCCTATAACACGGAGCTGTACATTATTTTTTATAAATTTTTCTAGACTCGCAACTGATTTATTAAATAATGAAAATAGGTGTGATAATTCTTCTTCACTCCTTTTTAAATTTTCTGTAGATAAAGCATAGAATGTTATATACCCTATATCCTGCTTCATCGCTTCATCTACTATTGTAAATAAATTTTTTCCTCCCTGCGTATGCCCCATTATCTTTGGCATTCCACGCTTCGTTGCCCAGCGTCTATTCCCATCCATTATAACGGCTATGTGTTTTATAGTCATATACTTTTTATTAATACCAACTTTTCTTTTCTGGATAATTGTTTTATACGCCACTCTTCCTGCATAGCTTCTTTTTTGCTAGGATATATTTTTTTATATACCACCTGCACTGGTTGTCTTGCTCTTGTATATTTGGCCCCACTCTTTAAACTATTGTGCGCAAAAACTCGTCTTTCAATATCTGTAGTTACACCAGTATACAGTGTATTATCTGCGCAGTTGACTATATATATGTACCACATATTATTTCTTACTACAATAAAGATAAAGAAAACAATTCCCTAAAATTATTTTCTATAATATCATTAAGTTTATCAACATCCATCTCTTTCCTCTCTGCAATAAAATCCACAACTTCTTCCACCATCCAAGGCTCACACCTTCCGCCTCTATATTTTTTTGGTGATAAATATGGAGCATCTGTTTCTGTAAGAATTTTTTCTAAAGGAATACTATCAATAACATCTGCCAAACTCCCATTTACATATTTATTTCCTTTATTTGGGTAAGTAATAACACCACCAAATCCCAGATAAAAACCTAAATCAATATATCTCTTAGCTTGCTCTATATTTCCAGTAAAACAATGAAGCACTCCTTTTATATTTCCATTTTCTTTCCATTCCTCTTCCAATATTTCAAATACATCTTCATGAGTACTTGACTCCTCTGCATTCTTTGCATCTCTTACGTGCACTATCAATGGCAAATTATGTTTCCTAGCAAAAGCAATATGTTTTTTAAATAATATTTTTTGTTTTTCAAATGCTATGTTTCCTGCTTCACCTTCTGGAATATGATATTTATCTAATCCAGTTTCCCCAATACCAATCACCTGCCCAGTAACAATTAAATCCTCAAAAAAATCCTCATCAAATTCTTCCCCCCTTGAAATAAAACTTGTGTTTTCTTCTATTACAGCAGTCGCCGTATGCTGAATAGGATGCACCCCAACGGTTGCATAAAAATTTTCATACGCAGATGCCAAATCTACCGCTTTTTTACTCGTATCTTTCTGAGTTCCTACTATATTTAAAAACATGTCCTTTGACAAACATTTTTCTATTACTTCTTTTCTATCTTCACTATACACCTGAAACTGAAGATGACAATGTGAATCTATAAGCATATATTATTTTATTTTAACCCTATACAACATATTAAATAAGTATATCTCGTTTTGTATATTCACTATTTTATTATATTTTTCGTATAATCTACAGTAGACTGAAGCGCTTTCCATGCCTCTGGCAAAAAAGGAATAATCCAACTCACAGATAAAAGCAAATATGGCGCCATATTAGACCCTGCAATCATATTCATAAGCCCCTCGTGTAATGGGAATCTCTCCACAACATACACTAACATCCCCAAGATAATAACTGCCTGAACAAAACCAAATATTCCACCAAGAAGCCTATTTGTCCAGCCCAATAATGGAATTCTATTAAACCAACGAGACACCTTTTTTAATCCCCAAAATGCAACCCGCACAATCTGCATAATAAGAATAAAAGAAACTACAAATATTGCTATGCGAGATAAATTAGCCGCCCAATCAAATCGCTCTATCAACCACCCCGCCATAGGCTCTACATACCAACTCGCAAGAAGTACTCCAAGAACAGTTCCCACAAGAGAAATCATACCATAGAGTAAACCACGCCAAACACCTAAACCAACGAGAATAATGGTAAAAATACTAAAATAGATATCTATGACAGGCATATATTTTTATTATAAAATAAATCTATGATGTTAACCTAGCAAAGAGTATATTATCTCTTTTCACATCAGTCCCCTGTTCCAATACTCCCCATTCTTTTTCTTTATCAAATAGAAAAGATTTTATTTCTTCTTCACTATACCCCAGTTGTGCAAAAATTTTCTGTGCAGTGTCTGGAATAACAGGAATAAGAAGAAGAGCAATATGGCGTAATCCTTCTACCAATTGATACAGTAACTCAGAAATATCTTCTCCATTTTTTGCTTTTTCCCACGGTCTTTCTTCTGAAATTTTTGTATCAATTGCACGGACTAACTCATTTATACTTTTTATAGCTCCCTCAAATGCATAATTTTCAAATGCATGTATATATGATGCATATATCTTATCTGTATGAAAACAATCTGCTGAAATAGTAGGGACAACACCCTCGGAATATTTTTCAAGCATGGTAAGAACACGACTAGTTAAATTTCCAATCCCATTTACCAGATGTGCAGTATAAAATTCTTCAAAACGGTCTTTTGAAAAGTCACCATCTTTTGTAGAAGATACTGCTCCCAGGAAATAATACCGTACCGCATCTTTTCCATATGTTTCTACTAATTCAGCTGGATTTATAACATTACCCAAAGACTTGCTCATCTTTTCTCCTTCAATAGTCATGTACCCATGCACAAATATTTCTGTAGGAAGTGGCATTCCAGCTGATAAAAGCATAGCAGGCCAATAAAGCACATGAAACTTTGCAATTCCTTTTCCAATAACATGTACTACTTCTCTTTCTTCTCCTTGTACCCAATATTTTTTATATAATGTTTCATCTCCACTAAAATCCAAGGCATTGGTATAATTGGACAATGCATCTACCCAAACATACATAATTTGCTCATCATCTTCTGGGACTTCTACTCCCCACCCATGCGCACGTTCTTTTGATCTAGAAATACTAAAATCTTCCAATCCTCTATCTATAAAAGCTAACCATTCATTTTTTCTAAACTCTGGTGTGATTTTTATAATATCTTTTTCAACTAACTCCTTTAACTGTTTTTGATAATTTGATAACTTAAAAAACCAATTTTCTTCTTCTATCACTTCTGGTTCTTTTTTATGATCTGGACATTTTCCATCTATTAATTCTTCTTCTTTAAAAAATGCCTCACACCCTACACAATATAATCCTTTATATGCCTTTTTTTCTATATCTTTTTTGTCAAACTTACCCCACAATTTTTGGGCTCCATCTTTATGACGTTTCTCTGTAGTTTTTATAAAATCATCAAAAGAAATATTTAATGAATCTTTAAAAGCAGAAAAATAGCGAGAATGTTCATCTACAAATGTTTGTACATCTTTCCCTGCTTTTTCTGCGGCTTGTACATTTTTTAGTGAGTTTTCATCTGCTCCTGATAAAAAAAACACATCACTACCAAGTAAGCGTTTATATCTGGCAACAGCATCTGTTTCAATATACTCCAGTGAATGCCCAACATGTGGTTGAGCATTCACGTATGGAATAGAGGTAGAAATAAAGTATGGTTTTTTATTCATATGGGATAAAACTGTGTTTTTTTCTTTTCTTTAGACGATACAATCCGTAACCTACAGATCCTAATCCAACAAGTGCTAAAACCGCGATAAGAATAAATATATTATTACTCTTTTCTTTTGTCATAGCGACACTCTTTGGTACAGGGAAACCAGTAAAACGAATCCTTCTATTTATAGTTTCTCCGTCTAACAACTCCAATGATAGTAACGCAGAAACATCACTTTCGTCAATACCTGCTGGAATAACTGATATAGAAGATACTGCAACTCCTGGTCCTATAGTATCAGTAGTACTTCCATTGGCTACTGTCGCTGTTTCAATAGCATCATTTATTTGAGTATAATCAAATGATACTGATTGACACGTTACTCCATTTAACACTGCATTAAGCACAAATACATCCTCTGCATTATCAGATTGAAAAGACATTGGAAAACTCGCATTATTTACCACACGAATAATCATTCCAGAATCATTTGTAAAACTAATATTTCCTTGATATATTTTTCCATTGTTTGGTGAAATAAGTGAACTACCACTTAATACATACTGATAATCTCCATCTTCAAAATTTCTATATTCTATACCAGAACCAATTTCAAGATGTCCATTTACTACTCTACCCTCTGCTACAACTCTACATGTAGGATCTTCAGTATCTACCACAGGATTATTACCAGAGTCGCCAGTTGAAACCACAACTCGAGAACCACTGCCAGAAGAACTACTACCATTGCCTATTGGAGCGTCCCCATTGTCCACAGCTTCTTCTACTGGTGGTGCCTCCGCAAATGGATTTTCCACAACCTCTGCCACCTGTTCTTCTGCTGCTGGGGCTTCTTCTTGTTCTCCTCCTTCTTCTAATCCCATCATCTCAACAGGAAGTGGTTCAGGCTCACCTTCTAATTGTTCTGGATCACCTACATCACCATTTTCTTGAATCTCTATATCATCCACCACAATTGGTTGAGATACACGCAAATCCAAAGATTCACAAGTTGTATTTCCTAAACTTGCCTTTATCAAAGTATTATTTTTATTTTCTCGTGGATAATAAAATTTTTGATTATTCAAAGAAATATCTGCTCCTTTCATTAAAAACTGTTTGTCTTTAATCTCTTCATGTAATACATGCTCTGAATCTGAGATAATACTGTAAGAATATGGGACTTCAGAGACACCTCCCAATTTGGTATATTCAATATGAAATTCTATTTTATTTTGTTTCCCATCATAAATGAGATCGCGTCCTTTTACACGACAAGATTCTGGAGACTCATTTGAAATTTCTACTGGGGCAGCTTCTATAACTTCATTTTCTTGTACTAATTCTGGAATAAAATATGTTTCTCTAGAAATAGTATCTACTGCACACTCCACACCACCTATAGCTACTGCCACAGTAATAGGCTCCCCTGCAGAGTAATCCATTGTGCCTCTTTTAAAAATTATTGTTCTTTTTGGCAGTGTATTATTATCTCCCTTACGCACATAATAACTATCTTGCCCACCTATATATAGTGGCAATTCAGTTCCATTCATTATTCCAACTATTTCTCCATATCCTAGATATTCACTCCCTATTTTAGAATATGTTACAAGATAACTAATAGAATTCTTTTCTGCATTTACTATAGCCCCATCTATTATACTTACAGCACAAGATGATACTGGTTCCATATCGACTTGTAACATCTCTACAACTGGTACATCCTCTTCATCATCTGGGTCATCATTATTTTCCTCTACTGATTCTACAGGATCTGGAACTTCTATATCATCTTCAGACTGTGGAAATACTTCCCTAGGAATATTTGCTCCATTACATTTAAATCCACCTAAATATACATCCAGACTAAGTGGCGCTTGTGCGTCATCTATAAAATTAAAAAAAACACTATCAAACCGAACTGTTCTTTCTGCTGTTATATTATCTACACCATCAATCAAAGGGTACCCCGATTCTACATTATTCTGATCTATTGCATAATCATCCACACCTAAAATTTCTCTAAACTCTACTTCTTCATCCCCAACTTTTGAATATCTCACAGTATACCTAAGATCTAATCTTCCTGCATCTTCATTAGCTACATTTTTAACCTGTACAGAAACAAAACAAGATGACACTGGTTGTATATTACTTTGTTCTGGTTCAACATCTGGATCCTCTGGTTCTGGAAGAGTATGCACAACTACTTCTTCCTCAGCCTGTTGAAATAATTCCCTAGGAATATCTATTCCATCACATTTAAATCCACCAAGATATACATCAAGGCTCACTGGTAATTGCGCATCATCTATAATATTAAAAAAAGAGTTTTCAAATCGAACGGTCCTTTCTGCTGTTATATTATCTACACCATTTATCAAAGGGTACCCAGATTCTGTATTATTTTGATATAATCCATGTCCATCCACACCTACTGTTTCTCGAAAATCTACTCCTTCATCTCCAACTTTTGAATACATCACCGTATAAGATAGATCCCATACTCCTTGCGATACATTATTCATCCTTGGAAAATCTACAAGACAAGATGATACTGGTTGTCTCGTAATAACTGTTTTCGGACTACACTGTGTTTCCCCTATAGATGCAGATACAACAAAAGATGTTACCTCATCTCGCCTATATGAAAGATCACTTGCTGTACTAAATAATAAATTTTTCCCCTCTAAAAATTCAGTATTGGCTAAATAAGATGTGAGATCTTTTAGTTTATCTGTTTTTATATTTATAGAATAATCCTCCGTATCTACAGCCCCTGCATTTGTATACATAACATTATATGAAATATCATTATGCGTATCACTAGAAACACTGTCTGTAGCTTCTACATAACAACTACTTATATCTACATTTGACGCTGCACCAAATGTAGATAGAGGAAGTGCCAGTGTCTTACATTCAGTATCCCCTATTTGAGCTTCCAATACCATGTTTAATGCAGTACCTTTTTCATATATTACAGAATAATTCTTTCTATATGAACCAGCCCCTATTGGAAGAAGCACATCACTTGCTGATACTTCATGAATAGTATCTAATTCTCCTTTTCTATCTATAGCTAATTTTTCATGATAATCTACAATAACAGGATCAAAAGTAAGATAATTAACAGTAAACACTACTTCATTTTCTGAGGAACTTATAGCAGTATCCGTTGCTGTAATATTACAAGATGAAATATTTGACGCTGCATGCGAAATTCTTGGGAGAAATAAAAACACCCCTAACACAATAAAAGTAAAAAGAAACCTTTTCATATTCATAAAAATATATGTATTAATTATTAATGTATCTCTATTATATAATGAAACATCTTCTTTGTCTATACGGAACTTAATAGCATCTTTTCTTATTTTTTGATATAATATAATTACGTTAATAATTAGTACATATATTTTATGTCACCAAACGTGACACCACACGAACAGGATATACGCCCTTTGTATATTCCTGAGTCTCCTGAACAAATAATAAAAACACCTGAAATAAAAGCACCAGGTGCTTTTGACATGGAAATTGAAAAAATAAAAGAATTAGAACCCACAGAAAAAGGAAAAGAAACATCTGTAGAATCTACTATTGATGCACTAAAAAGAAAACTTCGCATTTCAAAAAAACAAAAACAAAGAGCGATCCCCATTGTACGAGATGCTATAACAATAGAAGTAGAGCATATTATGGAAGAAGGATTAAAAGAAGCATTTACTTCCCTCTCCCCAGTAGAACGACAAGAATTTAAAATAAAAGGAGAACAAACTGCTATCCAAATTCGCCAACTTTTGAAAAAAACACATGTCCGAACTAAATCTATTTTAAAACTACTCTTTGAATGGTTAAAAATGCTCCCTGGAATAAACAGATTTTTTTTAGAACAAGAAGCAAAAATTAAAACAGAAAAAATCTTAGGACTTCACAAAAAACATAAGGCAATGCCAAAATAATATATGCTTTCATTTCTAATTCAATTTACTGCAAACCCATACGGTCAATCACCCATAGCGTCCGTTGCTATTTCAGAACAAATGATGATGATTGGTTTATTTTCTGTATTTGGGATATCATCTATTGTTACGACACTCTTTATTATACGAGCAGTACTTCATGGAAAAAATAAAAAGCTAGTTGCGTTTGAACGTATTGTCTTACAAATACAAGTCCCAAAAGAAAAAAAATCAGAAGGACAAGGCGGGCAAGCAGGACAAGAAGATAGGCTAGAGCAAGTAAAAGAAGAAATTGGTATCACAGAAACATTTTTTTCAACAATTGCAGGCCTAAAAGCAAAAAAAGGGTTTGGAGACTGGCTTAATGGAAAAACATCAGATATTTCTTTTGAAATAGTCGTGCACAATGGCATGATTTATTTTTATGTGGATACCCCAAAAAAAATACAACCTTTTATAGAACAACAAATTCATGCACAATACCCACACGCACAAATTGACGTTATGACTGACTATAATATTTTTACAGAAAAAAGTACCATCTTGGGTGCGTACTTATATGCAGACAGAAAAGCCGTGTTTCCATTTAAAACATATAAAAAAATGGACTCCGATCCCCTCTCTGGTGTATTAAATGTACTGGCAAAAATACGAGAAAAAGAAAGCAGTGCTGCCATTCAATTTGTCGTACGTAGTGCCCCAAAGTCATGGCGTAATGATGCTATCCGTATTGTACGAGAAGTAAAAAAAGGAAACAAATTTGAAGACGTTGCCCTGACTTCTGGATTTGGGCGTGCCATGAAAAAATCAGGAGAAACTCTAGGAGAACTACTCAAAGGAAGTAAAAAAGAAAAAGATGGCATAACACCAGAAAAAAAATATGAACTTTCTGGCATGGAAGAAGAAATGTTAAAAGGCATCGAAGAAAAACTAAGTAAAGGAGGATTAGAAGTCACTTTACGTGTTCTCACCACATCAGATGATGAAATGACCGCCCAAATGAATTTAGATAATCTGCTTAATTCATTTAGTCAGTATAACCTTTATAGATATGGAAATAGTTTTAAAGCAGCAGTGCCAAAAAATCAAAAAAGATTAATCCAACAATTTATTTATAGAACATTTGAAAAAAAATGGGGCATGGTTATGAATACAGAAGAAATGGCCTCACTTTGGCATATGCCACTGCATTCTACAGAAGCACCAAATATAAAATGGCTCTCCGGAAGAGGAGCCCCGCCACCAGCCAATTTACCAAAAGAAGGATTGAAACTTGGATTTGTAGAATATAGAGGCCAAAAAGAAGATGTATTTATAAAAGAGGCAGACCGTCGTCGTCATCTCTATATTATAGGAAAATCTGGAAGTGGAAAATCTGTTGCTATTGCAAACCTCGCTATCCAAGACATACAAGCAGGAAAAGGTGTAGCAGTAGTAGATCCTCATGGAGATTTAGTAGAAGCAATCCTTCAACATATCCCAAAACATAGAGCTGATGATGTTATTATCTTTAATCCTTCTGATCTAGAAAGACCAATTGGACTAAATATGCTTGGGCCAAAAACAGAAGATGAAAGAGACTTTGCTGTCCAAGAAATGATAGGAATCTTTTATAAACTTTTTCCACCTGAAATGATAGGGCCAATGTTTGAACATCAGATGAGAAATGTTATGTTAACCCTCATGGCTGATATTGATAATCCAGGAACTATCGTAGACATTCCACGCATGTTTACAGATGATGATTATGTAAAAGTATATTTAGATAAAGTAACAGATCCAGTCGTTCGTGCTTTCTGGGAAAAAGAAATGGCAAAGACAAGTGACCACCAAAAATCAGAAATGCTAGGATACTTGGTATCAAAAGTAGGACGATTTGTAGGAAACGAAATGATGAGAAATATCATGGGTCAACAACAATCTGGTTTTGACTTCCGTGACATTATGGATAATGAAAAAATTCTATTGGTAAATCTCGCAAAAGGAAAAACAGGAGAAGTAAATTCTAAACTTCTAGGGCTAATTGTGGTGGCAAAACTCCAAATGGCTGCTATGGGGCGTGCTGATATGGAAGAAGAAGATAGAAAAGATTTTTATCTTTATATAGATGAGTTCCAAAACTTTATTACTGACTCTATCTCTACAATTCTATCTGAAGCCAGAAAATATAAATTAGATCTTATTGTCGCTCATCAATATATGGGGCAACTAGTCGATGATAAAGGAAAATCAGATGTACGAGATGCTATACTTGGAAATGTAGGTACTATGATGTCTGGGCGTATAGGGCCAGATGATTCAGAAATTTTAGCAAAAGAATTTGCTCCAGTATTTGGTTCCTATGATCTTATAAATGCTCCACAATTTTCTTTTTATACAAAAATGCTCATAGATAACCAAGCAAGTAAACCGTTCCTTATGCGTCCAGATCCCCCAACAGAAGGGAATAAAGAACTTGCTAATGCTATTACTCAACTATCTCGTCTTAAATACGGGAGAGATAAAACAATAGTATCTACTGAAATCATAGAACGATCAAAATTGGGTGAAATTATAAAAGGAAATACTGATGCTATAGAACCAACACTTTAAATAAAAATAAATCACGTCATTGCGAGGAGGAACGACGAAGCAATCCCAGAGTTTAGCGCAATAAAGTACGGGATTGCCGCGTTGTCCTATCGGCAACTCGCAATGACGTAAATCATTATTAATATAAAAACAAATATGGATCACATTGGAACAGTGCTACATCCAGGAAAACCTCCTGCCGCACCGATAAATCTACCACAACAGCCTATTGTTGCTCCACCATCCCCTATTATAGAAACACAGACACTTATAAAAGAAACAACAATAGACACTCCTGAAACAAGCCCAAGTACTACTGAATTAAAAAAAATGATCTTACATATGAAAGATCAACTAGATGCAATGCTCACAATGATCGAAAAAGGAGTCCGACTTCCTACACTTTCTACAGGAGATTATGAACAAACTACATCTTCAAAAGATAGAGAAATAATTGAAGGAGTATTTAATGGGCAAGAAATGATAGGAGAAGATGGAAAAACATATACCATTCCACCTAACTATGCCAGCAAATCAAAACTAGTTGAGGGTGA
>JABIGQ010000034.1 GCA_018650085.1 Candidatus Magasanikiibacteriota bacterium | reverse complement strand
GTGTATAAAAATTGCTGTGAGTGCTGTTCGTGGTGTGGTTATTACGGTTCCTCCTTTTGTGCGTTTATCCGATGCAGAGGGTTTTATTATAGAAAAATATGATTGGATTATATCACAGATGGCATATGTAGAGGCATCACCTGTGGCAAATTGGGGGAGTTATAATAAGTACAAGGGGCGGTCTTTACAGCTTGTTCGGGATCTAGTAAAGGAGTGTAATGTGCATTATAACTTTTCTTATACCACTATACGGGTAAAAGACATGCATACGCAATGGGGAAGTTGTAGTAGTGACAAGAGGCTTAATTTTAATTATCGTCTGTATTTTTTACCACGTCATCTTGCTCAGTATATTGTTGTGCATGAGTTATGTCATCTAGAAGAGATGAATCATTCGCATCGCTTTTGGAACTTGGTTAGAAGTACGCTTCCAGATTATAGAAAACGCCAACATGAATTAAAGAAATTGATGTTGTAGTTATGCTTGTTGTTTTTTTATCACTTCTATAATTTCTTCTTCTGCTTTTTTTAATGTTGTTTTTTCCAGGGTAAATGTTACGAGCGTATCATTTCCGATTGGTTTATATTGTGATAATATTTTTTTTGCGTCGAATCCTTTTTCTGCATGAAACATGACTTTGATTGTCTTTGGATCTTCTTTTGATTCATGTAAAATAAGGGCAAGTTTTTCTTCTGGAGAGTTTGCAATGAGTTCATCTACAATATCATGTAAGTCATGATCCTCTGCACCTGCACGAGTAATATCTCCACGAGTAATAGTTGTAGATACTAATTCCAATGTTTCATCATAATTCATGTGGACTAGTGCTTGCCCCCAGAGTCTAAGCATGGCAAGAGATTTTGTTTGATATAAATTATGTATAATATCTTTTCTATTTGCGCCCATACTCACAAGTTCACTTGCTAGTGAAAGTGATTTTGGTTTGATATGTTCTGTCTTAAAACTATTTGTTTCATCAATCATTCCCGCAAGTAATCCTGTGACAATACCTTTGCTCATAATAGTTTTATCTGTGTGCTTCATGTATTCTGCAATAATTTCTGCACTAGCACATGCAGTAATATCTACAGCATTTACTTGACCAAAGTGTTCATTTTCTGGATTGTGATCAATGTTTATAATAGGAAGCTCGTGGAATAATTCTTTATGTTTTGTATATGTATTTCCCAGTGATGGAAGATCTTGTGTCCCAATGACAATAATAAGATCATAGCGAAATGAAGATTGTGATGTATGGATATGATCCTTTGTAAGAAATCCAGTCTTTGGGGTAATGAAAATATTGAGTTTTTCTTCTTTTAGATCATAGCTCAATTCTTGTACACCTACCTCAGAAACGTCTAGAGTAAGCATAAATTGTTGAAGATGTGGAAATTGAGTTTTTATTTTCTTTGCTCTACGAATAAACCTATATTTGCTAGGTAAGCTAAAATCATCGATAATGACATCGACGGTTTTTCCCATTTGCGCGAGAAATGAGGAGAGAACTGTAGTGCTTGCAATTACATCTCCATCTACTTCACGTTTACACGTAATAAGTATAGTGTTCGCATCTGTGATTTGCTTGTTAATTTGTTCAAAAATACCGAGTGCCATAATGTTTTAACGAATTCCGGCTCGTTTTTATGGTGATAAGTCATGTTATCATACAGTATGAAATATGTCAATATGTATAAGATGTACGGAAATGGTGTCATTTTTAGCATAAATAAGCAAAAAATTTGATTTTTTCTATCATATTTAGTATCATAAAAAGAGCTAATACTAATATTTCGTTTATGAAAGAGTTACCAAAGGCATACGAGCCAAAAAAACATGAAGATAAAATATATAAGAAATGGGAAGATAGTGGATTTTTTAACCCAGATGTTTGTATTGAAAAGGGTATTACAGATAAAGATGCAGAGGCTTTTAGTATGGTACTTCCACCTCCAAATGTAACAGGAACACTTCATATGGGGCATGCTGCGATGCTTGCGATAGAGGATACAATGGTTCGTTATCACAGGATGAAAGGAGAAAGGACTCTTTGGGTTCCTGGGACAGATCATGCAGCTATTGCGACAGAAGCAAAAGTAGAAGGAATTCTCATAAAAGAAGGAATGCCAAAACCAAAGGAAGAATTGGGACGAGAAGCATTTTTGGATCGTGTAAATCAATTTGCACAAGAATCTCATGATACTATAGTAAACCAGGCAAAAAAGATGGGGACTTCTTTGGATTGGAGTCGAGAGGCATATACTTTAGACAATGTAAGAAATAAAGTAGTGAAACAAGTATTTAAGCGCATGTACGATGATGGGCTTATTTATCGTGGATATAGAGTAATTAATTGGTCTGTAAAAGGACAGTCTACTTGTAGTGATGATGAGCTTGTACATGTAGAGAGACCGGCAAAGATGTATTATTTTAAATATAATAAAGATTTTCCAATTACGATTGCAACAACTCGTCCAGAGACAAAATTAGGGGATACTGCTGTAGCGGTTCATCCAGAAGGAAAGTATAAAAAATATATTGGACAAGAATTTGAAGTAGAAAATGTAGGACAAAATGGACACGTTTTAAAAATAAAAATTATTGGAGATGATCATGTTGATGAAGAATTAGGTACAGGTGCTCTTGGGGTTACGCCAGCACATAGCATGGTGGATTTTGAAATGTATCAAAAACAAAAGGCATTGGACAATGATATTGGAATGATTCAAGTGATTGGAGAAGATGGAAATATGACAGCAAGTGCTGGAAGTGAATATGCAGGTAAAACAGTAAAAGAAGCACGAGAAAAATTTGTAGAATATTTAAAAGAACAAGATTTACTTGAACGTGAGGAAGACATTGTGCAGAGCGCAGGAACTTCTGAGAGATTTAAAGATGTTGTTGAGCCATTACCAAAAACACAGTGGTTTGTAAATGTAAACAAAAAATTTGTTTTGGAAAAATCTCAAATTGATGGTATTGCAGATGGAGCTGAGGTAACTTTGAAAGAATTGATGCAAACAGTAGTACGAAACAAGCAAATAAATATTTTGCCAGAGCGTTTTGATAAAACATATTTTAGTTGGATAGATAATTTGCGTGATTGGTGTATTAGTCGGCAAATTTGGTTTGGACATAGGATTCCCGTTTGGTATAAAGGTGAAGAAATACATTGTGGTGTAGATGCTCCCCTCCAATCTGGCGGGCAGGCAGAAGGAGAAGGTTGGACACAAGATCCAGATACTCTCGATACTTGGTTTAGTTCAGGAATGTGGACATTTTCTACACTTTTAAATAAAGAAATAAAAAAAGGAGAAAGTTTGCAAGATTGGCTCGCTCGTTCAGAAGATTTTCAAAATTTTCATCCAACACAAGTACTTGAAACTGGATATGATATTATCTTTTTTTGGGTTGCTCGTATGATTCTTATGACTACGTATACGCTGGGAACTATTCCATTTGAAACTGTGTATTTCCATGGATTGGTAAGAGATGAAAAAGGACGCAAGATGAGTAAAAGTCTTGGGAATATTATCAATCCACTAGATATGATAGAGAAGTATGGAACAGATGCAACTAGATTGTCTCTGATCATTGGAACTTCTCCAGGGCAAGATATGAAATTGTCTGAGGAGAAAGTAGAAGGGCTTCGAAATTTTGCAAATAAATTGTGGAATATTTCGAGGTTTATGTTGATGAATATTGATGATGTGAGGGTTGATGTTGAATTGCCAGAGCCTATTACTGATAAAGATAAGTTTTTGGTTCAGTGGTTGAATCATATTGTTTTCGATATTGGGAAATTAATTGATGAGTTTAAATTATCTGCAGCTTCTGATATATTGAAAAATTTTACTTGGTCAGTTTTGGCAGATGATTATCTAGAATATAGTAAAGTAGAAAAAAATCAACAATTATTTAATTATATTTTAAATACAATATTAAAATTGTGGCATCCATTTATGCCATTTGTGACAGAAGCTATTTGGCAAGAAATGTATGGGGATGAAAGTTTTTTATTGGTACAAAAATGGCCTAAAGTAGATCTGGAGTTAAAAGGTAATGAAAAAAAAATAAATGAATATAGAAGTTTTTGGATTATAGATGCTTTATATAAACATATAAACATGCAAAAATCTTTTTATAAAGTTTCTTCTGTAAAAAGAATAGATATTATAGTATATTTGCTTGATATTAAAAATATTGAAGACATTGTCAAAAGAAATATTGAGATTATTCGTTCTAGAGCTAAATTAGGTGAAATTAATATTGAAATTGTTAATTATGATAAATTTAAAAATAAATTGATTGGACCTTCTGTTGCAGGAAGTATTATAGTTGAATTTGATTTATCAGGAGCAATTGATAAAGACGCAGAAAAATCTCGAATTGAAAAAGAAATAGATCACATAAAACCATACGTTTTAGCACAAACAAAAAAATTATCAAATGCAGGATTTGTAGACAATGCTCCAGTAGCTGTGGTAGATGCAGAAAAGAAAAAGTTGGCAGAGGCTGTGGAGAAATTAGAGGCACTTGAGAAGCAGTTGGGGAGTTTATAACATTATAATTTTATATATGAGTATTGAAATTAGGCAAAGTCAAGAAGTAGAATTGGCTGGAATAGCTGGTGAATCAGAACTTACCGATGTTGAACGTATTATTATTCTTCGTAGAGAACTAGCAGAAGCGGATAAGTTAATGGATGCATTTAGGATTGAGTTTTTAGGAGAGAATGATACAGCTCGTGAAAGAGAACTACTTGAAAAATTAGAATCATTAGATTTGTGTAATGCAAAAAAGATGAATTTTGATACGGGTATTCTTGGGAAATTTCCACAAGGAGATAAAAAAAGTGCGGTTGCAGAAAAATCGAATATTATGATAGGGACTCTATATCTGTTACTTGATGCTAGATTTACTAGGAATAGGGAAGAGTGTATTAATATTTTTCTTAGTGGGTGGATCGAGTATAAGAAAGCATTAGAAGTATTGATTTCATCATGTGAAGATAATACTTAATTTTTTGTATGGAAAGAGGTCGCCATTTTGAGGGAAGTAAAATAGAAGATAGTGAATGTGAGTTAGAAAAATCTGAAAAATATAAACAGAGATTATTAGAGTTTTTATATTCCGATTATGTTAAAAGTGTTATTGGTAGTATATTACAGATAAAAGATCCTGTAGTTCTAGAAAGTCTTATATCTGATATTGCATTGAGGATTGTGTCGCCTGATAAGGCCGTATTTAAAGAAGACTTTTTTAAGGCAGATTCTTATTTTAAGGAAATCATAAAAAATAAATTCATAGATTATTTAAGAGCTAGGCGTGTTAATCCTAATTTTAGGATATTGGGTGGAGAAATGTTACGTTCATTAGAATATGCTGCGGATAATCCAGAAGAAAAATTGATAAGAGAAGACTTTTTAGAAGTCGGAATTATGAAAATAATAAGTAAATTTAGAAAAATTTTTTCTGAATCTAATAATATAGAAAGAGAAGTTGAGATTTTGAGAATGATGTTTGATGGGTACACAAATACAGATATTGCAAATAAATTTGGTTATTCTGACGCAGCTATTCCAGCTAGAATAAAAAAATGGAAAAAAAACATGCCAGAATTGATTGAGTATTTTAACTTAAGACAAAGGGGTCAAGGTAAGATTGAAAGAAAAGATGTAAAAACTATACAAAGTGAAACATTACAGTGGATTAAATATGAGCTTAGTGAAGAAATAGAAGATGTGAAAAATGAATATAGGGATGATACAGATTTGAATTTAGAAAAGGCTGTTCTTGAATTAATTAATTTTTATTTAGGAGAGAGTACTGGGTGGAATAAAACTAAAGAGATTTTAATGGAGTTAGGTTTTAATATGGGTAATGCGAGAAAATTAAGGGTGTTGAAAAATGAAATAAATAAAATAGCAGGATATGTGCTAAATTATGATGTTTATAGTTATAGATAAAAAATAATATATGAGTGAAGAAAAAAATAGATCAGGTGAAAAAGTACTAAATCCATTGAGTGAAGAAAATAGATTAGGTGAACAAGTTATTACTCAACCAGAAATGGACGCTCTTTTGGAACCTCTTGATAAGGAAGAAGATGGTAAATCAAAAGCAGAAAGTTTAAAATCTACATTAGAAATGGAATTGTCAGGATTAAAAAGAACGCTTGAAAGTATTTCTGAATTACCTCCGGAGGATCCTGTTAGGGGAGAGTGTGTGGTTAGAATGAAAAGTTTTTGTAGTGAAAATTCAGATTTATTTGCATAAAAAAATTAGTAATATGTTATTATTTTATGTATACTAGTTATTAAGATATTTATTATTTATT
>JABIGQ010000033.1 GCA_018650085.1 Candidatus Magasanikiibacteriota bacterium | reverse complement strand
TCATCTCGTAAAAAAGGCTCCCCCCCAGAAATATTAATATCTCGAAGTGACCTAGGTAATTTCTCATACTCTTTTACTGGCAATTCTGGAGAGTTTTTTATTTTCCAAATATTACACATAGTACACCGTGAATTACAATTATACGTAACCCCTAGGACACAATCAATTGGTTGTTGTATTTTTTTCATAAAATTTAATATATATTACTTCCACTTCTCTACAAGTAAATCCCCTTTTTTCTTTTCTTCTCTAAAATATACCATAACCACAGCAATTATCAACCATGCATAAAACATAAGTGTTCTAAATTCAAAATATGGCCCAAAAAATCCTAATACGGATAATCCAATAATCAACCCAACGAGTCCTGTCCCCATAGCGCGTTCTGATTTGTTTTTTTTATGATTATGTACGTATAATCCCATACGGATAACTGCACTAAATAGTCCCATAAATACTAGAAGTCCAAATGTCCCTGCTTCTCCCCATATACTCATCCAGCTATTATCTATTTGTCCATATATATTCTGGATACCAAATGGAAGTTTTAGTCTATCATATGCTTGAGTATTTAATAACGCTGCCGCAACTCCCCCACCATAGTTCCCTACTCCTACTCCAAAAAATGGATGATACCGCACAACCATGCGTGGAGTATTTATAATAAAAAATATACGCCCGTATCCATGATAACTTTCTCTCCATCCTCGTAGACTTACTGCTTCTAGTACTCGCTCTGGTATAGATTGATTAGGGGTTTCTACAATATTTGAGATATTTTCTCGTACGAGCATAAATGCACCTATATACCCCACCATGACAACCGCAAAAATACTTAAACCAATCATGATACGTTTATCTTTCATAAGTGCTATTCCTATGGTAATTACTCCTGCAAAAAATGCTAGCCAACTTGCACGAGAATAGGTAAGAATAAGTGCTAGCACTCCCACAGCATATGCAGCCCAATACCAATATTTCTGTGTCTTCTCTTTTATCATATACATCCATGGCAAAAGCATAATAAGCCCAAGAGCGAGAAAACTTCCCAATCTATCGTACCTCCCCATGGTTGCAAATATACGTGTCCCTGGTGTCCAGAATTGTTCTAACCCACCCAGTACTGCACTGTTCCCTATATTGATAATATGTGTAGAAAATAGATATGGATCTAACCTTCCTCCTGCGAGATATTGAATAAGCCCTAACACTGCTTGGGCTATGATCATAGAAAATCCTAATACTATAAAGGTTTTTAATATTTTCTTTTCATATAAACAAAATAATATCACAAAAAAGACTAGACCAAATCTAAGTGTTTGACGTAAGCCCAATAGCCATATAAATGGGCTGTATTGATTTAATATCAGTGAAATGACCGTAATAAGAATATAGAGAATAAACCATTTGCTTAATGGATTTTTAGGTAAGATTTTTTTTGTGTTTTTTATGTATAATATCCATGAAAAGAACGTAAGACTATATAGTATAATTTCTGGAAGATATTTTACGTATGCATAATAATCTAGTGGTGTATAACGTAAAATAAGACTTTCAAATGGGAACCATATAATAAGTCCATATATAATCCATTGTGTTTTTTTTATAGAAAATAAAAAAAGAAGACCTAAAATAAATACAAGGCCTAAGAGTGTAAGCATTATTATATTTGTGGGAAGATATGCTAGAAGTGATTGCATAACAAGTTTAATATCTATAATATATTACTATTATACTAAAAAAAAGCCCTTTTTTCAAGGCTTTTTTTTTGTATCTGATTACAATATAATATTATAATCACAATTCCTATCCCTGTAATTTCGTAAGAACGTAATTACAGGGAGCTTGTTTTTGGTTTCAAGCACGTTCGCTGTTTTTAAGAAGCAAAATGTGCTTAGCTTATATCATGATTAAAACCGAGCACCAAAACGTAAATCCATTTCCGTTGCATAAAATTTATCTCCAGATTGAAGTATCGCTATCCCATTCCCTCTACTTAAAGAAAACATTAACGGATCTAATTTCAATATTTCAAAATGAAATTCTAATAATAATGCATTACACAATATATCATCCGAATCAGCTCCTTGCATCCATCTTAATCCAAACACAGCATTCGCATGTCTTGGTAGATGATACGTTACCCCCATAAAGACCGTCCCTGCAAACTCATCTTTTGCTAAACTAACCACCCCCAATTCTCCACCAAGAGAAAACATATCGCTCATAGAAAAATACGGAAGCGCAAAAGATAATAGCAACCCATGATTAAACACCTTTGGCTTTTTACCAACAGAGGGTGTTCTAAGAAGATAATATCCTGCTTGCACTCTTCTATCAAATAAAAATTCTTTTGTATGAGACAACCCACTCAACACAGAATTGGGGTATTCCATATCCCTACTTGGCTTTTTATATTCAGGATGCTTTTTTTTATAAAGAAGTTTTTGGATTTCTGGTAAAGCTTCTACTCTATGAAGCCTTTTTTCTAAACTCTTTATAAGTGCTTCAGACGAGCGATATTGGGCACGACGAAATGCTTTACTGAGATTGTCAATCTGTTGAAAACTTTTTGGACATTTACCCCCTTCACAAACCTGTTGAATTTTACGAAGAAGCTTATTCAAATCAGACAAGCGAATCAGTGCCATTTTTCTATTCGCTTTTTCTAATTCTAATCTCAATTGATACACTAATTCCTCTAATACAGCAATCTTTTTTGAGGCTGTTTTAAGTTCTACTAGTGCATCTTCTGAAAATACTACTTTTTTCTTGGCAACTCTTCTATACCGTAAATTAATCTTCTTAAGCTTTTTTAACTCAGCGCGAAGCTTTTCAATTTCACGACTGTTTGCTTGAGAAAAATCTTTACTTGAGAGAGACTCTATCTCAGAATCAACTAAATTTATCCTCTTACTATGCGTCCGTAGAATTTCATGAGCTTTTTTAGTGCCCATTTCTACGGCAGTGAACTCCCCTCGCTTCACCTGTGCTCCTGCTGAAGTACAAAAAACAATGGTGGAAACAATCACAAACAACATGCTTAAACGCATGATGCCTCCTTTTATTTACCGCACTATTCATTAAGTACGGATACGAATAATCATAAATAATTATTCGTATCCGTACTTAACCTTTTATATTGTAAATAGCGAATAAAAAAATCTAGTGTAAAAGATTTTTTTACAGTATGTGACTATAAAGAATTTTATAATCACAATTCCTATCCCTGTAATTACGTTCTTACGAAATTACAGGGAGCTTGTTTTTTTGATTGAGAAAGATTCACTATTTTTAAGAAGTAAATTTTTCTACTAAGTTTTTTTTTAGAACTGAAGACCTATATTTAAGCCTCCCCTCCCAGCTATATGCGTTTTTGGACGTTTCTTTCCACCTATTTCTACACTATATGCTGAATTAAGATGATCCATAGTATTTTTTTCTGATGAACTTTCTATTTTAGTCCATGTATGCTCTAAATCTGGAATCATACTAACACCTATTCCTCCATAGAAAGAAAAAACGAAAGGCTTGAACTTTAAAATATCTTCCTGCCACTCCGCCAAGAAAAAACCATAATGATCCTGCTCATTTTTTCCAAAGACGAAAGAAGCTCTTACTCCTATCATACCTATTACATCATCAGTTTTTCCCACATTAAAACCTACCCCAAAAAACTCAGAAATTCCACAAATAAAGATGTCATTTTCATCCATAAACTTAAATGCCCCCAGTTCAGAGACCAACCACCAAGAACGATTCCTCTTTTCAAAATGCTGTATATCTATGTTGAGTGTAGCTGTATTGATCCCATCCCGCTCTTCTATTGTTCTCCTTCCTAAAAGAAAACCAGATCCAGTCTTAATCTGGAAGTGATGAATATTTTCTCTCTTCTGGGGTATGTGCATATATTTAGCACCGTCAGGTATTTCTAATATCTTATGCTTTAGTATTTCAACAAAAGCCTCTGTGTCAGAAATATCAGCCTCAGATTCAGATTTCAAGCTTCTTACTAAATTAGTCCACTTAGTACTGCTAAGTTCAACGTTTTCTGTAAGAACCTTATAAGTTTCATCTTCTGATTTAAAACTAGAAAAAATAACGTCAAGCCTCCCAGCACGAGTTATGAGTTTTTGCATTTCTCCAAAGTTTTCAACTTTCTTACGCAAAAAACCAATCTCTTTTTCTGCAAGACTTAATTTTTTAAACAAAAAATCTCTTTTTGCTTGGTCTGGAAGATGCTCAACTTTTACAGAACTTTCCAGCATAGCTATCTTTTTTTTAGCTCTGCTCAATTCTGTTTTAGTTTTTGTAAGCCTTCTGCTACTATCTTCAGCTAACACTCTAAGACTATGAACAGCTTCCTCTAGTGCAGCAATCTTCTTAGAAGCGCTTCTAAGTTCATCTAGCATCTCTTTTGAAAATGCTACATTTTCCCTAGCAGCTTTTCTGTGTTTATAGTTTATGCGTTCTAGATACTTAACCCTACGCTCTAACTTTTTGATCTCTTCATAATCTGTAGCAGAGCTATAGCTTGCAGACACTCTCTTAAGTTGACTGCTCACATCACCAAGTCGCTCATCATGAGATTTCAACGTAGTTAAAGCTTCTTTAGTACCCATTTGTACTGCAGTGAACTCACCACGTCTTACCTGTGCTTCAATGGTAGTACAGAAACCAAGGATCGAGAACAAAAAAACTGTAAGCATCTTCATTTATCTTAACTCCTTACTCTCATGTGGACAAAAAAATATTAGCAGGATACTAAAATTGTATTGTCCCAGAAAGTTCTTTGCACTAGACAAATTACCTTCTGGGACAACACAATATATAAAATATCATCTCATATTATTTGTAATGAACTATATATATTTTCCCGTCAGTTATTTCTTCATCATATAATACATGAGAAAAAATAACAATTCGAGAGCCCTGAATCAGAACGAAACAGGGCGAAACAAAATGAGTCTAATCGATAACGCACAAGGTGTGCAGGTAGGATCGATCAATAACAATCATTTTGCAAAAGAACCATCTATTATTATATCAATCAAAAATTTCCCAAATGCCTGATAATAAAAGACCAGAAGCTAATCCAACCAGAACAAAAGAGCTGCAAGAAGTTGTAGGATTATCCTGTTCTAGACAAATGGCAAGAGCACCGCCACTCCCAATAAGGCTTGGAAAACCCCATTTAAAGATAGTATCATCAGATCCCCTATTTTTAGGTTCTACAAAGTGTCTTCTTCCGTTACCTGAAGTAATTGAACATTTCACTCCATGATCTAAACAAGATTCTACAATCTTATCTACATCAATTGTCCCCCTTTCTACACAAACTCTTACTGCTTCAGCAAAACTATCAAGCCCATCTTCTGAAACACCGGCTTCTTTCATAGTAAACAATATCATAGCAGCAGAATGACAAGACGAGATAGACATGCCACGCTTGATCAATTTATCTAACTTTTGATCCATTGAATCAAGCTTCTCTTTTACATCCCTGTCATGCTCATCAACTTGATTGATGATTTCATCATGCCGAACCTCTGCCTGCTTTGCCATTAGCTCGAGCTTTAAAATAAGAGGCTTGAAATTAATACGACTATACCTATGAGCAGTCCGATTAATCGTCCGCTGACAAGCACTAATCGTTAAAGAAGGTTGACATCCTTTGGTATTTAGACAATGCGTAATGCGTTGAATAGACTTATTAATCTTAACAACATTCACTCCCTTTTCTTTTAAGACAACTATCTGTTTTTGCATATCTTTCATTAAGAGATATACTTTCTTTACTCCCATCTCTACTGCAGTAAACTCACCACGTCTTACCTGTGCTTCAATGGTAGCGCAGAAACCAAGGATCGAGAACAAAAAAACTGTAAGCATCTTCATTTATCTTAACTCCTTACAACCTTCGTTGCATCCTGTTTTAGCTTCACCTTTTTTTATGCCATACATTTTAGAATCTTTCACACAAACCTCCATGCATTCTTCATAAGTTTCTCCAACCTCCTCCACTCTGTTAGTGACTTGATGAACTTCTCTTTCAATGCGCACAAGTCTATTATCTGTACGTTCTTTTAATTTCCCTACTACATCTTTTGTTTTTTTCGTTTCTTTCCTAACATTCTCAATCTCTTTTTTCACTTCCTTTTTAGAGTTATTCTCTTTTTCTGGAAGCAAGTTAGAAATGATAGGAATTTTACTTAAAAAACTAAAAAGATGATCTTTTACAATTTCTGCCGCAATCTCTCTAGCAAATACAGAAAAGATTAAAATAACAAAAAAAACAACTCTAAATGACAGGTTAAGTGCAGATCGTTTTTTAGAAATTTCATTGAAATTTCCATCATCTCCACAATTATCACTGTTTTTCTTTCTCTCTTTTATGCCTAGTAGCACTTCTATCACTGGACCAATGAGAGGTATGTTTTTTAATACACCTAGCAAAAACTCAAGGATAGCAAACTTTGCTGCCTCTTTATCATTCTTAGAAGACATCTCACATACCTTTCCCTGTGTCTCACAGGAATTCTCTGTTGTAAATAGCGAATAAAAAAGCCTTCATATAGAAGACTTTTTTATGGTATGTGACTATAATACCATATTATAATCACAATTCCTATCCCTGTAATTACGTTCTTACGAAATTACAGGGAGCTTGTTTTTTGGTTTCAAGCACGTTCGCTGTTTTTAAGAAGCAAAATGTGCTTAGCTGTAGAAGGATTTTTCTGTTCTTGTTTGCTCTACATCTTACCTTCCAGAAAGATGTATCTTTGCATACCCACCTTGGGTGTACAAACGCAAGTTTTACTTAACGTTGGCAGCCGCGCCCTGGACCTGACAGATCGTGGACACGAACACCGTTGGGATCATTGCGACAGTCGCCTGTCGCTACTTGTCCAACCTCAATGGCCATCACTAGTGCTGAATCAACCCCCTCAGGAGTACAGTTCAGCCCTTCGATAGCTGGCACATGACCCAGGGCGCCAGAGGCTCCCCAGAAGTGGATCATTGCACCGACGTATTCGGGGTCAGGGGTGTAGCAGAGAGCAGTTGGCGAGATAGGAACAGCCCCTTCCGCACAAACACCATCATCACAGACCTCACCACCAGCGCAGTCTACATCCTCAACACACTCAGGTGCTGGATCCACGCAGAAGTTATCCACGCAGACCTCATCAGCACCATCACATGGGTTGTCCTGATTACAGTGCCCATCTATCCAGATGAACGCACACTGATTATCCAGCGTGCAGACATTGACAGTTCCGGGATTATTATCCTCGCAGTCGCTGCCTGATTGACACTGTTCACAGACGGGGTCTGAATGGCAGTCCCTGTCACTACAGTCGATGCGACCGTCGCCATCGTTGTCGAGACCGTCTTCGCAAGAACCCTCCGTAAGAGGGATTATCTCGCATTGGCCGTCAAGGGAACAAACGTTCCCTGCATCACAATCGCCACAGCTTCCGCCACAACCATCAGCACCGCAGACCCGATTATCACAATCGAGGACGCACTGTCCATCGGCGTCAAAACCATCGCAGTTCTCGTCGATCCCGTTATCTGGGATGTCGATTGCGCCTGGGTTAATGCTTGCCATGCCGTCCTGACAGTCACCTGCCACAATCGCAGAAAAGCGACCGCTCGGAGCGCACATGAGCAAACTACGGTCCAAGACACCATAGGTGTCCACATCACCGTCGAAGAAGAATCTCGTGCCGGTCAAGGCAGTTGGACTCTCATCAATCTCCCCATCACAATCATTATCCACACCATCGCACTCATCGTTGGGCGCGTTGGGGTAGATATCAGGATCCGTAGGGTTGCAGTCCATAGCGTTCGGAACACCATCACCGTCGATATCACCATCTAAGCAATCCGCAACGCCGTTCCCGTCGTTATCAGGGAAGATCTCGTCGATTTCGCCGTCGCAGTCGTTATCCACACCATCACATATCTCAGGAGCAGCGTGGTGGATGAGCGGATCGGCATCGTCGCAATCACTTGCATCAGGATCGCCATCACCGTCATTGTCATCTACACAAGCATCGCCTGTGCCATCACCATCGGTGTCGGCTTGATCAGGGTTTGCCACGTTGGGACAATTGTCTGGACCAAGAGAGCAGATCCCTGGGATCGCCTCATCGCTGTCACAGACCTCGTCGTTGTCATCATCAGGATCGCAGAGATCACCGAGTCCATCGTCGTCGTTATCGTTCTGATTAGGGTTGGGGGTAAAGACACAGTTGTCCTCGCCATCCACAACACCATCATCGTCGTCATCAGGATCGCAGAGATCACCAAGTCCATCGTCGTCGTTATCGTTCTGATCTGGGTTGGGAATAAAGACACAGTTGTCCTCGACGTCCTCAACACCATCATCATCGTCATCATCATCGCAGAGATCACCGAGTCCATCGCTATCCGTATCCAACTGATCCTGGTTCCAAACCAGGAGACAGTTGTCCGGACCTGCAGAACAAACATCTAGAGTCGCTACGACGTCATCACAAACGCCATCGTTGTCGCTGTCTGCCTCGCAGGCATTACCAAGGCCATCACCATCAGTGTCGGTCTGGTCAGCATTGGAGACGAGGATGCAATTGTCGATCCCATCTAGAACGCCATCGTCATCATCATCTCCATCGATACAGTCAGCGACTCCATCGCTGTCGGTATCTGTATACTCATCATCGATACTGCCATTGCAGTTATCGTCAATGCCGTTACAGAGCTCCTCAGCACCTGGGAAGGTGCCGGGCTCACCGTCATTGCAATCACCCGCCTGAGTGGCAGTGTAATCATCAACAGACTCACAGAGACATAGGGCGGGAATATCAGAATGACCAAAGCCATCCTCATCCTCATCCCAGTACAACTCTGTACAACCCGCAGCGTTCTCTTCATCAATCACGCCGTCGCAGTTGTTGTCGATACCGTCGCAAACCTCAGTCGCATTCAAGTGAATGTCTGGGTTTGTCCCGTCACAATCAAGGACGTTACCCTGCGGATCAAACTCTGGGACAAAGTCCCCGTCGATATCACCATCACGGCAGTCAGGGATTCCATCGCCGTCAAGGTCGCGGACGATCTCATCTTCGTCCTCATCTACACGACCATCACAGTCGTTGTCGAGGCCATCACAGATCTCATCAGCGGCGGGCACGAAGCCCTCGTCGCTGTTGTAGGCTGGGTGGACACTATCCAACAGGATAGCCTCCCTCCCACACAGCTCGGACTCGATAGAATCAGGGACACCGTCCCCGTCCTCGTCGATCAGGGCAGACTCTGAAGTCTCCCCCGACCAAGTGTTACTGTCAATGTGATCCTGACCGCAAGCGGCCAAGAGGAGGATGAACATGACGCTAAGCGCCAAAGTAAAACGAGACATGATTTCTCCTATGCATCTCGTCTGGGTGCAAACATCCATAGATAAACAGTACGTCGACCTATGGGGCGTATGTTAGCAACTTGCTTTCGCGAAGCTGCTTGTGTTGTCCCAGAAAGTTCTTTGTACGAGACAAATCACCTTCTGGGACAACACAACACACTATTATATTATTTCATTTGTAATGAGCTAGGATTGTTATTTCCCGTCAATTATTTCTTCATCATATAATATATAAGAAAAAATAACAATTCGAGAGCCCTGAATCAGAACGAAACAGGGCTAGACAAAATGTGCCTAATCGATAACGCACAAGGTGTGCAGGTAGGATCGATTAATAGCGGTCATTTTGTAAAATAAACCAGAGGGGGGTGGCTCTCAGAAAGAGCCGTGCCATCCAAACGCGAACCCACCTACGGTAGGTGCGAAAGCGACGCGGGATGAAAGGCGAGAGTTTTGGAGAAACACATCAACGATAGCCATGCTTCCAGCACCAATCAAGGCGCCGTATCCACAGCCAGACTCGTCGAATCCATCCTTATCCAAATTCTGAGGAGCAATAACTCCTCCCAGACCACAGCCTACGAAACCACCTCCTGCCGTCAAAAGAGCGAACTCTCCGACATTGAAGGCGCTTCCGCCGCTATCCGCAGTAGCGATCTGCGCGAGTAACGCAAGATTACTCATTGATTGTGGTCCTCTCCGAACAGTGGTATGACTCCCATCAGCATGAGTGACGGTCCTCTTATACACAGTGTTCGAGGCAGGTAGCCCTCTCTTAATCCGCAAAGCTTCAACCATTTGCTCCCCAGAAACCTGGCCACCATCATCGTTATTCAACGATTTCTGACGCTTCTCCAAAGAAGCAAAGCACTGTTTCATGCTTTCTGGAGGGAGACTTTCACAATCACGACTCTTCAGCTTTTTAATAGCCTCAGAGTTGACATCGATTCGACCACTGTTTTTAATACTCAGATGACCAATATCAATGACCGTCTTTTCAAGATCACCAACTCGCCTCTTCAAGCGATACAGCGCAGGGGCAAGGTTCGGAACCTTCTTAGCAGCCAGCTGACATGCTGGACCTACTGCTGTAAAGTTACAGCCGGGCCCATTGCAACTCCTCTGCGCGGCTTGGACAGCCAGCATGCAGGGAGTCAGTCCAGGAGTGCTTGGGTGCACCTTCTCATGCACTTCCATCGTCTTTATGGCTCGACGCGAAAGGTTAAGAGCAGCAGCTATCTTAGCGTCCTGCAATTGTGCCTCAGCGGTGGCACAAAAACCGAGGAGAAAAATCATCATAACAATGACTTTTTTCATCATTTACCTCCAGGACAATCAGCCGTACAGTCCGCAGTAGCCATCTTCTTCGTCATATCAGAAGAAGCCTCCATCATGATAGCTACACACATCTCTACACACCCTTCCTTATTCTCTTCACTCTTTGCAGAGACTTTCTCTTCAGGAGGAGAAACTTTCTTACCAGAAAGCTTCTCCTCAAGGGCATTAACCTTCTTCTCAAGGGCATCTGCCTTTTTCTCAGCAGCGACAGCCTTCTTAATAGCGATCTTCATCACGGCCTGCACGGCCACGAGAGAAGGTGCCTTCTTCTTCGTCTTCTTTGACTCGCCTGCAAATGCTGACGATCCACTCAACAAAGAAACGATAAGCATGAGGATATAGAACATGAGATACTCCTTATCTCACTATGAGTCAATCGATGACTCTGGGTTAGAAAACTTATGGGCAGTCTTTTTTACAGTCTGCCTGAGCGTCCGCTTTAGGGGTGCCTGCTGAAACCATGATCGCCGCACACTCTTGCACACAGCTACTCTCTTGGTTCAGAGGGATCAACGTTTGGATCTTCTTCTCTCCGCCCTTAGGACTCGACTCCTCTTCCGAGAATCCTTCCTTTTTGGCGGGAGTTGCGGTATCCTGAGACTCCACAAATGGAAGAATGTCTAGAACGAAGTTCTCTACTGCATCGGTCGATCCAGGGGCAAATTTGCTCCCCAGAAACCAGGCTACTAACACAATCAAGACCGTCCATTTAGCGTGAGAAAACACCCACTTTACCAAACGGACGAACCAATTATCACTGGCTGTGATCCCTTCAATAGCCTTTTTTGCTTTATCAAGCATCTGGGAACTCTTTTTCTGAGCCTCCAAGATACTCTTAGTGCTGTTATTGATATCTATAATCTGAGCACCTTGAGTTTCCAAGATACCTTTGGTACCAGAGATCAAAGATTCGACATCTGTTCTATTCTGAAGAACATCAAGGATTTTCCCCTGAGCCTCTTGATTCGCCAAGAGCTTTGTAGCCCACTCTGGGACTACGACAACCTCTGCAGGCTGTTGTTCATTTTCTTTCGCCATCTCTTCCTCCTGTGTGTCCTGCTTTACGCAGAACACGCTTGTTGCGTGCCCTGCGTATGCTTGTCAAGCAAGGACACAGTTTCAAAAAAGGTTTTTATTCCTCTGGTTTATTATGTTGTAATGTACAATACAGTTGGTATAATCTAGTAAACAAGATATACTTGCTTTTAGATATATTACCCGCTGATTTTTATAGACATCATTTATCTATCTATAAAAATCAACAACTAATTTATTTCTCATTGACATAACGTAGCACCATAACATAAAATTCAAATCTTGTCAAGAGCACGTTTGATTTTCAGAATATAGTTACAAAATGTTTATGCTTATTTATAACCATATTTCTGTCCCTGTCATGAATAGATTTACATGACAGGTACGTTTAATTTCTCTTCGCTTTCATATGGATAATACTTCCAAAAAAAAGACGCTCATTTTACCCCTAGAAAAATCAATATCAGTGTAGTTAGTCTTCTTAGTTGGGGACTAGACCAATTCCACATTTTCCATTTTTAGTGAAAACTGTGGACCCCAGACTCCCTCTTTGTGCGTTTATTGTTTGGATTCTTCCACTGCTGGGAGAATCACTTGTCCAAATACACACACACATTTCCTTGAACCTCTTTGGGAGTTTCCTAGAGGCACAAGCTGTTCGTAGCTGTCTTAGATTACGAGAAGATGGAAGTTTCCATCCCTCTATAACTTTCCCTTCGGCATAAGAATGCTTTTTAAAGATACCAGGAGACAAGATAAAGTATACTTGTATCCCTCTGTTTCTTATAAGGAAAGATTCTTCTCCTACACCAATGCTTATGGAAGCACAAGCATCTTTTTCCTTTTGCAGAGTATTTGAAACCGCTGGACAGTTATCACAAACATCGCCTACACGATCTCCATCAGAATCAGTTTGATCTGTATTGGAAACCATTGGACAATTATCTGCCACATCCCCAATGCCATCATGATCCTCATCCCCTTGCCCGGGATTAAAGATATTAGGAGCATTGTCACAGTCATCAACTATGCGATCTCTGTCTTTATCTGCACCTTTTTGCTCAGGATTTGGGACTGCTGGACAGTTGTCACAGGCATCACCTACTCCATCTGCATCTGCATCTTTTTGAGTCGGGTTAGAGATGTCTAGGCAATTGTCTACCTCATCAGATTTCCCGTCATTATCTAGGTCATCATCACAGACATCGCCTTGTGTATCACTATCTGCATTTGCTTGATCAGGATTATGCCTTGTAGGACAGTTATCTTTGCTATTGACAATACCATCCATATCAGCATCATCATCACAAGCATCCCCCACTTTATCCTTATCAGCATCGCCTTGTTTAGTATTTTTGACATTTGGACAGTTATCCATATGATCAATAATACCATCTTTATCTTTATCTTTCTCACAGCGATTACCTATGCCATCTCCATTCAAATCTGCCTGACTTGGATTTTTCATCCTGGGGCAGTTATCACAGGCATCACCCACTCCATCACCATCTGTATCTTTTTGATCCAGATTTGATTTCATGGGACAGTTGTCTATATAGAGCCCATCCTTATCAGCGTCCAGAAATGAAGGCCTTCCTAAAGAAGCCATAACACTCTTTTGCTTGAGATCAGACAAAACTCTTGGGTCAACTCCAGCATTTCTCCCTGCTTCTTCTAAGATTTTATAGAAACGCAAGGATTTTGGCATGTCATCTTCAGCGACTTCTTGTGCACACCATGCATAGATTTCACTGAGTTGAATAGCCTTCATACCCCCCTCTGTGGAGGCATAGTGCTCACAGATACTCTCCGAGCTAGGGACAGGAGGCTTACTAGCCCCACAACCACTCAAAACGAAAGATGACAGGACGAAAAGACCAAGGACAAACATGGGCTTCAAGGACATGACGAACTCCTCTGGTACTGTGGTAGATATACACACAGTTCTTAGTAGATAGGGCAATATACCACTATCTCCGATTTAGAAATAAACCGGATACAACACATTATATTTCTATGCTATATCCGATTTATTTCTATGTTTCTTTTTATAATGAAAAGAACACGACAAGAAAACATACCACATTTTTATGATCTTGTCAAGTATACAAACACAAAAAAATGCTATTTCCAGCATTTTTTTGTGTTACATGCGTCTATTCATTTTTATGATTGACCAATGTCTTTTTTTACAATTTTTTCTATATTAGATAGTTCTCCAGTAATCAACAAATTTCTTTGTCGTGTACTGGCATCTTCATAATCTACCTGAGAGCTGTACATAGCATTAAGTAAAGTACTATTTGGATCTTTTTTTACTGCATCTAACTTCATAATATCTGCAGGAGTTTGTCCTTTTTCTAATGCCAAATGAATTGCATTTTCAGTTCTTTGTGTTGCTAAAAGATATTCATTATATAGAGCACTATCATAATCAGGGATTACTTTTGAAGCAAGTAAAGTCTCTGGTGAAAAAACTCTTGTACGAACATTATCAATAAAGAAAGAAAGATTCTTTAGTGCTTTTTGATCAGATTTATTTTCATACTTCCCATCAATAAACTTTTTGACATCATCATAACTAGCATTCGCTTTCAACACCTTCGGAGCTTCAAGCACTTCAGCAGAAGCTTCTAACGCTCCAACAGGTTTAGACTCTTTTGGAGGTGGAGCATCTTCATCTATAACTATATCATTATCACCTTCTACAGACTGTAGTTTAAAATCCTTCAAAACACTCTCTTTACCCACACTATCCAAAGCAACCAACCCATCTGCACGCTTTATTAATTCAGCTGTGTTTACATTTACCAATCCATCAGCTCCCCTCGCACCACCCAATGGAACAACTGTAACATCACCATTTGCTAACTGAATGTATGCATTTGTGTCCATACTTTCTTTTCCACCATCTGGAACAAATATTTTATACCCAGGATCTTCTGTCCCTTCTAATAAATTCACAGTGTTCTCTGGAATTTTTATTGGCGGCATATCCTCTACAGACGGCTTAGGCACTTCCACCTTCTTCAAACTAGGAATATCCTTAGCCTCGTGATCCTTATAAAAACCACCCTCTGCAGCATCTTCTGCTCCGCCTGGTCCTATAGAAACTACCTTCATACCATTTACTTCTTTCAAATATGGTTTCATGACGAGATCATCACCATGAGCATTTTTCATATATAGCGTCTTGCTATATTTTCCATTTGCAAAATCAGTACCACCTTCTTCTGCTATACGCACACGCCATTTATGGATTATTTGATTATCATTCAAATCCTTATATCCATATGCAGCTTTTTCTGTATCTATGATGAACCTCCCTATTTTTGTATTAGGATCATCTAGCTCATTTGCTAAATGAAGTGGCCCTTTTCCCAGCATAGCTTTTCCTTTTAGCTCAAAATTCTTTAATCCAATTTTTTCAGCTTTCGCTTCTACTTGTTGGTTTTCTGTTAGTTCTGGTGGTTTTTCTAAACCTTCTCCTTCTTCCAATTCTGGTTGAAGATCTTCATTCCCTATCCCAGATTCAGCAGATGATTCACTCAAAGCACTCTTATAAGCTTGCCACTCTTCCCTAGTGCCAAAAACTTTCTCTGGGTCATCCTCCATCCCAAGCATTCCCTTAACAGAATCTTTTACAGCTCCACCAAAATTTGTATCTGCCACAAAACCAACCCCAGCTCTAGCAACTTCAAAGGCTCCACCAATAGCCACAACTAATCCAGCTCGCCAAGCACCTGCTTTTACTCCATTTAAAAGATTTTGTGATTTTGTTAAACTCTCTAATTCTGCAAGTTCTTGAAATTTCTTTGCGATTTCTTTTCGTTTTCCTTCATCTTCTTCTTTACTATATTGAATAGCAAGAGCCTCTAAGTTAGCTTTTTTCTTTTTATCAAAATCCTTTTTCGTTCCTTCATAACTTAATGTTTGTTCTAATACTTTTGTCACAAAACCTACAGTACCACGAATAGCAGTCCGTATAGAAAATCTTTGAATAATTGCGCCTAAAGTAGATGCACCAGCATAAGCAGCCCCTACACCAGCGACAGCATACCCCACGCTCGCTGCTGATCCCATAGCTACTAGATGCCCACCCATACGTTTATAACGATTTTCATCATTCATCCATAATTGAGAACTTGCCGCTGATTCTAGCAACTGTTTAATAGGACCACATTTCTCTAAAATTCGTTGGATTCGTGGATGTTCTATATTGAAATTTGAATCTAAATTGTCTTGAAAGCCAGTGTTCATAAGCTCTAACTGACTATTCTGCCACTGCTTTGTTTGTTCTTTTGTTGCCCCCTCTTTATCAGCAACCTCTTTTGCTTCTATTGCGGCATCTATCAATATTTTTTTTGCTTTATCAATACCTTCAAATCCAATATATCCATTATTCTCAGTATTAAAATGTGTAACAGCTTCTACCATTAATTTCTGCATTCTTTCTTCTGTCTGAGTTTTTAAAGAATCAGTAAAAAATTCATCCAATGATCCCTGAACTTCTGATGAAAATTCAGCTTCTGCTCTTTCACGTGCTTTTTTATCTTTCTCATTTTCTTTTCTTATATCATTTCTCCCAACCATTCTACCAGCCCAGACTCCTGCAGCTGCTGCGCTAGATGCTACCGCGCTAGCCCCCCAGCCTAAACCAAGAGCCCCTATACCTAATCCCAATCCTGCCCCACCAGTACCTAAAACAACTGACCCAGCAAGCCCAGCGCTTAACATGTTTTTCTTTGTAAATACTGTTTTCCAAAATGATTTTTTCTCATTTTTTTCTTCCTGACGCTCTATCATTGATACCTGACGCATAATAGCGTTTTGTTTATCTATTTGCGCAAATGCCTGCATAGCCGTAAAAATCCCATCAGCGTATTTTTCATTCCACTTTTCCTTAAATTCATCAGGAACATTATTTTCTCCATTCAACAAATCTTTTACTTGCCGTACTGTAGGTTCTGTTTCTGCAAAAAATGACTTATACAATTCTATCATTTTTGAAGTTCCTATTCTACTTAGAATTTCTTGTATAGTTGGTTCTGGAGCTTCTTCAACATCAGGCTCTACAACTTGACTATACTCTTTTCCAATTAATTCTATAATTTTCTCTTCAGTTTTTAGTCTAATTCCTTTATCCAATTCCAGATACTTAACAAGACCAATAAGATTCTCTTTTGAAAGCTTCTTTTCGTTAAATGGTGTTGTTATCTTATTAATTTTTTTAATTAAACTACTCAAAGCTGTACTTGGATTTTCTCTTGCTGTCTCTATAATAATAGTATTAAATTCAGCTAAAGTATCCGCATCATCTATTTGAGATTGTAATCTTTCCAATTTATTGATAACTTCTACTTTTTCTTTCTCTGCTTTCTTCTTCGCAACCAATGGAGTCTCCAAAAGCACTCCAACAAAATTTCCTATACTCATTGTTTTTTCTACTCCATCAACTTCTAATATAACATAGTTATCACTAACATCTTTGATTTTAATATTCTGAGGATCTTCATTTTCTGGAGTAGCAATCCATTCACTATCTTTTAGATATTTTTTCTTAATTGCTGTAGCTTCTTTTTCTTCTACACTCTCCACCACAGAATCTAATACAGCAAAAAAAGCAGCCTCATGTTCTTTTACTGTAACTGAAAATTTTCCTTTTATTTCTCTCTGCCAATCTTCTTTTTTTAAATAAATATCTGATTTCATCTGCTCTAAAAGATTTTTCTCAAATAATAGTATTAAATTTATAGTTTCTTTCAATTCAAAAACCCCTACAGAACCCACATCCAGCAATGCCATGGCAAAATCTAAAGATTTGACATTTTCTTCTACACTAATCTCTAATTTATTTTCTTTTAGTTGTTTAAAATATTTTACAATCTCATCTCTATTATCTTCTATATTTTCAGAACTATGTTTCAGGAAAAAATCATTAATCCTTTTTTCCTCTTCAGAGGGTTCTTTATCTTTTATTTCCTTCTTTACTACAGGCTGTGATTCTGGTGCTGGTGAAATCACATTTGTTTCCACCTTATTAATTTTACCTTCTTTAAATAATTGATTCCATCGTTCTATTGCCATTTCTTTATTTTCATTTTCTACAATCATGAAAATTTTTCCTCTATCTACTCTATCATAAACCCCATTCCAAACACTATTATCACTAAACAAAATAGTAAATTTATCATCTTTGACTAATTCCAATAATGGAACTAATTCTACTGTTTCACTTGCAGGATTTTCTGCTGCAGCTTCTCGTCCTTCTACCTTTTTTACTAACTCATTAATCTGTCTCTTTAAAAAATCAATCTTTCTTTCAATGCCAGTTATCACTGCTTCTATAATAATCTTTATTTTTTTTTCTCGTTTATCAAATTCTTTAACCTCTTCAAATTTATATAAATTAGTATCTATGTTGTTTTTTTGTCCCCCTATAATTTCACTATAAAACCCATCTGAATCACTCCTAAGATCATCATATTTTAATGAAAACTTACCATCAGAAAAAAACCTACTAGCTATATCATCTTTATTACTAATCCTTCTTAAGATGTATAAATATTCTAATAATTTAATTTCTTCTTTATTTCCAATTTTATTTTTTTCAATATTTTCACCGGTAAGAAACACATCACGCGCAGAAGTAACTAATGTATCAAGTCTACTTTTAAAACCTTCCGAAATTTCTTTTTCTTTTTTTAAGTTCTCTATTTTTGGATCTTCTTTCTTTACATCGCCACTACTCACAGCATTATTCCAAATTTCAAATGAATATTCATGAATTACCTCAGCATCTCCACGAGTATCCTTAAAAAAAACTTTGCCATTTTCTATCGAACTAACAACCAATCCAACATAAACATCACTACCCTTTAATTTGATAAAAAATGTCTCTCCCTCCTTTGGATTTAAACCAAATTTATTTTCTTCTGGTTCTGATCTTGCTTCTACTGACGCTTGCCCACCTTCTTTTTTGTTGAAAACACCCGTATTTAAAGACAGAATAAACATTGTAGTCACATAAGATTCCTCATTTCCATCAGTATCTGTCAAAATTATATTCATGACACTTGCATCAAGACTGCTAGGTACGATTCTTGTAATTTCAAACTCTTTTCCATTTTTATATACAAATTTATCTCCCACACTAAATGTTTCTCCATCTACAATAATCTCTTGCATTTCTTTCTCTTTTTCTACATTAGCTATAGGTGGTGCATCTGCTGGCTTCTTTACTTCCTTTTTTTGTTCTAAATTAGGTACATCTGCTATAAATATTGATAGTGCCATTTCTTCATTTTTTTCCATTTGTAAATGATAATCATTTAAAGAGATTCCTCTTACAGAATCTGCTTGATCCACTTTATTGTCATGACCAACTAAATATAGTATACCATCTACATTAGAAAATGAGGGGTCTAAATTTATCTTACCACTATCTCTATTTCTTCCACCTTCCCCATAAGATTCTCCCCAAACAATATTAGAAAGAAGAACATGTTTTTTTTCTATATCCCTCCCTTTTTTGCCAGATTTTATTTCTTGTATCATCTCTGAAATTTCTTTTTGATACCAATTATTTGCTCGGTTTACAAATTCTTCAATATTTGTGTTATTAATATCATCTGAAAAATTAATTTCTAATTTTATTTTGTCTATATATGTTTGAGTTTGATATGCATGAGAAGAAATTATAGGAATATCCCCATCATAATGATAATGAAAAAGCGTAGTATTTTTTAAATAATCTTCATATAATATATTTTCTATATCATCAGGATACATCGAACCTCTATCATTCGAAGACACATTCGTAAAAAAATAATGCAGATCATGATTTGATGCAAGTATCTTTACATTATTATTTTTTTCTCTTATTTTATTTATAATCGCAATTGTAAGCACATCACTTAAACCACGATCAAATATAGTATCTCCTGCTAATAAAAGAAGTTTTTCTGAATCTATTATTGATATATCATCTTCAATTTGTTTAACAAGAGTAACAATTTTATTTTCAAGTTCAAGATATGATTTGTTATATTGTTCTAATGGATAATCAATACCTCTTTTTTCAGCTTCAATATACTTATTTCCCTCATAAAGAAACTCATGTTTTGCCTCCACAGCTTCCTGATACAACTTAAGAAAATTATGTTGTTTTTCTCTTGAATCAAACTTAACAATACCTGAAGCAATAACAACTTCAAGTATTTTTCTTGCTGATCCATGAGCATCACCCATAGCAACAAATTTTGCTTCTAAAAGATTTTTTTGTAATTCTGTTGCAGAAGAATATGGATTTTCTATACTTCCCTTCGGTGTAATATAACGAATTGAAACATCTTCTAAAAATACTTTTGCTAATTCTAGTGTATTTTCTTTCGCTTTTTCTACATTATCCATAAGAGATGCATCTACTGATTCACTTACAGGTTTGCTTCCATCAGAAGAATTTTTCATTTTATTCAATTCTACTTCATTACTGCGAAATTCATCTAATAATGAAAAAGCTAGAACTTTTATAGCTAAATATTCCTTCTCATGCAAAGCTATCGTCACAGGAATAAGACGATCTAATTTATCGATTTCTTCTTTCGTCTCTTTAAGATAAACTTGTTCATCAATTTCTTCTCCTCTGCTTTTTTTTTGTATGATTTCATTCTCTATTGATTTTTGTATTGTTGATATATGAGTAGCTATAAAATTTACTAAATCTTTTTTATATTTTTGCCCACCTCTTATTAATTCTATTATTGCAAAATCCAGTCCTGCCACAATATTTTTATTCTCAGAATCAATCCCAGGAATTTCACCACTATTTATACGTGTTTTAATTACTGTAGCAAAAGCATTTACTTTATCAATGTCAATATCTTTATGTAAATCACTAAACAACTCTTCCAATGTCTTTTCTCCTTCCTCAGGTCCTAATAATTCTACTTCTGGTGCTTTTCCACCTTCCATGGTCGATATAGCATCCACAAGTAGTTTTTTCGCTTCTGCAAGCTCTTGTTTTTCTCCACCTTCCACTGCCACATCACCATCTACAAATTCAAACTTCCCCCAATCTTCTGCAGATAAAGGAGAATGAAACCTATTTCCTTGTTTAATTACTATATTTTCGCCATTATCAAAAATAAAACCAACTACTTCAACTTGTATTTTCTCTTCATTCCAAACAATCTCAAACTCACTTCCTTTTTTTGGATCCTTTTTAAAATAACCAGTAGAGATGTCTTTTAATTCAGCTAAATCATTATTATTTTCCAATTTTTTTCTAAAATCTTCTATTCTAACTGAGTTATTTTCTCCTCCATCTATAGTATAAATAATATCATCATCACGAAAGCCTATTATCTTAATTATTTTTTTACCACCTTTTAAAGTAATCCACTCACTTTCAGCCTTATATTTTTTATTTATTTTTTCATTTTCTTCAGCTTCTTTTTTCTCTTTTTCTTCGTTTTCATCATTAATAAGATTAAACACATCCTTCCTCTTATCCTTCCATGCACGAAAAGCTTCCTCATCCCCAATAAATTCTTCACGCCTTTTTTTTGCACGATCTCTACCAAGATATGCTCCTTCATCTAAAATACCTATTTTCTCAAATGCTTTTAACTTAGAGATATCTATAGTACCATCCTCTTTTTTTGTAAGTCCTAAAAGATAATCAAAATATTCCCATTTCATTTTTAAATCATCACTTTTTCTAAATTCTCTAAACTCCTTATAATCTTTCCTTTTTATTTTTGGTTCGCTTTCTGGTTCTACTGGCGCTTCTTCTTCATCTTCTAATTCTGTAGCAATCATCTTATTATCTACATAATAATTCCAATTTTCATAACTTACTAATATCTTTTCATTTTCTCCTAATATTTCAAATTGTATCGCTGGTTCATCATCAATTTTTCTTTCTTTTAATATTTTTATTTTTTTCCAATTCCATCCATCGTCTTGATCAGAATAATCAAAAATAGCATTCTCTTTCGGATCTAACAATAATTTTATTTTTTCTTTAACCTCAGGTGTTTTTTCTCCCTCATTTTGTTCTTGTGCCATATTATTATCTATTAAATCATCAGAGTCTTCTTGTGCTTCACCGCCTTCTGATGGAGATTCTGACTCTACACTTTTTATCCCCATATCTTTTTGAAGCTTTTCTAATTTTTCTTTATGTTTAGAAAGACGAAGAATGTCATCAAGCTGTATCATTTTTTTTGTAATTGCAGTAGCTTTTTTTATTATACGTTTTATATATGTTGTAAAAGCAGTAGCCTCCAATGTATCACCTTCTGTATCTAAATTAGTACCAACTAATTCAACCAGCTCTTTCAATTCTGTAATTGCTCTTCCAAATATTTGCTCCTGAGCACCACTTTCAATCCCTGCAGCTTCCAAATGTTTCTTAAGATTTTTACCTGCTGTCTCTAAAGATCTAATAACAGTACCAGCATCTTTTTTTACTTCACGAATACTCTCTTCACTTTTCTCTTTTTGTACATGTTCTTCTAATTTAGGGATAGACTTTTTTTCAAGACTACGTAAACTATGTATTTTATCACGAGTGTTACCCATACTATAAAAATTAAGAATCTTGAATAGAAATAATATCCTCAAGTGTTTTTTTAATACCCTTTTTATTTTTTTCTTCCAGAATCTTTTTCTTCACACTACGAATTTCTCCTAAAAGCTCTTCTATATCCATACCTAACTCCTCATACAACTCTAAAGCCAATTCACGATCTTTATCTGTTAAATTATTATTTTTAGACTGTACAGACATATATATGTTAATGTAAATTACAAAATAATTTTTAATCCAAAAGTTTTTTCACTTCTGCCTCCAATTCCTCTTTTTTGGGTAAATAAAGTTTGTACTCTTTTGCAAAAATTTGATTTTCTTCTTTTGGCAATGAATATTTCACCACAAAATGATCATTTTCTCTACAAAGAATAATTCCAATAGTTGGATTTTCTTTTTTGATTTTAACTTCTCTATCATAATAATTCGTGTACATCTGCATTTGTCCAATATCTTGATGTTTGATTTTTCCAATTTTCAAATCCATTAAAACAAAACATTGAAGCAATCGATTATAAAAAACAAGATCAATAAAATAATGGTCTGGACCATTTGTGATACGTTGTTGTCTAGCTACAAATGTAAAGCCTTTCCCTAGTTCTAAAAGAAATTTCTCCAAATTATTAATAATGGCTGTTTCCAAATCACTTTCAGAATATTGATGGGAATCTTCAATTCCTAAAAATTCTAAAATGTACGGTTCTTTTAAACTATCGCTTGTTTTTTCAATTACTTGTCCTTTTTCTGATAATTTCTTAATTCCAGCTTTATCTTTGCTTAAAGCTAATCTTTGATACAATGCCGAGTCAAATTGACGATTCAGTTCACGGAGTGACCAATTATTTTCAATACATTCAATCTCATAAAAACTACGCTCATCGTTATCTTTCATTGCCATTAAGCGGACATAATGAGACCAACTAAGTTTAAACGATTGATCAGCCTGTGTCTGAGATTTCCGAGACAGTGTCTCGGAAATTGGATACACTATATAAAACTTTCTCATGTTTTCCAGATTATCTACTGAAAACCCCCTACCAAATTTCTGAGTCAGATCTTTTGATAAATTTTTCAATACCCCAAAACCATACTCTGCCTTTTTATATCCCTTTTGTTCATATTCAACAATCTGCTTCCCTACATTCCAGTATGTTTTTGCCAAGACATCGTTTACTTGCAAATAAACTTTTTTACGTCCAAACTCCAGTATATCAGTAATACAAAAAACTAATTTTTTATACCCATTGTTATTTACTAATTTACTCATATTTTAATTAAATTTGTTTCATAATAAGTCTATTATACTAAAAACGTCTTCATCTCCTCTTTAAAATCAATAAGAATCTTATGTAATTCTTCTTCAAAGTTTGGGACGGCCTTATTCCAGAATTCTTGCCAATCTTTTCCACTCACCTCAGGAGTACTTATCATACGAGCAAATGTATCTCCATCTTTATCACTTAACTTAGGTAATAATGTAATACCCACCCGCTGTTCTAGCTGTGCCACTAACTGTGGTAAATATGTATTTATTTGGTCCTCAGTAAGCCCCACTAACCCAAAAGATTCAAGTAACCCCAAGACATACTCAGCAAAAAAATCAAATTGCGCTGTTTTCTCTGCCATATGACGATATTATATATAAATAAATGACTAATTATTCCTCTAATTAACGATACACTATAGCATAAAAAAGCCCTTTTGTCAATGTGTTTACATAAAAAACAAGACTTTTATATCTCCAGTAAAATTATACCATATTTTCATAGTCTGTGCTATGTAAACACAATTTTCCTAAATATACCCTAAAAGTAACTAATCAGAACCTGACAACAAATTGACAAAAACCTTTTTTTCATGTATATTATAAATAATAAAGACGAAGGGAATCCAAACGGCTAATTACCTAAGGAAACCCTTCTTTTTTTATATTCAATCTTTCTGCGCACTCCTTCATTTCCCAAATAATCAAAATATCTAGGTTGTAAAATTTTATATAAAGAAGAGGCAAACTTTTTATTTGGAAATAATATTTTTTTAAATTTCCACTCAATATATCACGTCATTGCGAGCGCAGCGCGGCAATCCCATGCTTTATCGCATTTAACTCTGGGATTGCTTCGTCGTACCTCCTCGCAATGACGTAAAAAAGAGAAACAATGAAGCGATCCAAAACTTAATCTCAGCAAATCCACTTTTCATATAAATCATCCCATTTTGGATTACTTTTATTAATTAAAAACTCCTTTTTCGCACGTGAACCAGATTTTAATTGTTTTTCTCTACTTATTGCATCTTTTATACTATAATACCTTTCGACATAAACCAAGACATGTACATTATACTTTTTTGTAAAATGAGAACCTTTGCCTTGTTTATGTTCAATCATTCTTTTTTGTATATTTTGTGTTACTCCTACATACAATACTGTCTTTTTAGTATTTGTTAAAATATATGTATAATATAATTTCATGTTTATTGTGCTTAAGTATGGGATTGCCGCACTGTCCTATCGGCAGTTCGCAATGACGTGATTTCATAAATAAAAAATATATCTTTACAAAAACCTCTTTCTCAACACCAATACTCCAGCAAGCAATACACCTACAATAAATCCTAACACCACATTAACAATCATATTTGGGCGCACAGGAAAACGAGTCACCACAGGACGATTTACTATCTTCATAGTGACATCTCCACCTACATATTCCCATCCTTGCGCCACAAGCGCATCTACCGCAGCCCCTGCAAATGCATTTGCCTGCTCATTATTTTCATTATACGCACTCACACGCAGTATCCCTGTCCCAAATACTACAGACGCATTTACTGTTTTCCCCCATTTTTTTCTTCTTTCCCTAGGAGATAACGCTTGTAATTTTTCTGTATCTAAATTATATCCCGGCTGATCAATTACTTTTTTATAAAAATCATCTGTAGAAACAATTTGTGCTAAATTCTCCCCCACTCGTTCTGCTGATTTTATAACCGTATATGGATCTACTCCATATCTTGTTTTTGAAATAATTAACAAATCTGCATCTGCACGATACTCCAGTGGCATAATGATAGTCACTAGAAAAGATAATATCGCAACACTTAATCCAACAAACAATAAAAAAATCTTTCGTTTTATTAAAATACGTACAGGTGAATGCATAAAAAAATGTAAAAAAATAATGTATCTATAGTATACATTATTTTCTGTTCTCATGCTAGTTATATCAGAGCTATGTAATATGAATCAATACCACACGTCATTGCGAGTTGCCGATAGGACAACGGGCAATCCCATACTTTATGACAATGCAGTTATAACATCTCCTATACCAACTCCCCCATCCTGTATATGTGTAAAATCTACTACTTCTTCCCACTCTTCATTTATATCAATAAATTCAGATTTAGCCATTTTTTTTGTTTCAATAATTTTCTTTCTCATATCATCAGTAACTTCTGATGCATCTAACCATAATAATTGTATTTTTTGTTTATAAGACATAAAATATAAATTAAACTAAATATTCAATATTTTTCTTCTCTTATATAAAACAAAACTACAACCGCACCTTCTTTACATCTACATCTATCATCTCTCCACCACGTAATACACGCATATGCACAGTATCATGTTCATCTAACAATATATCTCTTTGTGTTTCATATATATGAAACGGCTGTCCCTCTACCTCTATAATCACATCATGCAGGAGCAAACCACCACCATATAACTGATACGGAAGAAATGACACAAAAAATCCAGAAACCACTTCATACACATGCTCCCCATTTACACTATGATCTACAACAGTCCCCTTCACAGGAATACCACTATAACCTACCGTCCCTGTTTCAAATAAGGATACTAATTGTGCAGATACATACCATGATGGTAATACTGTCCCATCTTTTCTCAAAAATCCAACAAAAGCTCCGTTTTTTAAAATCAAAGGATCATATACTGGCAACTCATCTCCATCTAAAGTAGAAACTGTATATGCTGCATGTTCTTTCGTTAATAGAAATGATTTTTCATTAGATAATATATCTATATCACCTAACATCATTGACCTCTCCAAATTATTTGGGCTCCATAATACATCTTTCACATCTAGCATATCCCAATCTGGGAAACTTACATCTCCACGGAATCTATCTCCATTCATACGAAAATACACAATATCAGTAGCAGAATCACGCACAAGAGATGAGACCTTATACACACGTCCCTGATAATCTACAACCTCCCAAAAATACTCTTCTCCCCACGTATACGTAGGTAATAGCATGGTTGCCCAACCCTCTGCACTCAGAATCATTGCTGTACCTTTTTTTGCTCCAGTAGCATAATACGCACCACCTAGCTTCTCACGAGTATCATATATATGAACAATCCTCTTCTTTACTTGTTGTTGTACCAATTCATCTAATAGTTTAACTTCTGTTCCTTCCCCAGGCGCTCGAACCACAGTTATACCTGGTTGTGACATATATTGAAATGGCATAAACCAAGCAATCGCTCCCATAGTAGTAGTAAATGCGCTTAATATTGCAATCAAAAAAAATGCCAATATCAAAGGGACAGACTGATATGCTCTTCTAAACGGCACACGACATGCACGTGGTGGCAAATGTGGAGGAAATATTTTCATGTATTTATATTATGATTACTTACACCCACCTTACGAATAGCCATAACAATAACACAAATAGTATACTATTTGCAATAAGGAAGAATTTCTGACGCTCCCAGACAATCCCACGAGAAGAAAAATGAAACCGAACCAATAACTGTGCAACATACCAAAGCCAAGTAGTAAGAAGGGCTAATACAGTAGGCCCAAAGGGAAGAAAGTGCACCACCCAAATAATCTCTACACTCATAATCCCCATAATAACCATCCAAAATATAAAAGCCTTTATTTTTACAAAAAAATACAATCGCCACATAAGAAGTGACATACCCGCAAATAAAGCTCCACCAAGTATAGTAAATATTAAAGGAAGCCTAGGAGAAGGATCAAAAGATGCCAGAGCAAAAAAGAATGACATCACTGCATATGCGTCCAAAGCAACAATAATAGCAACAAAACGACGAAAAGGTTTCTCACTCTTCCATGTAGCGTCCTCTTGATTCATTCCCCATCCATAACATATCCCCAGTATTGCCGCTATAATGAGCATAAGCATATAACGCAGTTGAGGCAACTCCAAGATAGATAATAATGCAAATAGAGATAATACCGTCACAATAATATGAGGAAATACAGGATACTTCCATCCATGTCGAATATCTATATACCAGTACGCTAGCATAAGTCCCCCAATAAAAAAGATCATCACAGGAAAAAATATTGCCAGTGATGGAAATCTATGGATTAATAGCAATGCAATAAAACTTATTACACCTACGCCAGTACCTATTGTCAATGGAGTATTCATACTGTCTTGCAAAAATAATATAAATATAGTATACATTATTGGCTGTATATAGTACAATATATACAATCAATAAGCAAGGTCCTATGCCAACACTTGGAAAAAACAAAAAAGCACGATTTGATTATGAGATCCTAGATACACTCGAGGCTGGTTTAGTATTGACCGGACAAGAGGTAAAATCACTTAGAACAGGAAATATACGCATGGCAGGATCTTATGTCACTTTTCATAAAAATACCCCACAATTAACAAATCTACATATTCCAAAATACAAATACGCAAGTAATATAGCAGATTATGATCCAGAACGCTCCAGAGCCATATTATTAAAAAAGAAAGAAATCGCTTATTTAAGAGGAAAATCACAGGAAAAAGGCTTGACAATCATCCCACTTTCTGTGTATACTAAGGGACGAAAGATAAAGATGGAAATCGGTATTGCACGTGGAAAAAAACAATTTGACAAACGTCAAACCATAAAAAAACGAGAGCAAGATCGAGAAGACAGACGAATGTTTAAGGGAGGTTTGTAAAATAGCATGAATTTATAATTTTATAATTTATGTTCTATTTTACAAACCTCCCTTACAAGTTCATTATAATTTAATATATAAGCATTTGTCCTTGCGAAAAGTGATACTTACACACAAGCGCCACTTTTCGCGGGGATGACAGGCTTCGATAGACGGATTTGTTATCTATGTATGCATGCCAAGATTGTTCTCTCTTGTAAATCAGGGACAACTTGATACGTGCAAACGTTATCAGTCGAGTGAAAGGAGCTATTGCGCAAGCATTTAGCGTCCCTGCATTCGCACCTGCTGTAGCCTAAGGGTTCATACAGCCATCGCCATGAAGATACTCGCTATTCATATCAGCGGTGTCAACCATAGAGGGGTTTCCCCTCTCAGCGAGCGTAGGATCTCTGTGCCTCCTGACACGAGATCTGAACCCAAATCAGGACTAGTGTATTATCTTTTTGATGTTTTCTCTAGATAATACATGAAATAACAAAACATCTATGTATGTAGAGTACATAGGTAACCCGATCTAGACCCGGGTTCGATTCCCGGCATCTCCACGAAAAATGGCTACGCCATTTTTTGTATTAAATAAATTAACACACTTCAGACATCCTAATTTAAAAAATTATGAGAATATCTAGAAAAAGACGACCGCAAAAATCCCTTATCCCAAGATATAATCTCAATGATAAGATAGAAGCGACAGAAATACGTGTTCTTGGGGCAGACGGGACAAATTTGGGAGTAATGTCTACGAAAGAAGCTCTAGATCTTGCAAAAGAAAAAGAACTTGATTTAGTAGAAATTAACCCAAAAGCACTGCCACCTATTGCAAAAATTCTTGACTTTAAACACTTTAAATACCAAAAAGAAAAAGAAGCAAGAAAACAAAAAAATAAATCTCACGTCAGTGATCTAAAAGGAATCCGCCTTTCTATGCGCATTGGTCCAGGAGATCTTGACACAAGGAAAAAACAAGCTGCAAAGTTTCTTGATCGTGGAGATAAAGTAAAAGTAGAAATTATCCTCCGTGGAGCAGAGAGGTATAAAACACCACTTGCATATCAAGTCATTGAAAAATTTCATGCACTTCTCACAGAAGACATGCAACTAAAATACGAACAAGAAGCAAAACGCCAAGGAAATAAAATCACAGCAATTATTATAAAAGCGTAAAATAGTATTAATACACAGGGAGCCCTTGACTAATGTGGGGTATATACTGTATAATCCCACACATCTTATCTAAGAGAATTTGTATGCCAAAAATAAAAACACACAAGGCAACAGCTAAAAGATTTCGCACAACCAAGCCAAAAAACAAATCAAAGGTCAAGTTGATGCATGCCCGTGGTGGTCGTGCCCATTTCAATGGTAAAGAAGATGGCAATACTGGTACAGCGAAAAGAGTTGATGCTAATGCAGCAAAAACGAGTTACCAAACAGTTATGCGCTCAATGCCATACGCAAAATAAATAAAATTATATGCCTAGAGTAAAACGTGGTTTAGGACACTTGAAAAAACGCCGATCACTAATGAAACGCGTAAAAGGATTTCGTGGTGGACTAAGAAAACTACAAAAACAAGCAAAAACAGCAGATACTCGTGCAGGAATGCATGCATATCGTGATCGTCGTGTAAAAAAACGTACATTTAGACGATTATGGCAAACCCGTATCAACGCAGCAACTCGTCTCTATGACATGAGTTACAGCGTATTTACAGGAAAGCTAAAAGAAAAACAAGTTGGACTAAACAGAAAAATGCTTTCTAACATTGCTGCAGAAAATCCAGCAGTGTTTAAAAAGATTGTTGAATTTGTGAAATAAAAACAATATAGAACTTTCCCCCAATTGGGGGATTTTTTATTACAAAAATGTAGTTTATCCACAGATCTCCCCTACAAGACAGCCCCTACATACTTGACAACTTGCTTGAAAACTGCTAGACTGTTGCATCATCAATTTTTATATTGATGAAACATAGGTCACTATCGTGTTCGTACATGAGCGGGGACACCCCCTCCTTTGTCCTCTTGCTCTGTACGAACACCATGGTGATCTCCCCTAAGAAAATCTATACTAAAAGCCTATATCATGTTCATACATGAGCGAGGATATACCCTCCTTTATCCTCTTGCTCTGTATGAACATCATGTAGGTTTTTTTATACCCATATTTTTCTCTTGACAATATAGTATAAATCAAGTATTATATGCCTGTAATTTGTTAACAAAATCTATGGGTGTTCGAAAGAAAAATAATCAAATAAGATTTCAAAAACGTTTGATTGCAAAAGCAAAAAGAAATATCAAGAAATTGAAACGTGCCGCAAAAGCAAAAACATCAGGTCAAAAGTTACACGAGCTTATGCACGAAAAAAAAGCATAGTTCAATGATATTGTATAGCTACTTGGCTCACAGGTGACATAAGCCAAATAAACATAAGTAGCTTGCTCGGCGCAGCTTCGACGATAGGAGAAGCGAAGACGAGGATTGGTAGTTCAATTGGTTAGAGCACTGCCCTGTCACGGCAGAAGTTGCGAGTTCGAGTCTCGTCCAGTCCGCAAATAAAAAACCCACAATAAGTGGGTTTTTTGGTACAAAAAAACACTCTAAAGAGTGGAAAATATCTAAACCGCGCCCGCCAGAATGGTCGACTATAGTCGAACGCCTGGCGGAGCGGATTTGATTGCTGACCGTGTAGTGTAAAGCTACTCCTTTATGAGTAGCTCGTCAACAAACGTCCACTGGCTGGCATTGCTCCCCTTGGGGCCTCGCACAACCTTAAAAGAAAGCCTATCCCCCTTCTCGGGCATACGGGGCGGCATGTCAGAACTTTTGTAATCACCGCTGTAGAAGAAAAGATTCTCTCCACTACTGTCTACAGTAACATACCCGTAGAACGTACCTTTTTTAGCCAACTCTCTACTGAACTTAACAGCGCCATGCTTGGTTTCGTCACTCATTACTCACTCCTTCACTTGATAATCAGCCTACATCTAAAGTGCAGACTGAGGCAGATGCCATTTTACACACCTAACAGATGTAAAAAATGCCACCAACCTATAAAAAGTTATAAATGCCCAACAAAAAATAAAAACCCCAACACACCTCCCATGTGCACTGGAGTAAAAAAGATACTGTGTGATGAAAAAAAATCATTTCCTCGGCACAACAGTAAAATAAGAATCTTTAGGTGTAGTCCCCACTTGTAGAGGAAGATCCTTAGAAGGCTTAGATGCAGAAAAATTCTGCCGCAGATCGCAACAAGGCCGCACCATCCCCCACTCTTGATCTTCTGATCTACCACAATATCCACAACTAGTTTCCTCTTTTTTCATAAATCCTCCTTTTACACTATCATGTAGAATACCAACAATATGCCATGTATAAAAAAGAAAGTCAAGAAATCATTCCTACCACCCAATCTTATCTAATAACACTAATCCGCTAAAAAAGCCGAAAAATAGAAATATACCTACCAAGATCACCTTTCGCCATAAAGATGGCCTGTAGGGCTTTTCTAGGAGCTTGTGGTTGATAATAAACACCAGCCCCGTATGCACAAACATAGCAAATGCATTTATCACAGCCCCTAAAATAATCAAGGTCTTTGGTTCATATATATTAAAGAGAAACAATGTAATCCCAAATGCAATTTGCGTCCAGACAAATATATAATATATCTTACTTAACTGCACTGTATTTTTTTTATCATGTGCTAATTTTTTTATTGCAATGTTTTCTGCCATAATACGAGAGGTAGAATCCATTACGCCTAACTGTGTTTGAAATAACATCACAGATACGACAAATAAAAATAAAGTCCCCATAGCTGGGAATATGTTCTCCCCAATAGCAAATCCTTCGCTAATCACAAAATTAATTCCCTCTGCATTATCTGACAGACCAAACACAGTAGTATAAGATAAAAGCATAAGCACACACATAGATAATAACCCAACAAACCAAAATACCAGCAAATGCTCCAAGCTTATCATCTTCCACCATTGTTTAAATCGTGCATAATTCTCTTTATTATGTACAAATGGAGTCCCAGATAAACGGATACGTTGATCTCCATCTTTCTTTGCAAACAATCCTGCAATTTTCTGAGAATACTTCCCCATGCCATATCCTTTTTCTTTCACATATATTGACTGGGTTAAATTTAGATTTCCACCAGCACCAGAATATGCAAATGCCGCAAAAAATGTAGCGAGCCCAATACCAATTGGTAAAAAAGTATATCCTTCTCCCCTACCCACTAATCCAGAAGCCAAAGCTTGCCAATCCATTTTTGTACTTAGCCATACTGCCAATATGAAAATAAATGGGACACCAATTAAAATGATACTCTTTGTCAGGCGTTCCATCATACTATACACCGTTTTTCCAGATGAAAGAATAATCCCAATGATAAGAAGCATAACAATAGCTAACCATTTGAAGTTTTCTATTCCTAGAATAACACCTAGAACTTTTGCAGAAGCAGCTATGATTCCTGGCAATCCAAATCCTATAAACGTTGAGATAATAAACCAATATACTGCCTTTGGGAATATTTTTGCAATCCCTACAAATACACTCTCCCCTTTTACCAGTGCATAGCGTTCTATTTCCATATTTATAAAATACTGAAATGTAATCCCAAGGAGTGCACCCCATGCAATCCCAAGACCGTAATTTGCTACCATATATGGCCAGAGAATCACTTCTCCAGATCCCAGCCCCAGAGCGAGAATAATAAAACTAGGTCCTATAAGTTTTTTAAATGATATTGGTTTAGGAAATACTTTTTTTTCTATAGTTTGCATAATATAATTTGTTAAGAATGTATGTAGTATAGCATATATATCCTTGACTTACTGCTCTTTTTCTGTCATTGTACGTCTACTACAACTGCAGTCATGGAGGAGATGGCTGTCCTATACAACAAAAAGGGAATCATGCCAAGAAGAATAAACAAAGCTCTTACATATTCAATAACAGACCGCAGGATTATAAAACAACATCAGGAGGCTAAAGAAGTTGTCCAACAGATGACTCCAGAAGAAGCCGAAAAACTACTACAACAAATCGAAAAAGGAGAAAAGAACCCTTCCTGATTATCAACGTACCACACGGGCAGTGAGCTCCTCCCTCACTGCCCACCCCAATTTTTTAAGCCCACATTCTTCGCTAATCTTAGCAAAGTCAATAGGAAAAACTATTGACAAGGGTGTGAAAATGTGATACAATGTACTATTGTAAAACAAGTCCCATATGGGGCTTTTTATAATACATTTATTTATTAACTCAAACATATGAATACACTATTACTTATCTTTGCAGGATTTACAGATATTGCAACGAAACAAGCGTATACTGTTCCAAAATACATTCCTGCAATTATAGAAACCGCTCATGCAGTAGAAGCAGTTGAAGATATTCGTGCAGAAAAGATCGATGCATACTTTGCAAAGCGAAATATGCCATTGGAAGGCTATGGTGAACAATTTATCGCTGTAGCAGATAAATATGACATGGATTGGCGTTTACTTCCTGCCATTGCGGTACGTGAATCATCTGGAGGGAGACACCTCTTGAATAACAACCCTTTTGGTTGGGGTTCATGTAAAATTGCATTTGAAGATTTCAATGAATCTATTGAAGTAGTAGGAATGCATTTATCAGGAAACCGTGAAAGTACTGCACGATATTATAAAGATAATGACGTCGCAGAAAAACTATACTGGTATAATGGGACAGTACTCCCAAGTTATCCAGATGAAGTTATGGCTATTATGGATTTATTTGAAAAAACAGAAATAAACCCAACTGCATAACATAAAAAAAACATCTCGCTTAGCGAGATGTTTTTTTATTCTTTATAAACTTATTCTTCTGCCTCTAAATCACTACTATCACATACCTGCCAGCTATCTGGAACATCACACGGCGTAGAAAACAATTGACAAGAAGCATCATCAGAAGCTTTTGCATAGGTAATCATTTGGACACACACACGTTTTTCACGAACATCCCAATGGTTCCATGAATCATTTCCATCTCCCACAAATATGATAGAGTCAAGTATACGTTGGAATTCTTCACCATTTCCATTTAATTCTAATACCGAATCTTCATCTTTAGATATCTCTACGATCATTATAGTACTTGTGGTATCAATACCACCTATAGTATCTTGAAACTTCCATGCATCTTTTCCGGCAATGGCTATACGTTCTTTTTTATCTTCTGCCACAGGATGATCTACCAATTGCTGAAATAAACTAACATACTCTCCTGTTTGTTTATTTTCAAATACAATACCATTTGGCCATCTCTTTGTCGCCCATGTGCTTGGATATGATAATGTTAGATCTGCGAATGTATTATCTTCAAATACTGATTGATGTTTTGCTAATTCTTCTTCTTTTTGTTCTGTTATCTTTTCAATAGCACGTTCACGAATTTGTGAAGGAGACACATAATTATTTGTCTGCATGACAATATCATCTGTAGGTCCCACACATCCAGCCCCCAATGCCATAATACCAGCCGCCATCATCCCAAGTGCAACGACAAGTCCTAAAAATGGCTTATGTGTTTTATTTCCTTTTCTTCCCAATGTTTTTTCCAATGCAGCGACACGTTTCTTTGTTTCTACGACTGTATCTGGGTTTAGAGAAATACTATCTATCCCCTCTCGTACAAGAAATTCTGCAAATTTAGGATAGTCACTTGGGGCTTGCCCGCAAATACCAATCTTTTTCTTATGCTTATGAACTGTTTTTATGACTTGTCTTATTAGTGTCTTTACGGCTTCATTATTTTCATCATATACATGACTCACAGATGCTGAATCACGATCTACTCCTAATACAAGCTGTGTTAAATCATTTGATCCTATACTAAACCCATCAAATAATTTTGCAAAATCATCTGCAAGAACAACATTTGAAGGGATCTCACACATAACATATACTTGCAATCCATTTTCTCCTTGTTTTAACCCAAATGATGCCATGGTCTTTAGGACTTTTTTTCCTTCTTCTGGTGTTCTACAAAATGGTACCATGACAATAACATTGGTCAGTCCCCAATCATCTCTTACTTTTTTTATAGCTTCACATTCTAGTCGAAATGCTTCTTTATATTCTTTTGAGTAATATCTACTTGCCCCTCTCCACCCAAGCATTGGGTTTTCTTCTTTTGGTTCAAATTCTTTTCCACCAATAAGCGTCGCGTATTCATTTGTTTTAAAATCACTCAAGCGAATAATAACTGGTTTATCATAAGTAGCTACAGCAATACGTGCTATTCCTTCTGCAAGTTTATCTACACAATAATCTGATTTCTTTTTATAACCACGTGTCATGTCTGCTATTTTTTTCTTTGCTTTTTTATCCTTTAGTTTATGATAATGAATAAGCGCCAACGGATGGATACGAATAAAATTAGAAAAAATAAATTCCTCTCTTGCCAGTCCAATACCATCATGAGGAAGAGCAGACAATGCAAAAGCGTTATCTGGATCCCCAATATTCATCATGATTTTTGTCTTTGTTTTTGGTAAATTGGTAATAGTTGTCTTTTTTACTTCAAATGGCAATGCCCCTTTATATACTACTCCCTCATCTCCTTCTGCACATGATACCGTTACTGGAGATCCTGTTTTACAAATACTTCTTGCTTTTTTTGCGCCTACAATACAAGGAACTCCTAATTCACGAGAAACAATAGC